>NZ_QXQP01000040.1 GCF_003660265.1 Helicobacter mehlei
GGAATTTTTAAGATAAGCGAGTTACTTTTGTTCCTTTGTCAAGTGTTTTTGTAATGCCAAGCATAGGGCATTGTTAGATTTAAAGGTTTGGAGTTGGTCCTTAGAGTTAAGATACACACAGGGAGCGTTGTCAATGGAGATGAGGCGCAGGGAGTTTAGGTATTTTTGTAAGGGTTTGGGGTCATAGCTGTGTTGTTGGAAGATTTGCAAGCAAAGTGCTTTAGACTCTTTGTCTAAATACCGGGGTTGCAAACAAATGGTGGGGTTTTGGGGGAGAGTTAGTTGCATCGCTTGGACAAAAGGGACTTTTGGCTTGAGAATAGAAAATGTATATGCATCATCCTCAGCAGGGGTGATACGCAAATGGGTAACACTTTCCCAATACAAACCCATCGCACTTTCAAAGTCATTGTCATTAGCATCACCCCCCAAGAAGGCAAAGGCGCGCGCTGGCAATAAGCCATCCACGCGTTTAAATCTTGGACCTTGACCCCCCCAACAGCACGGACAATCTGGATTGTCAAAAAATCTTTGAAACCATCTTTTTCATTGGCACCAAAAAACCTTACATTTTCAATAAAACCGCTATCCATGAGGTAGTTGTGTGCATCGATGGATGCAAAATCCTCAAAATAGTGGCGCAAAGTCGGAGTCTTAGGACCTTTAACCATGTTTAAATGATCTTTTCGAATGCCCATAATCTCCCAATTAGGGATTAATGCGTCAGACTTGTCATGCAACATCTGTAGATAATCTGTAATGTCCAAACCCTGATGATAGGCTCCAAGTAAGGGGGCGTAGGCCAATTCTATGCCCCTTAAAAATTCTAAAGTGTGTTTTTTAGCGTCAAAGGGCTTAACACGCTTGGGAGACTTCATTTTCTTGCACTTTGAGATGTGGTTGTTGCAATAAAATTCGGGGGTGGAGTCGCTCAATAAATTAAAAAGGTTGTACATCTCAAGGGCTTTGAGCGCTTGGATCATTTGGGCTTGCTTGGGGGTTTTGGGCTGGAAGGCTTGTAAAAACGGGATATGATCAACAAAGGCTTGCAGGTGCTTGACAAGGGTTGGTGCTTCTTTTTGCATGGCATGGGAAAAGACCATGTCCCAATTTATACGCGTGTAACGCTCTTTAAAATCTTGTTCGTAAATTTTAACCACTAATGTGCGGGCTTGTTGCATTTGCTGGACCAAATTAGGGCTTACAGCCCATAGGGGGCTGATGAGTAAAAGTATTCCAATGAGGAAAATCATTTCAACTCCTTTATTTAATACAAGCTAAAGATTTTATTCTTGATCAGGGTCTGGCAATAGCTCGTTTAAATGATTCCACGCTTGCGCTTCAAACATGCCCGTGTCATCGTCTGTTAAATTGGCACTATTATCAGCAATGGCACTCTCCCCGGGGTCTTTAAAATCATAATCACCAGCATAGCCACAATTTCTTATAACACCGAGCTTTTCAGCCATATTTTTTGCTTTGTTAGCTGCATTAAAACAAGTCTGAGCCACCCAAGTCTCTTCATCCCCATCACAAGCGTGATCGCCACAATCATCCGTGGGCAATTGACTGAGTGATCCCACTAAAATGATATGCACCGCATCTCCCTGTTGGACTTTTTTTATAATCTTAGAAACGAGATTAATGGGGGTGTTATAATATGCAAGATCATCGGCAGCAGCGGGCGAAGCGGATGTAATCACATAAAAATCTCTCTGTGCATTTTTAGGCACCAGATCGATTCTATGGGCTTTGTGAAAAAAGGTCTTTAGGGGTTTGGCATAGACTTTCACATAATTATAACCCGATGCCTCCTCTTTAAAATCGCTCAAGAGGGCTTGATCGTTTTTGTGTAACTTGCGCACCCGTCCGGGTTTAAACCACAGCTTGGCTTGTGGGCTATCAAGCCACACGCTTTGCTCAAGGCTTTGTTTGTCTTGCAAGAGCGCGATTTGAAAGGGGGCATGGCTCAAGCTAGCCTTTTTTACAACCTTGTAGGCACTCAAACCCTGCGCCTTCGTGGGGGGCTTATCCCCCATAGGAGCGTCTAAACTCTGTAAAAAGTCGCGCGCTTTGATGAGCCCTATTTTGGGGTTATAGATAATGGGGGTGGGGTTGTTGTTGTCTATATATCCGGGTGTATCATTGTGTTTGCTATCAATGCCAAAGAGAAAGTCCTCCCAATTTCTGCCCGTATCGCCCACTTTTTTACCAGCTTTGGGGTCATCGGGTACATCACAATCACCTTTAAGGGAGGTGGCGTGGAATTGTTTTTTGAGGCGGTGGTAAGATTTAGATAGGATGGCTTTACCATCTCTCACATCATCTGTAAGAAAAACATGCACGCGGTAGTGCTTTAAGATGGTGGGGAATTTTTTAAGGATTTCTCCTGTGCGTCGGTAGAGATTTGAAAAGCTATCTGCGAAATCCAAAATTAAATAGAGATCGGGAGCTTTGGGGTTGGTGGAGGGGAAGGTATCCAAGCAGGGTTTAGGCAACGCTTCAAAAAAAGATCCAAAGAGAAGGGGGGCTTTTTTGGCGCGCAATGTTTGGGCGCGTGCGTTGATTTTCTTAAATAGGGCGGCATTATCTCCAAAAGCTTGTTGCACTTCTATAGCTTGGGTGGTGTTGGCATTAATGAGCCACACACTGGGGCCATCAAAGACAGCACTCTGCCAATCCGTGCCTTGCAAGGGTTTTAAAGAAAGCAAGGCTTTTTTAAAGTAAGAAACATCCATATCCTCGCGCATAGTCGCGTAAGGGCCAGTGTAAAAGAGATTCCACATCTTTATGATCTGCGTGGGTATGGCTTGGTTGTGTGCCCATATTTCATCGTATGTTGGGTCAGCACCATAAGGGTAATCATCGGGTCTTTGATTAGCCAGTTTAAGGGTTTGTTTATCCACCCACCACGCCTCCCATTTGCCCTTGTGATCCACAATGAGCACTTTAAAATCCGGACCCTCATCAACAGACTTAACCACCTTGCCTGGGATGTGGTGCTGTTTTAAGAGGACTTGCCAATTGATCTCTTTTGCCTCTTTAGCCACAAGGTGTGCCATACACAGGCCCCACAAGATAAAAAGACACTTTAGAGTGTTTGAAAACTTGGGATTGGGGTAATACCCCCCACTCTTAGAGGGAGGTTGCTTTGCAAGTGATTTCTTAATATGTCTACACATCTTTTAGTCCTTGATTGTTCTTTGTATATCAAAAAATTGTAAAGACTTTAGATGAACTTTGGAGAATCCCATCACGCCCTTTGCCCAAAAACTCTCAAGACTGACTTGATGGACGCTAAGAGAGATTGGCCCTAGAGAGTCTAGATTTAGAGGGCTTGATGGGAGCAGAGACTAAAGAGCAAACCAACCCCAAGAGGCATATAAAAACCCACCTCATGCTACATACAATACCCGCGCTCTTTGCATTGGGCAAACAACTTATCTTGGTAAGCACCATC
>NZ_QXQP01000041.1 GCF_003660265.1 Helicobacter mehlei
GTGTGGGCTTAGGGGGGTTTTGTGGCGTGCTAGCATGGGGGGGGGGTTCCTCTAGGGTGGGGGTGGTTTCTGTGTTTTCTTGGGCAATCTCAACATGGGTTTGGGGGCTAAAGGTCTTAGAAGTTTTATAATAGATGTAAATCCCTACACTTAGGATCGCTAAAGCCACTAAGGGGAGCATAAAATACCACTTGGGTGTTTTCTCAGGCTCAAAAGAGGGGATTTCTGTGGGGTCTTTTACACGACTAGAGTCCAAAAAAGGAGAGGAGAGCGGGGTTTGTGGCTCTTGAGGTTTGGCAACGTACGTGTTGTCTAGATCAGGAGAGGACTTGGCAAAAAAATGCTTGTCATATTCAACCATCCAATGGCTTAAATCCACTTGGTATTCTTTTTGCAAAATCTGTAAAAACCCCATCGCATGCACGCGTTGCAAGGCATCAAACTTCTTTTGGTAAATGGCTTCTAGCTTGTTGATAGCAATGCGCGTTGTTTGGGATACTTCTTTAATATCCTTTTCCTGCAAAAATGCGAGCGTTTTGTCTAAAGCCTCTAGTTTTTCCTTCTCATTCATCCTCTCACCCTATCCATCAAAATTGCTCCCGCTACGCTCACATTGAGTGAATCCATCTTGCCATGCATTTTAATGTGCACGCAACAATCCATCTTGTCTAAAACCCTAGAGCTCAAGCCCTCCCCCTCGCTCCCCAAAAAAAGTGCCACTCTCTTGGTAAACACGACTTCCCTAACATCTTGCCCCTGCAAGTGTGCCCCATAACAACTCACCCCAGCACCCTTCAACTCACAAATGGTGTCTAGGACATTCTTACGCACACAAAAAGGCACATCATAGAGCGCACCCAAACTGGAGCGCACCAAGCCCTCATAGGGCATAGGAGTATCCAAGATCACCCCTTCAAAGCCCAAACCCGCCACGCTCCTAAAAAGCGCACCCACATTCCCCACATCGCTCAAGCCACACAGCACCAAGATTTTATTGAGTTGCTTGATTTCCTCCAAAGTACTTAGTTTGGGGGGCAAAACTTGGGCTAAAAAACCTTGGTGGTTATTCCCTTTAGCCATCGCTTGGGCTTTCTTAAAATCTAGCGCAACAATTTGACTCGCATAACGCCTTTTGTGGGCTTTAAATAAATTAAAGAGCTTTCTATCCACCTCTCTAGCCAAATAGAAAATAGAGATAGACTGAGGATAATGCGTGAGCATGTGCAACACCACTTGTTTGCCAAAAACCACCATTAACCCTCTTTATGCGTAGGCGTATAGACTTCCTTAGGACTAACTCCTAACGTTTTTGCTACAAGCTTGGCTTTGATTTTGGGGGGTAGCTCCATTTGTTCAATGCTTGATAGAGGCAAACTAGGTTCGCGCTTCTCCCTATTCTGTAAAACCAACACCCATTCGCCCTGCAAGGCCTTACGCCCCAAAGCCCTAATTTGTTGGGACACTTCTAAGACACTCCCTTTAAAAAAACACTCATGGAGCTTGGTCATCTCCTTAATGGCAAAAAGTGCACTTTGGTGGGCGATCTGTGCCAAATCTTCTAAGGTATCTAGCAAGCGGTGAGGACTCTCATAAAAGACCAAAACTTTTGGGGTTTCTGCTAGCAACTGGGCAATTTTGGCGCGCCGATCGTGAAGCTTGGGTGGTAAAAACCCCACAAAACAAAATCCAGCCGACTCAAACCCGCTAGCACTATAAGCACCCACACACGCACTCGCCCCGGGCAACACTTCATAAGCAATATTGTGTTCTTGAGCAAAACTAACCAGCCTAGCTCCCGGATCACTCACACAGGGCATGCCCGCATCGCTAGCAAAGATCACATGCCGATCTCGAAAAAAAGAGGGCTCTACTTGCTTTAAAAATGCCTCTTGGTTGTGGGAGTGGAAAGACATAAAAGGCTTCTGCTTAAGTGGTTTGGAACCGGTTTGCAAGATGCCTTGTGCCCACGTTTGTTGCTCTAATAAAAAGAGGAGTCGCTTGGTGACACGGACATCCTCGCACAAAAACACATCGCAACTAACCAAAGCTTCCAAAGCACGCCAAGTCATGTCTTTCAGGTTGCCAATGGGTGTAGGCAAGAGAGTGAGCACTACTGCATTTTGTATTTTTGTTTGAAGCGCTCTACACGCCCGGTAGTATCTGCGATCTTGTCGCTCCCGGTGTAAAAAGGATGGCAAAAACTAGAAATATCGATCCTAAGTTCGCTCTTTGTGCTCAAAACCTCAATCTCTCTCCCACTGGTCACGCAAGTTACCTTGCAAGGAATATACTCCGGATGGATTCCCTTTTTCACACATTCTCCTAAAAAGATTTTCGAAATTATATCTAATCTTTGCTTAGTTTTGAGAGGATCGCTTTTCGTGCTGTATTATTATTTAGGCAATGAGCACTTAATCCCGGACGCGAATAATTTGCGATCCCCAATCTCTACAAGCACATTTAAGGGAAAATGTGGCACAACGGTATGAGTTTTACCTCTTTTGTAAAATGCCCCCTAACCAAGTGCCCACCATAGGGGGCTAGAGGGGGGTAATGCAAAGCTTGTCATGACCCTTCGCCACTCTAGGTGGGAAAGTACTTCCGCACTTTGGTTTTCATCTATCATCTTGGTGGGCATAAGCATTAAAACGTTAGCGCGTTCTAGGGCTTTGGTATTTGTTTGGCGAGCATAACGATTAAAACGCTAAAGCGTTCTAGCCTTTTGGTATCAATTGCCCGTTTGGCTATTAAAATGCTAGCGCATTTTGCAAAAGCTAAAGCTTGCTCATTAAAGCTTTCATATCGGTTTGGCAAGCATAACGATTAAAAGCCTTTGGCTTTTGCAATGCTAGCGCATTGCTCATTAAACCCTTCGGCACTCTAGGTGGGGCTTTCGCCACTTTGGTTTTCATATCGGTTTGGCGAGCTTGGCTATTAAAATGCTAGCGCATTTTGCAAAAGCTAAAGCTTGCTCATTAAAGCTTTCATATCGGTTTGGCGAGCTTGACCATTAAAACCCTTCGGGTTTTGCAAAAGCCCTAGGCTTTTGCTCATTAAACGCTACGCGTTCCGCTACGCTCCATTAAACGCTACGCCACTCTAGGTGGGCAAACTTGCGCGACTTTGGTTTTATCATCTTGGTGGGCATAGCTAGCGCGTTCTAGCCTTTTGGTATTTGTTTGGCAAGCATAACGATTAAAACGCTAAAGCGTTTTACCCTTCGGGG
>NZ_QXQP01000042.1 GCF_003660265.1 Helicobacter mehlei
TAGAACCACAGAACAGCAGTGGCGCGACACTTCTTATTGGGGCAAGGAGGCTTATACCACAACAGAGGAGTATTGGGACACCGAGCGTTATTGGATATATCCACGCCCAAGAAAAGGGGCTTAAAACCCCAGAAGATCACGCCACTTTGCACCGCTTTATTTTAGATAAGTGGCAGGGGGTGTTGGAGGATAAGATCGCCACATGGAAACACGCCACGCAAGCCAAAATGGAGCAGGATTTTTTAGAGCGCATGCGTGCATGGTTTAAGGCTCTATGGCAGGCAAAACAGCTAGCCAAGCAATCCCCCGAACTTTTTGGCACAAGTGGGTTATTTATGGACGCTAAGGGGCTAGCCCTAGAATCCCTAGATTTAGAGGGCTTGGGCGATGAACAGGCACAAAAACGCGCCTTAGAAAATTTAGAGGGCTTGGATACGGATATAAAGACCCAACATAGAGGGCATGCCTTTTCTGTGGGCTTAAGCCTCACACGCCTAAACCTCGCCCAAATTAAAGCCCTCTTTGCCCGAATCAAAAACAATAAAGTCTTAATGCAAATCTGCGATCTGCTGGGGCGCATGAAAGAGATGCAACAAGAAATGATTAAGGAGGTGATCAAGGAGCAACGCACTTACGCCTATACAGAACACCACCCTACTAGAGATTATAAAGAGGAAATTTGTGGGATTCATTTGAGTCATGATTTAGAAAACTTGATCCCTCAAGAATTGGCCCTGTTAGATGACCCCGATTTGGAGGTGTTGTTTTACCTGAAATTTACAGAAAAACGCCTCTTTTGCTTTGAGAAGCAGGGTTATATTGATCACCATTTGGAGGGGATAGAGGAAGTGGAGGTAGAGATAGAAAAGGAGCAGGAAAAAGAGGGAGAGAAAGGACCTATCATTATTTGCGTGGATACCAGCGGGTCGATGAGTGGCGACCCTGAACTCATTGTTAAGGCTCTCACTTTGTTTTTGAGCGTGCATGCCAAGAGAGAAAAACGGGCGTGCTATTTGATCAATTTTAGCGAGGGGACAACAGCTGTAGATTTGAGCGGTGGGGATTGGATGGCTAGGCTCAACAACTTTTTAACCTTTAGTTTTAGGGGTGGCTGGGAAAATGTGGATTTAGCCATCAAGCAGGGCATAGAGCAGATGGAAAGAGAAAACTATAAGAATGCAGACCTTTTGGTGATCTCAGATGGCTATTTTACCAACACCAACATGGGCGACCTTGCTAGGCAAATGCAAAACAAACGCCAAGATAAAAACCGCTTTTATTTGCTCGATGTCAATGGCAACTCGGGGGCAAAACGCGCCTTTGATAAACACTGGGTCTATGATAGCCGTAGCCAAAATATCCGCGTGCTGTGCAAACTAGGCAACGATTTGGGGGCGTGATTGATCCTATTTGTGGGCCTTAAGCTAATTTTGGCTATAATTATAGGTTGCATGGGCGGTGGTTGCTTTGGATCAAACCAAAGAGGAAAGTCCGAGCTACATAAGACAGGATTCCATTTAACAGATGGCTAGCGTGAGCTAAGGGAAAGTGCCACAGAAAATAACCGCTCGTTGAGAGTAAGGGTGAAAAGGTGGGGTAAGAGCCCACCGCGTCCTAAGCAATTAGGATCGGACTTAGGCAAACCCAATCTGTAGCAAGAAGTGTATGGTAAGGTCTTAAGTTTAGGCACTTCGCAAGAGGTGGGTTGTAAAACTCATCCTAGATAAATAACCACCCACGACAGAACTCGGCTTATGCCCATGCACCATAAAGGACAACATGCACCAAAGCGTTTTATTGCAAGAAGTGGTTCGAGCTTTTCAAGAAATCATACAAACAACACCCCAGCCTATTTTGATCGATTGCACTTTGGGCTTGGGCGGGCACACTCTGGCTTTATTAGAAACCTACCCTCATTTAAACATCATAGGGATCGATCAGGACTTAGAGGCTAAAGAGCAGGCTTTAGAAAAACTAGCCCCCTATGGCAATCGTTTTAACTTCATGCATGGCAATTTTGCTACGCTATTGCCCTCTCTTTTAGAAAATCCCTCTCTTTGCATTAAAGGCGTGCTAGCCGATTTGGGGGTGAGTTCTTGGCAACTAGATAGCCCCCATCGGGGCTTTGGGTTCCATTCCAAGCAGTTGGATATGCGCATGGATACAGACCAATCTTTGGATGCGTTTAAAGTGGTGAATACCTACAGCCTTTATCACTTGGAGCGGGTGTTGCAAGCAGGCGAGGTGCGTGAATATAAAAAAATCGCCTCTTTGATCGCTAATAGACGGCATAAACAGCCCTTTGAGAGCGCACAGGATTTAGCCGACTTTTTAGCCAAACACGCCCACAGAAGCAAGCTCCACCCTGCTACTTTGATCTTCCAAGCGATTCGCATGGAGGTTAATTCTGAGATGGAAAACTTACACACACTCTTAAAGTGTGCCAAAAATCTAAAAGAAGCTGTATTAGCCGTGATTTCTTTTCATTCTTTAGAGGATCGCCAAGTCAAGCACACCTTTAGGGAGTATGCTCAGTCTTGGGGAATCTGTGCCACTAAAAAACCCATCACCCCAAGTGCCCAAGAATTAAACACCAACCCTAGAGCGCGGAGTGCTAAAATGCGTATTTTTTATTTTCAAGGTTTTTGATGACAACAACAAGCATGGATGTAGAACACCCCTTAGAGGAACGCCGCTTACGTACCAGCCAAAAAGAACGCGATGCTTTATTCAATCAAGAAGTGGTGAAACAAGGAATTCCCCTCTCTTTGTTGTGGCGTGTATTGGGCGTTTTGGTGATTGTGTTGGTCTTATTTGCGCCTAAAATTTATTTGACAAATAATATCTACTACACCAGCAAATCAATCCAAAAGCTCAAGACTCAGGAAAATTTGCTCAAAGAGGAAAAACATCGCCTAGAGCTAGAACTTGAAAAACAACGCTTTAAATACACCATTGAAAACATGCCCTAGGGGGTGGAAGTCTGTTTCACAAACTCCCGATTCACCCCTGCCATTTTGTCAGCCACCATTTGGGGGAAGTTGGGGTGGGGGATTTGCAAATTTATCCCTGCATATTTATAAATCTCCACACAACGTCCCAAACCATCG
>NZ_QXQP01000043.1 GCF_003660265.1 Helicobacter mehlei
GGCTTCTACGAGGCTAAAAACGCCATTGTTTCTCTCAAGCCACGATTGACATGCCAAAGTCTAATTTTGAGAACACAGAACAAGGGCTAAAAGCTTCTTAGCGTCTTTTGGCAAGAAAACGCTGGTTGGTTGAAAATCCATGTGCCTTGCAAGATTCGAGAGTCTTTGGGTGTTGCAAAATCTCTGTGTGGCTTTTAGCCTTGTTGTCTTTTGACATACTCCCCATAGCTAAAGCTAGGGGCTTTACGGCGCGGATGGTAAAAAAAATCCTCCATTCCACTTAGTTTCACTTAGCCTAGGTGTATCTATGTGGAGTGGAGGTTTTTTTTGTTTGAGGTTTGGGGTTTGGGGGTATTTTCTCTTTTCCCCGCGCGCGGAGCACTGAGCGTGTGCTAGCACTTAGACTCGCCTAGCGTCAGCGATCAGGCGATAGCACTAAAAGTGCGTGTAGCTACACGCGCATGGTGTAGCACGCAGTGCTTAGTGTAATTACGCGCGCGCGTTCCTATAATGCGACCTTGAAAATTTGCGGAGTGCCCTATTTATGGGTCGTAAAATCCCGTATGTGTATCGTAAATTAAAAATCCGCTATCGCAAAATCCCGCATAAAAATCTATATTCCCGCTGTTTAGTAGTGAAATTCGTTAAAATTTTACATTTGTTATTCAATAAAGTTTTAGGTATTATGCGATATATTTTTGAGGCAAAACAGAACAAATGAAAGGAGTTTGAGATGGCGAGTTCAAGAAAAAAAGACTGGAGAGATGAAGTAAAACGCGTTCCCTTGAGTGAGGAGGATTTGAAGGAATGGCATTGCCTAAAACACCTTAATCGCATTGTGCCCATCGCGCCCAAAGAGGACGAGGCTAGGTTTGACGGCAAAACATGGGAGGAAGTTAAAGAGATAGTTTCCAACACGCCTATTGGCACACCGACAAGTCAGCTTGAGGAGGAAATTTTGTTTAGTGAGTTCGGGAATGTGCTTAAGGTGCGTACCATGTTGCCTTCCAAGCTTTATGCAATGGCTAAACTCCCTGATCCTGAGTTTTTGTTACAAGGCTTCAAAAGAGGCACTTGCGGGTTACTCAGCTCAAGCGGTGGGAGCGGTAAAAGCTTTTTGGCTCTAACAATAGCGATGAGTATGGCAGACACCACAAACACACTTCCTAGTCTCAATGGTTTGGTGCAATCACGCGGGGGTGTGCTCTACTTGAGTAACGAGGATGATAAAGATGTGATTGATTATCGGGTGTGGCGCATTTTACAGCATAGGGTAGATCAGGGCTTCATCACCAACCCCAACCCTGTGGCAAAGAGTCTAGATCATAACTTTATTCCCATTGATGTTGTGGCGGGGTTTAGGAGAGAGGCAAAGTTTCTCATCGCAGAGGGCAACCGCGTTAAAAATACGGGACTAGCACGCGCCCTAGAAACATTGATTAAGGAGAAACGCCATAAATATGACTTAGACATCAAGCTTGTCATCTTAGACACCCTTAGTCGCTTTCACGCCCTTGATGAAAACTCCAACAAAGAGATGACGCTTTTAGTAGGTCTTTTGGGAGATTTAGCGCGCTCGGCTAATGTCGGCATTTTGATGATACACCACAGCTCAAAGGCGGGCGCGCTAAACTACAAGAATGAGAGTGTGAGTGCAAGAGGGGCGAGTGCTCTAGTAGATAATGTCCGCTACCACTTGACGATGAGCTCTGTAACACTCCAAAAGAAAAGCAATCTCTCTAAGGATAAAGAGGAAATGGCGACTTTTGAGGAGGAGGATAAGCAAAACCTAGAAGCCATTTTTGAGAATGAGCCAAACAGGGATGAAGAGATAGAGAGGCTACAAGCACTCGCGCAAAATAAAGATTTAGTGCGTTTGAATCTCAGCAAACAGAACTTAGGAAAAAGTGCTATGCCTTTGTATTTTGCCCGTTTTAGACATGGAGTTTTAGATGTCGTTAAGGAGGTCATACCTGAACCTGAACCTGAAGATGACCTTCCTTTTTGAGAACTAAGACACGAGATTATAGCACAGGAATGTTGAGGAGTGTGTGAAAATGGCAACAGATAGGGTGATGAATAACATAGCAAGAGCATTGGAAGCATCGCAAGAGGGACGAACGCAAAAGAGAGTCAAGTTTAAACCCCCCAAAGAGTTTTTTACCACTAGCGTGGCGGAGTGTGCTACTTCCCTATTTGCACCCATTGACGAGCGAAAAAAAGGCGAGCAAAGCGATTTAGATCACAAGTTGCCAAGGGTGATTCAATGGAGAAAACGCAACTATAAGCTCACACAAACGCTTTTGAGGATGTCGCACAAGACAATCTTAGAATGCCTATTAGCCTTGAGCTGTGAGGAGAAATTCAAGGGCTTTGAGCCAAAGAGCGGGCAACTCAAAATCACCACAACGCGGTATGCCCTGACGCAGTCAGTCTTTGGAGGGCGCTCACACCATTACTACAAATCTTTAGAGCAGAAGCTAGAAGACTTACAACACGCGCGGATTGATGGTTGGGCGATTGTGAGCGATGTCATCAGCAAAGACACCCAGCTAGAAGTTTGGTTATCTAAGGAGTATTTGGACTTCGTGCAAAAGGGCACTCCCATTGACAGGCGACACTATCACAACGGCTTTGCCACTCTCAAACAAGTCAAACTAAAACACCGCGCGGCTGTGGTTGCGATTTTGCAATCTGTGCTCAAAGATAAGCCACGATATGGAAAATACGGCTGGTTTGGACGGAGCTTAGAGGGGGTGATGCAAGAGCTTGACATCCCTGAGTTTTACACCCCTAGACAAGCCGTTGAGATCAAAAGCAACTTCAAAAACCAGCTTTTCCTAGATGTGTTGATGGAGCACTGCGTATTGAGGTTGTGCCTACCACAGATAGACGGGATTGGGTGATAAGACCGCACAAGATGAAAGTCAAGGAGCACCATGAGTAAATTCGCTATTAGTCTATCAAACCCGAGCAACTACCATGCGTTGGATCATTGGCAAGTCATAGAGCTTGAGAAGTGG
>NZ_QXQP01000044.1 GCF_003660265.1 Helicobacter mehlei
CAAACCAACCCCAAGAGGCATATAAAAACCCACCTCATGCTACATACAATACCCGCGCTCTTTGCATTGGGCAAACAACTTATCTTGGTAAGCACCATCCAAAGAGTTTAGGGTGATAGGGTTTTCCCCATGGGGATCATCTCTGTTTTGGCGGTAAATGATCTGGGTTTTGAGAATCTTTTTAACCCCTTGTGCATCGTAGATGTAGTTTTGTTGGCTATATTGGTGCAAATAAAAAACACCATTGACAACCTTGAAGGTGAGATAAAGTTCGCGATTCACCTGTTCGGATAGAGTGCCTGAAAACTCTAGGGTAACATAGTTTTTCTTGTAAGCGAAGTCAGCCTTGCCCACTGCCTCCATACAAAACTGCGCGTGCAAAACCTGCCCATTGCGCTCAATTTTTAAGCAAGTGGTTGTGGGTTTGCCCTGAGGTGTCTCACGGCTAGTCTGGCTAACTAGGGTGTATCTTTGCCCCTCTATCTCAATATCTTGGCTGTAAGTGGTGTAGTAGGGCTTGGCACTCAGACCCAAGAGTCCTAAAAAAGCCCAAGCAAAAGCTAATTTTTTCATCTCTGATCCTTAATAAAAATACCCATTCTGATTTTACATCATCTTGGCTGATTTTTTTGCCACATTTGGGTGAATTTTTTAAAACTTATGGGGGCTCTGTGCTTAAAATCCTCTTGGTTTTGGTCATAAAAAAGAGGGGATTCTAGGAGTTCAGAAACTCCCGTTTGGGTATCTGTGCGTAGCGTTTGCCCGCTTAGTCTATCTAACCAAAATTGACCCTTTTGTAATTTAAGGGTGATGGTGAGTTTTTGGAGAATGTTGGAATATTGACGGCTAAACTCCAGCTTAAGCAAATCCCCTTGATGGGCAAATCCGCCTTGCTGGTAACCCTCTAAACACAGACTGCGCCCGATAATTTGTTGCTGGTGCAAAATGCTTAAGCACACCAGATCGCCAAGTTTTGAATGGGGCTTGGGGGTGCTGCGCACAAGGGTATAGGGCGTGCCCTCAAGATAGTCTATGGAGTTTTGCAACGCTTCTCCCTTAAAGGCAAAAATACGGGGCATGGTCTTGAAATGTTCCAAGAGTTGGTTTGTAACAGCCTCTAGGGGGTATTTGTAGGGGTCTTTGGGGTCATCTCTTAATTGATCGTAAAAATCATAATAGTCAGAGCGCCACCAACCTTTAAATTCTCTGAATCGGTATAAATAAAACCTCTCTTCACTAACGATCCTAAATTCGAGCACAACGGGCTTATGTTGGGCTTGAGAAGTGAGCGTGGGGGGGATAAAGCGCAACATGGCTAGTTTGATGAGCCTAATACCTTGTTTGGGGGTGTCCTCAAATCTAGGTTCTGTGAAATCTTTCAAACAAAAACCCTTTTCAAGCGCGCTACTTGGCTTGATGATGCCCAAACACATGCCCTTAGCTTGCACCCGATAATCTTTGTAAAACTCGCCATAGGCACTCAAAAGAAGAGTGGTGATCTTGTGGCAATGGGGTTGATCCTTTGGGCACGAGGTGCCGTATGTTGGGTAATCATCTAGGCTAGAGGGCAGATCGCTTGTGGGGGGGTATAAAAAGAAACGCTGGTATTGCTTGGCTTGCATAAAATCTGCCAGCCATTGTTGGATCGCCCCTAAGGCTTGTGCTTGCGTTGTGGCAAATGGGTTACTAGCCCCATGCAAAATAAGCACACCGATCAAAAGCCCCAATATCTTTTTCATCTACGCTCACACAGCCCACGGAAACGGCACTCGGTTTCAAGTTTGGAGAGTTTAGGAATGCTTACCTGATCCCATTTGATTAAATTTTTGGCATTTGGATCGTCTCTGGGTTGTCTATAAAAAATATCCGTGCCCACGAGTTCTTTAAAAGTGCTCTTAGTCTCCACTTGGAAAACTTGTTGGCTATACTGGTATAAATACAAAGTCCCATCGATTTCTTTTAAAGTGATGAAACCTTTATAAGCCTTAGTAAAAGGTTTAGAGGTGGGTTTGTGTTGCCAATAACTCTCTAGGGTCAAAAACCGCCCCTTATGGGTGAATTTAGTTTGCACCTGTGCGCCATGGCATAGAGCGTTGTATCCAAGACCTGGAATCTGGATATAGTCGCAACCTGCTAGAGGGGTGTGATTCAAGTAAAAATAGGGGGCTATTTGGATCAAGCGGTAGGAGCGATTGCCCATTACAATATCCATAGGAGGCTGTAGAGGAGGATTTTTAACACCACAGAGGCGATCTTTAGAGCGCATTTGTAATTGGACTAAAAGGCTATTGTTGAGCTCACCCATCGCAATTTTATGCGCGCCCTCTGGGTCGTCTTGGGAAAGGCAATAGCGATCGATTCGCGTATCAGCATTCTGTGCGCCGTAGTAGTCTAGGTAAAAGGTGCGATCGATGATTCTAAACACCAAAATGGGCAATGTGGGCCGCTTATAATAATCAAAACCTCCTCCAAGCACTAACACTAAATAGGGTTCTTGGTTATGCTCCACAACTTGGGCAAATAAAACACCATTAAAACCCTCCAAACAAAAACCCTTGTAAAGTTTGCCTTGATACAACACACCCGAGCACATCCACGCATTGTTAGTGGCTTCGTTATTGGCATAAAATTTAGCTTTGGCATAAAGAAAGGTGTATTTTTCGCCCTTAAACTCAATGGGGGTTTTGTTCTCCACGCTCCATTCTGCTTGGGGGGTAATCACATAGTAACTATTGGCATCTTGGCTCACCTCTTTGGGCACAAAATCACGCAACCACTGTTTGACCTGTTCCATCGCTTTGCGATCGTCCATAGCATGTAAGGATGCTAGAAAGCAGGCTAAAAAATATAA
>NZ_QXQP01000045.1 GCF_003660265.1 Helicobacter mehlei
CGAGGTCCAGCTACACACTAACAGCAGTTGGGGGACTAAAAAAGAGTTAGACCCGATCTATCATATTATGCGAGACCCCCAAGAATTGGCAAAGCTAACAGATGAAGAAATGCTAGCCCTAAAAGAACAAAGCCGCCAAATCGCTCAAGATTTAGATTTAGATATAAGCGACTTCACTTCATACATGGTTAAATCTGATAGTGCCCAAAGTTCGGAAAAATCTGTCTTAGTGAGAAAATCGCCCACAGAGGGGAAACCCACCCAAGAGCCTTTAGAGAAGTCAAATTCAAACCGCGTTTTTTCAGAGGGGGATACGGCATATAACCGCCCCGATTCTGTGTTGCGTGAGAACGCTAATTTTTCAGGTGGCAAGGGGAATAATTTATCTTCAGGCAAAGGGAACATCACAACTCCTACAAACCAGTTACCCCAAAATACCACAACCCCCCCAACAAGCCCCTTAAATATCCACCAGCAGGCAGTGCAAGCCCGCCAAGCTAGAGAAGAGGCTAAGGCACAAGCCCAAAGGCTAGAGGCGCAAAAGCAAGCCCAAAGAGAGGCTCAAGAGCAAGAACGCCGCGCACAGGTGGCCAAAGACTACCAACAAGCCCAAGAGCAAAAGCAAGCCAGCGCAGGGGGGAAACAGAATGATATAAACCTAGAAATAGGGGAAGATATCCCCGTGACCAAGCTAAAGGGTTATAGCAGTTCTGTTAGCCTAGATGATGCGCGCATTTACCCGCTAGATTTTGTCATTGTCAAAACAAAGGATGTTAAACCCAATCTAGCCGCCGGTGTGGGCACACAGACCCGCACACAGACCAACCCCCAACGCATAGAGGAAATCGCTAAAGATTTTAAGCCCACGATGGTGTTTAATAGAGGCGGTTTTGATGATCTCCCCATTATTTTAAGCGATGGGCAAGTCATAGCGGGTAACCACAGGGCTAAGGGGATGCAAGAATTTAGCCCACAAAGCAGAGAGGCGTATGAGAGGGCTGTTTTAGAGCATTACAACACCACACTTAAAAGCGATGAACTCTTAATGCGCACGCCCAAAGAGGGCTTAGATAAGCAAGAAATCATTAACTTGGCCGCCGCGAGCAATGAAAAGCGCATTGATAGCATAGGGGATATGCTAGTGAGTGCTTTGGGCAAGTATGATGCCTATATCACGCCCCAGAATTTAGACCCTATTTTGAGAGTTGAGCACACCAGCGCGGCCACTCTGACCAATCGTTTGGCCAAGATATTAGATAGGGGCAGTGCAAGCCCCAGCGTGGAAGAACCTAGCTTAGCCCTCTTAGCCCATGTGGCGCGCAACACGCCCACATTAAACCTAGCAGAGGCCCTTAATTATGCCCAAAAGACATTAGACCCCGCAGAGTTTAAAACCCTCAAAGAGATGTTTAGCCACAACGCCCCTAGTTTTTATCTCTTAATGCGTGATGGGCGTTTCCCTAGCCTCAATCTTGCCCCCTATCTCACACCCGCCTTGCAAGCTAGCGCTACAGCCCTTAAAAGCGGTAATCGTGTGGATAATTTTACCCATATCTTAGAGCGGTTACAAACGCTTTTAACCAGCACGCACAAAGATGGCACCAATGCATTAGTCAGTCTTAATCCTTATGTTTATGAGGATATGTTGGCTGAAATTCTAGGGGCAGGTTTTGCGCGTTTTGCCCGTTTAAAGGGGGCAACAGAGAGTCTTTATGACTTTTTAAAAGAATTGCCCAATAAGTTCGTAGAAGCCTCTAGGCCCCGTCTAAGCTTTGAGGGCGTGTCTTCTAAGAAGCTAGCTGATGTCAATGTCTATGACTTTGCCAAAGAGCTCATCACCAGCACAGAAAACCCAACAACTTCTGTAATGCGCGTGGCCTCTTTGTTGCCCCAATTGGAGAAAAAGAGCGCGCAAGCCAGCCAAAGCTTAGCCAACAGCCCAGAGATGCAAATTTTGCAGAGGGCACAGAATCGTAGTGTTGGTAGGATTAAGGGCAAGATTGAGATCAAGCAGGAGGACAACC
This sequence comes from Helicobacter mehlei, assembly GCF_003660265.1. GTDB lineage: Bacteria > Campylobacterota > Campylobacteria > Campylobacterales > Helicobacteraceae > Helicobacter > Helicobacter mehlei. The sequence goes on from NZ_QXQP01000045.1 coordinate 2,025, forward strand.
CCAAGTCCAGTGTTGCAGGGGCTAAAAAACCGCCCATCAATAAAAGCACTCTACCCACTAAGAGCACGCTAGCAGAGGACTTAAGCCCCCAAGAGATCAAAAGCCATATTGAGGGATGGGATTTAGCTAACCCTAACCCTAAAAATAAGGCCGTGATCGCCAAAGTGCAGGGGGAAGAGCTAGAACAATTGGCCAAAGAATTTAAGTTTAATGGCAATTACGCGCTAGCTAGGGAGATAGACGCACAACATGTAGCACACGCTTTGAGTAGGCATAGCGACCCTAAGATTGAGATGTCGCGCAACCAAATACCTTTGACCCTAGATGATATTAGTTATTATCCTAATATCGTTAAGAATGCAGATGTTAGGGAAGTGGAGGGCAAAAAGATTAAATACAAAAAACAGATTAACGGGCATTATGTGGTGGTGGAGGAAGTCCTAACAGCACAAAACAAGCTAAGGTTTGTAACAATGTGGAAAAGTCGGGGAAATCTAAAGAAGTGGCCAAACCTACGACCCTCCGAACGCCTTCCTCAAAGGGATACGGCCCTAGACCGAACTCTAAGGCGAGGGTTATAGTGGGCATATTCTACTAAACCTTGGCTTAAAAAGAAAGTTGCCGATAAAAAGCGATCTTTAAGGAGGACCCCCCATGCTAACCCCCTATCTTAACCAAGTCTTTCACGCCGATGCGTTAGGCTTTATGCAGGGCTTGCCTAATGCTTGTATAGATTGTGTGTGTATCGATCCGCCCTATTGTAGCGGGGGGG
>NZ_QXQP01000046.1 GCF_003660265.1 Helicobacter mehlei
AGGATTAAAATGCTAGCGTGTTCTAGCCCTTTGGTATTTGTTTGGCAAGCATAACGATTAAAAGCCTTTGGCTTTTGCAATGCTAGCGCATTGCTAGCCTTTCATATTGGTTTGGCGAGCTTGACCATTAAAACGCTAAAGCGTTTTGCAAAAGCTAAAGCTTTTGCTCATTAAACCCGAAGGGTTTAACCCTATCCCCCACACCGCTTAAATGCTAGAATGCCCCAAAATGCCAAAGGAGAATGCATGCCAACAGATTTAAGCCCTAAAGAAGAGGCCCAGCTTGAGAGTTTTACAGAGGAGATGATCGCGCGCGCGGGCAACCCCCAAGAGGACAACCAAATACCAGAAGAAACGCCCTTAGAGCAAGAGGCAAAAGCACAAGCCCCCAGCGCGCTTTTAGAGCCCCCTAAGAGTGTGCAAACAGATAAGGGGCAATACAGCGCGCAAACCACTTTAGCCACGCCCCCAAGCACCCCCCAAGAACAACCCCCCACACAAACCCCCTTGATCAACAAAGGCACTTGTGATCCTAGCCGCATTTATGCCCTCATTGAGAACAACACCATTAGGGATATTTTTAGGGGCGATACTTTGCCCGAATACAATGCTGATCAGCTAGATATCCGAGTCTTGCCCCTAGGCGAAGAGCAGATGTATTCGGTGGGGTTAGCCCTCAAAGAGGGGGAATTACAGCCCCTAAGCCTAGAGCAGATCAAACAACGGCAAATCTCTTTTATTGATGAGGACTTCGAGGCGGAGATGTTAGAAGTGCAGAATGAATACATCCCCCTTGAAGAAATTTTGACTTTTGAGATGCAAAGGCAGGAGGCACTAAGCTTACAACAAGGGGGGCAGACCCCTTTTTTAGACAAGCTAGCGGCCGCACGGGGGGAGAGTAAGGAGGCATTAGCGGGCAAAATCCTTAAAAAGCACGCAGATTATATGGGGACTCTAGCGGTGTTGCTAGGCAACCGCCATAAGTTGCGCACCCAGATTGAGCAGTCCAAGGACCCTCAAGAGATCATGCAGATCGCCTACAAAAGCCCCCTAAAGGCCTAAGATGCCTCTAGTGTGGTCGCGCAAGAGCCCGGACTATTTAGCCTTTTTGCACGACAAGGAGGCTGATAAAATCAAGTCCTATAACGCCATTGTGCAAGAACACCAGCTTGATATTAGCCCGCAGATCATCAGCGCGCAGGCTTACGCCTATGCCCAGCACGAGGCTAATGCGCATTTTCAAGTCTTTAGCGATATTTTCAAGCCCGAGAAGTTGGGGGAATTTATCGCCTCTTTGGTGGAGATGATTGTTGGCATAGCTTTAGCAGTCTTCACCGGGGGCGCTAGCGTGGCCTTAGCGATCGCGCAAATGGCAATGGTGGTGGCCAGGAGTGTTTTAGACACCATGAAAGAGGACACCCAGAGCTTTTTTGATGCCACCACCAACAGCCTCAAACAAGCCACAGCGGTACTCAAAGGGCTAAATGAAGAGGTGCCTAGCCTTGTGCAGGCTTTGATTTACCACCCTTATGCGATCTTCCCAGAGGGGCATATTTACAAGGGGGAAACCCCCGGGAGTTTGGGCCATAAGGCCGGGCTAGAGGCTTATAACCCGATGAAAGGCATTAATGGGGTTTATAAGGAAAACATGCAGGCCGAGCAGATCAACACCCGTTCTCATCGGCATTTGCCCGGCAATGCCCATTATAGCCCCCTAAAGTTGCCCTTCCCCAAGGCGCGCTTTAAAGAGGATACCCAAAAGACCCTAGAGGGCTACAGGCGCAACTTGGATAAGCGTATGGAGCAGATCAAAAAGGGGTTTGCCAATCTCACTCAAGAGCACTTCGGGGCTTTTGATACGCAGGTGATCCAAAGGCTTTTTAACGAGCATATGGACAAAGACATCCACCCTAGAATCGACCAAATTAATAGTTATGACTTTTTGCACAAGATGGGGTACTATGCCAAGGGAGAGAGATTGCCCCTTTTTGAACATATGCCCTACCCAGATGCGCTCAAATTGCCCCCTAGTCAGTTCCCCCTCAATGGGTTAATTAGGGTGCAAAAAAGGGAATACAGGGCGGTTTATAGGGGGAATTGGAACACCGCGGGGGGCGGATCAGGAGGGTGGGGGCATATCCCCATTGATATGACCTATGTTTTTGATGATCAGGGGGTGCTTAAAGAAATTCAGCGCGCAGAGGGGACACAAAAGAGCACCAAAATAGAGCGCGTGATCTTGCACCGCGCCCTCAAAGAGGGGGCTAAATTACCCCCCAAGAGTGGGGAGGTTTTAAGATATGAGGCCATTAGGGAGAACCCTACGGGCGTGTCCTTAGCCACTGAATACGCCCTCAAAGAGGCTTATAATGCGTATTTAAAAGAATATTGGGGGTGTTTTGAGATCACACTATTAGGCGCGGCAACACATATGCGCCCATTAGGGCAGGCCAAGAGTTTTACCCGCGCGCCGGTATATGATTGGGGTAGAAGGGGTTATAGGCACTATGCCCTAGAAGACATCTTTTTTAACACCGCGCTCAAACCCTTAAACCCAGCCGAACAGCGCGCACAGGAAAACTTTAATGCCTTTGTGGAATACTACCACTTAAAAGAAATAGAGTGGGAATAGAGAAGAAAACACCCCAAAAGAACCCCGCCTTAAAGGGAAACCCCACGCTAGCATCTGAATTTGCAAAATGCCCTTTTGCCAAGTGCCCACCATAGGGGGCTAGAGGGGGGTAATGCAAAGCTTGTCATCAATCTTACACCACTCTAGTTGGGCAAACT
>NZ_QXQP01000047.1 GCF_003660265.1 Helicobacter mehlei
CACCCTTTTATCTTTGGTTAAAGGCTTGCTATGGGACAAAAAGAGTTGTTGCAAGAATTTGTAGAGATCGAGCACGCGGACACAGGGAAGAAAAATCGGCAGACATCTTCCCGTAGTCGTGTTTTTTTGAGTAGCTCCAAATCCCGAGCATTGAGAAATACCCACTGGGAAACAAAGACCACATCATAGACTACAATAAATGCCCCCAAGCCTCAAACCAATAATGACTTACACAAACCAAAGATTGCTTCAGCACGATAAACCCAAAAAATTGTAAAGCGCATCTGTCCCTCTCCCTTGGATAGCCAGTATTGGTTTTTGACAAAAGCGTTATGCCATATATGCTAGAATGGTCCTAAAATCGATTTAAATGCATTTGGGGGATGGGGAGTGGTTTTTGGTTTTTGGAGTAACCCACATTAAAGCGGAAAATATGACCCGCTAAACAAAAACTTGTTGGCACGCTTTTACCAAGCACTGTGTAGCTTTTTCATCACTCCCCTTGAGCGCGTAGAAAAGCCGTATATTATAGGTGGAGGGTTCTAATACTCGTATGCCTCAGGCGTTTTTAGACAAGACACGACAATCTAATACACAAATACCGGGCTTCCGCGGTTCGACCATTAAAACTACAAAAAAGCACCAAGCTTTCTCTAACACGGGGGTAGAGTATCCAAAAGTTAGCAACTCTGATATTTTGTTAAAGTCTCTCAACAATCTTAGAGAGATTTTTAAGATTCACGCTTTTAAGGGGTTATAGAGCAAGAGATGGATAGATGGAAAACATTATTTTTTGGATGAAAAGAGTTATGGAGCAGTTATAGAGGTTTGCAAAAATTCAAAACACATTTTTACACAAGCTTTTTTGCTTCGCGAATATTTTCAAGATTTCTCTTGTCTTGTGGTGTGTTCGCTCTCTGTTCTCTTGGATCTATTGTGGTCTTGCCTAGGTTTACTGTTTGTATTGTTGGCTTCAAGGGCAGTTCAGCTAAACCTTGAATTAACGATTTTTCACAAAATTTGGGGATTTTAAAACATCTGTTTTGGCACATTTACGTAAGGTTTATAAATATGAATAAAATGACGCGGTATTTTTATTTTTTTTACGGAGGATTAACATGTGGTCTTTTAGATTAGGGATTTCTGCTTTGGTTTTAGCGAGTTTATGTGTTGCCTTGTCAGCAAGAGAAGTTTCGTATCAAAACACAAGTAATGCGGACCTCATCAAATTGGCTGGCAAAGTTGCTCCCGAAGAAAAACCCGATTATGCTATGGAAATTTACAAACGGGCTGAAAAAATGAATCCCAAACAACGCAAAGAGTTTTATCGAGAGGTGATTGCTACAGCGGATAAAAGTGTTGCCAATGCGGTGATAAAAAATATCAGCAAACGCTTGGAGGAGTTATCTGCGTGGCAATCTAATTATTTTTTCAAATAAATAGTTCGGTTGTTTGCGGGATTTTGGCCTTATCAAGACTTGCTCACTAGGCCAGCATCCCCGTAGTTGATCTAGGGGCTTTGTGGCGTAGGTTAGTAAATTTGGCAATCTTTGCCTCTCTTTGTGGCAATAACTTGGTTGTTTTTGCAAGATTGCATGAGCCTTTGTGATTGTGATCGATCCAGACACCAGGCACGCAACGAGTCTCACTTTTGTTATCTCCAAGTATATGTGTTTTTGTTATTAAGAAATATTTCCTTAAGTCTTAAGCCAAATAAAAGTCTAAAAACCACCTCGCGCTGAGTTCTTTATGCTAGTATTGCCGAAAATAACATGGTTGCAGAATGTATAAATTGCGGATTTGCAAATCCTAATGAAAATTTGTTATTTTGTTTAGAGTGGGTTCATTGGGGGATATTCTACTTAAAGTGGCACGCTTGCACCAACTCAAAAAACACATTTTAAACAATCTCAAATCCCAAAATTGCGTTATAAACGCTACGTTAAAAGCTCTCTTTGTGCTATAGTGGGGGTAAATCTTTGGCGGTGAGCTTAATTTAGAGCGCATGCCTATGAATGCAAAAAGAGTGATCAGCCCATTTGTGGGCAGAGAGAATGTGGAAATTGTCTGTGCCACTGAATTGGGCTTTGGAGGTGTCGGCGTTTGATATTTTTGATATTTTGGTGAATTCTTGGCAAGTCTTTCTTGAAGATAAAGAGTGTCTTTACCAAGTCTTGTTTGCAAGCTCACTTTGGCAAGGAATTATTATTTAATTTCAATTTAAGCTATGGTCCCGGATTTTTGGACTGACTTAGTAAGATTTTAAATCGCTGAACATCCTAGCCACCTTTTCAGCGGCCGCGATAATAACTGGATTGCCCTTGGCATTCTCTAAATTGTTGCGCACCATCTTTAAAAG
>NZ_QXQP01000048.1 GCF_003660265.1 Helicobacter mehlei
CATATTATACTTTTTAGCCGTTGCGTTATCCACAGCTAAAGACTCTATTAGCTCTTCTGCGCTCTTGGGGGTTTGGGCTTTAAGGGGGGTTGTGGTAGAATGTTCTTCTCCCTTTTGGGCAAGATGCCCATGCCCAGACTCTTTAGACACTTCTTTGGAGCTTGTAGATTGGCCGAAAGTCTCTACAGGGGGGTTCTTATGTTCGTAAGCCGTGATGACCCATGTATTATTCCCTTTGCCAAACCACCCCTTAGATAAGCCTACCCTAAACTCCCCCTCTTTTGTCGGTATAACGATGGTTTTAATACCTGTGGGACTTGTTTTAGATTCTCCATTTTTAATCAGATACTCTAGCCCATTGGCCAACTTCTCCTCTATATTAGCCCCCCTAAAGCTCTCAAAGTCACTCGCGTGTTTCTCAAGGATTTTAGATAGCCCGTAACTCTTAGGCTTTTTAGCTCCCGGGCTGGCCTTTAGCTCATAATTCCCCCACACTAGATCAATATACCCCCCACTCTCGCCTAAGTCTGGGCGGTAAAACGCCCCGGCTACTTGCCCGCGTTTCTCTTGCAAGAGTTTGGCCACTGCTTCTTTCCCCTTAAGCGCAAATTCTTTAAAATTCTCCCCAAAAGCGGGGTTGGGTTTAATTTGCCCCTTAAGCCCTATTGCGCTAGAATCATCGGTGAGTTGGTTAGAAAACGTTTTAGCCTTAAAAGTCTCAGCGAGTATATTTGGGGCTTTCTCATCAATGTATAACACTTCCCCTAAATCACTAACAATATTCTTCAGCCTATTTAAAGTTTTATAGGAATTGGTGCGGATCGTCCAAGATCCATCATTGGAACGGGCTACGCTGGTAAAATAATATTTTTTACCCATATCTTTAACAAAGATTAACGCATTTTCTTTGTCCCTTAAAATCATATCGCTTTGCTCTAAAGTCGGCTTAATCAAGGGCAAAAACTCTTCTCTTTGGCGTTTTTCTAATTTAACCAAGCTCCCCCTAGTGAGTTTGATTGGCTCCCCTTTGAGTATAGGCTCTAAAGCTTCTTGCACTTGGGGGCTAAAACTAGGAATAAAGGGCGCATCAAGGCTTTTAAGATTAAAAGTTGTTAGCCACTCCTCTTCTAATGCCCCATCCTGCAACTGGGCTAATCTGCTTTGTTTGTGTCGGGTTAATTCATATGCGCTTGGGGCTGTGCTTTTAAGCTCTTTGGCCTTGTTTAAGGCTTGTAAAATTTGGGCGTGGTTTAAATACGCTTGCCTGCCTTCTTGGAGGATTTGCATCGTGCTTTTAATGTCTTCTTTAAAAATCACGCCCTTAATATCCACTTCTCTTTTATAAGGCAATAACCCCGCGATGCGCTCTTTGTTTTCTTGCACCAACACTTTAGTCTGCGCGGGGCTAAGGCCTTGTTCTTTAGCCCTTTGCACCACCTCATAAGTGCTCTTATAGGGCAATAGGGGGGTTTGATTGTTAAGCGGGGGTTTGGTAGGATTGGGTAAAGGAGTTTGTATGCCTGAATCTATCCCCTTACCACCGGTTAAAATCTCTTCTTTTTGGTTTAACACCGAGTCGGGGCGTTTATACGCTATCTCTGCGCCCGGTGAAGAAGGGGTTTTTGAATTTGACTTTAAACGCAAGATGTGGGTTAAGTTTGAATCTGTGTCGGCGTTTAGGCGGTTTAGCGACTTTGCCGAAGTGGATTCAGTAGAGATCACTTCAAACGATGTTAAAAGCTTAATATCAAGGTCTGAATCTTGACCTAAAGCCTTACTTTCTTGTTTGAGCTGGGCTAATTCCTCCTTGCTTAGCGTGGGGTTAATCTCTTCCTCTCTGATAATATGGTACTTTTCATCTTGCTTCTTTTTAACCGCCCAATTCTTGGGTGTATGGACTTGGATTTCAGCGGGGATATTGTTGTGCTTGAAGTGGATATGAATCCCCTCATAGCCACTGCCCCGATTTTCTTTATACTCGATTGTGTGGGGGATTTGCGCCTCTCTTAGCTTGATGGCAATTTGGGCTAACTGCTCATCTAGCACTTCTCTATCTTTGGCAATAATGGCCCCCCTTAACAAGTCATTCACGCTTTCTATGCGGCCCTGCTTGCGTTCTAACTTGCTCTCAATGCTCCCCACACTCTTGAGCAAATTCCCCGCCTCTAATGTGCTACTAGGCTGGCTTAATCCCTCTAAGAGTTGCTTAAAGCCCTGCTCTTGCTCTTTGGCGGTGGTGTAAAGCTCCCTAGCTTTTGCTGGAATCGCCTCTAAGTTAAGGGGGCTTGTGGTAGAATCTGTCTTGGCGGTTTGTGGTGGCGCATCTAAGTTGGCACTAGGCCGGGGGCTTAGG
>NZ_QXQP01000049.1 GCF_003660265.1 Helicobacter mehlei
GGGCTAGAAACAGCAAGATAAATTCTATAATATCCTATAATTCTCTATAAATTTTTTATATGATTTTAAGTTTCTAGGTGCTACTATGTTGGCATGAATAATTTACTATCCATAGGACAAGCGAGTAAGGTTTTAGGTGTCAGCATCCAAACTTTAAGAAATTGGGAGAAAAAAGGCTTACTAAAACCCGACAATTACACAAAGGGGGGTGAGCGTAGATACAAGCTAGAGAGCCTTAAAAATATTAACAAGAATATCGTTTTTCATAACGATAACCGCAAAACCATCGCTTATGCCCGTGTTTCTAGTGCCGACCAAAAAGAGGATTTGATCCGCCAAGTGCAGGTTTTAGAGCTGTATTGTTCTAAGTTAGGCTTTAATTACGAAGTGATCCAAGACTTAGGCTCGGGAATGAATTACTATAAAAAAGGCTTAACCAAACTTCTTAACCTTATCCTAGAAAGCCAAGTCAAAAGGCTTGTTTTGACCCATAAAGACCGCTTATTGCGTTTTGGAGCAGAGCTAGTGTTTGCCATTTGTGAGGCTAAAAGTGTGGAGGTGATCATCATCAATCAAGGCGGTGAAAATGTCCGCTTCGAGGAAGAGCTAGCCAAAGATGTGTTAGAGATCATCACCGTATTCTCAGCTAGACTTTATGGAGCACGCTCAAAGAAAAACAAACAACTTTTAGAACAAATGCAGGCAGTGGTAGAAAGCAATGATAGCAAAAGCGATGCTTTTGTCCCACAAAATTGAATTAACCCCCAATAACAAGGCACAAACCCATTTTAAAAAAGCCTTTGGGTGCGCTAGGTTGGCCTATAATTGGGGGCTGGCTAAATGGAGAGAAAGCTACAAAAACGGCATTAAATCTAACCACTTTGCCCTAAAGAAAGAGTTTAATGCTCTTAAAAAAGAGAAATTTCCTTTTGTCTATGAAGTGTCAAAATACGCCACAGCTCAGCCCTTTACACACTTAAACCTAGCCTTTCAAAAATTCTTTAAAGACCTAAAGCTTGGCAAGGTCAGTTACCCAAAATTTAAAAAGAAAAGAGAATATCAAGGGAGTTTTTACATCGGCGGCGACCAAATTAAAGTTATTCAAGGCGATAAAAAAGACTATCTAAAAATTCCTAACTTGCCTAAAATCAAAATGACTGAAAAACTACGCTTGCAAGGCAAAATCAACGGGGCGACCATCACACAAAGAGGCGACAAATTTTATGTTTCAATCCAAATAGACACCACACAAGAGGAGTTTAACCGCACGCAGTTGCCCATAAAGAATAACCACACGCTAGGCGTAGATACCGGGATTAAAGCCTTTGCTAGTCTATCTAATGGCTTACAAGTCCAAGCACCTAAGCCACTAAATAGACTGACAAGGCGGCTTAAAAGACTTGCAAGGCAACTTGACAAAAAGCAACACCCGAAAACCAAGGGCGATCGCACCAAGAAGTCTAACAATTATCTTAAGGCTGTTTTGCGCCTGAATCGATTACACACCCGTATAACCAACACCCGTAAGGACTTTTTACACAAGCTCAGCACAGCCCTAGTGCGGCACGCTAAAGTCCTTTGCTTAGAGAGTTTAAAGGTTAAGAATATGCTGAAAAACTCTAGGCTAGCTAAAGCCCTTAGCGATGTCAGCATATCCACCTTTAATACACTTTTAGACTACAAGGCGAAATACTATGGGCGGGAGATTTTACGAGCACATACCTTTTACCCAAGCTCTAAAACTTGCTCTGGCTGTGGGAGTATCAAAAAGGATTTAAGTCTAAACGATAGAGTGTATCAATGTGGGGCGTGTGGTGTGGTGATTGATAGAGATTTTAACGCTAGCATTAATCTAGTGAAGCATTTAGTAAGTGGAGTTCCCACTGAATTTACGCCTGCGGACATGACGGCAATGCTTGGCGACTTGGCAACAAATCGCCTAGCAACCAGCATGGTGGAAACAGGAATGCAACAGAAACCGCTAAAAATTTTTTGTTGATATAATTTTATAGGATTTTATGCGGTTTTATAGGTTTGTAAGAACGG
>NZ_QXQP01000004.1 GCF_003660265.1 Helicobacter mehlei
GAGAAAAAAGCCCCCACAAAGCCCCCAGAGCCCCCACAAAGCCCAAGTAGCACACGCCACCCCGCCGAGCAAACAAGTTTCCCAAGAACACCCCGTCTCCAAACCTAAAGAGCTCCCTAAAAGCGTAGCTAAAGCCCCAACGCCTACCCCCCCAAAATCCTGCCCCCAAAGCCCCCCCTGCACCGGCGGCGATCCCCAAAGGCATTTACTTGCAAGTGGGCGTGTTTAGCAAAGCCCCCAACCCGCACTTTTTGGAAACCATCAAGCAATACCCCCACCAAGTCCAAGAGATCAACGGGCAAAAGCGTTACTTGATTGGTCCGTATGCCAATCGCGAACAGGCCGATGCGCAAATCGCCCCGATCACTGAGCACATTGGCAAACCCGTCCATGTTGAGATCAAATAGCTGTTATTTATTTAATGCTATAATGGGACTTTTTATCTTTAAGGAGCATACATGAAAGCAATCCATTCAGAGCGCGCCCCTAAGGCGATTGGCCCCTACTCCCAAGCTATTGAGAGCCACCATTTGGTTTTTGTATCCGGGCAATTAGGCATTAACCCACAAAATGGAGAATTTGCAGGAGAGGACATCCAAGCCCAAACCAAGCAAGCGATGGAAAATATCAAAGCCATTTTGCAAGAGGCAGGTTTGGGCATGCATGCCATTGTGAAAACCACCATTTTACTTAAGAATTTGGATCATTTTAGCGTGGTGAATGAGATTTACGGGAGCTATTTTAAAGAGCCCTACCCGGCTCGGGCAACCTATCAAGTCGCCAAACTCCCCAAAGATGGTTTGGTGGAGATTGAAGCTATCGCACAAAAATAGGGAGAGTGCATGCAAAAAGATGTCGTGGTGATTGGCGGTGGCATTGTAGGTTTGAGTTGTGCTTATGCATTGCATAAACTTGGGCGTCAAGTGAGCGTGATCGAGCAAGGTGATGGGAGCAATGGGACTTCCTTTGGCAATGCTGGGCTCATCTCGGCATTTAAAAAAACCCCCTTATCTAGCCCCGGTGTAGTCTCAGACACCTTGAATCTCATGCTAAAAGGGCAAGCACCCTTAGATATTCATTGGGGATTAAACCCCCAACTCTACAAATGGCTGTGGAAATTTGTCAGAAGTGCTAATGTTAAGGCAGCCAAGCGCACGATGGCATTGTTTGAGCACTATGGTTGGATGAGCCTAGATATTTACCATGAAATGCTTTCTAAGGGCATGGATTTTTGGCTCAAAGAAGATGGCTTATTGATGATCTACACTTTCAAGCACAATTTCAAAAAAAAGGTCAAATTGTGCCAGGAACACTACGATCCCAAGACTTACCAGGTTTTTAACGCCCAAGAAACTCTAGAATACATGCCCGTTGCCAAAGAAGATAGCATTGCCGGAAGTGTGTTGTTGAGCGAAAATGCCCATGTCGATGCTCGGGAAGTGATGGAGAGTTTGCAAGCCTACTTGAAAGAAGAGGGCGTGACTTTCTATTACAACGAAGAGGTGTTGGATTTTGATTTTGAGGACTCTAAAATCAGCAGTGTTTTGACAAACTACAACAAATACCAAGCTGATACAATCATTTTGGCCACCGGTGCAAACCCCTACTTACTTAAGAAAACTAAAAATAACTTTTTGATGATGGGTGCCAAGGGCTATAGCATCACCTTTAGAATGGAGGAGCGTTTAAAGCCCAAGACCTCTTCTTTATTTGCCGACATCTTCTTGGCGATGACTCCTAGACGGCATGATGTGCGGATCACTTCTAAATTAGAGCTCAACACCAGTGACTCGAGTGTTACGGCTTCTCAAATTGCCAACATCAAAAAGAATTTCACCACTTTCACTAAGCCCTTTGAAATGCTAGAGCCCAAAGAGTGGTGCGGGTTTAGACCTCTAACCCCCAATGATATTCCCTATCTGGGCTATGACAAACAATACAAAAACTTGATTCATGCCACCGGACTAGGCTGGTTAGGGGTAACCCTAGCACCAGCTATCGGGCAAATCATCGCTGATTTGACTTTAAAAGGTTGCAACGAGAAAAGCCAAGATACCATGCTCTTCTCGGCTTTTTTTAGAGATTAGTTTTTACACCACTTAAGGATTATCCATGGCCTCTCTCAATGCGTGGTTAGAGATTTTCAAGACGTGGGTTTGGGGCCCCCCTTGTTAGTTTTGCTTGTGGGCACGGGCTTATTTTACACTTTTGTGTTGAAGGGCCTACAATTTTCTAAAATCCCCCATGCTTTTAAGGTGCTTTGCACCAGAGACAAGCACTCTAAGGGTGATATTTCACAGTTTTCAAGTCTAATGCTCTCTATTGGTGCGACCGTGGGGATTGGGAGCATTATTGGCGTGTCTGTTGCCATTGTTTCAGGGGGGCCGGGGAGTATCTTTTGGATGTGGATCACGGGTTTGGTGGGCATGGCGACCAAATATGCTGAGGGTGTCCTGTCCCTAAAATATAGAGAGGTGGGCAAATTCGGGCACAAGGGCGGTCCGATGTATTACATCAAAAACGGCTTGAACATGCCCAAACTCGCCTTTATTTTTGCACTCTTTACTTTATTGGCCTCCTTTGGCATTGGGAGCATGACCCAAGCTAACGCCGTCTCTTCGATTCTCTTACACCATGCTTCTATGCCTGCTTGGTTCTCTGGGATTGTGATCACGGCCATTACCGGGTTGATTTTAATGGGGGGGATCAAGTCTATTAGCAAATTTAGCGACTATTTTGCTCCCTTTATGGTGCTTTTATACGTGCTCACTACACTTTATATTGTGATCACCCACCCTCTAGATGCCTTGCAGGCTTTCAAGCTTATTTTTGCTGATGCCCTGCATCCCAAACAAATATTAGGGGGCACAGCCGGGGGGGTAACCTTGTTAGTCATGATCCAAATTGGGGTTTCTAAAGGACTCTTTTCTAATGAGGCAGGCATGGGGAGTGCTGCCATTGTGGCAGCCGCTTCTAAAAGCGCACATCCGGTCAAACAAGCTTTAATCACCATGTTACAACCGTTGATCATCACCATGCTGGTTTGTACCTCTACGGCTCTTTTAGTTTTGATGTCGCCTGTGTATAAAGAATTTCACGATGCCAGCTTGCTAACCTATGAGAGTGTGCGCTACTTTTACCCCCATGCTGGCTGGATTGTCTTTGCCTCCACCATCTTTTTTGCCTATTCAACCATTGTGGGCTGGGCTTATTATGGGGAGAGAAGCATTGAATTTACCTTTGGGGAGCGTTATATTTTCCCCTACCGCATTCTCTATCTCATCACTATCTTTGTAGGATCGGTTACCAAGCTAGAATTTGTGTGGAATTTCTCAGACATTGCTAATGCACTGATGGCAATCCCCAATCTCATCGCCCTGCTCTTGCTTTATAAAGTTGTGGTGGCCGAAACGCATGCCTATTTTAACACTTGCCCCAACAACCCCCATGCTTGCCAACCAACCCCCGCGCGCTAGTTATGTAGAGGTCAGTACCGCCGCTCTAGCGCATAATTTTGGAGTGATCCAACAAGCCTGCCAAATGCCCTTAATGGCTGTGGTGAAGGCCAATGCCTACGGTGCGGGTGCGCTAGGGGCTAGCCATGTGTTTATTGAGCAAGGTGCCATTTATCTAGGCGTGGCAACCTTAGATGAAGCTTTGGAGTTGCGCCAAGAGTTTAGCAAAATTCCCATTTTGATCTTAGGCTTCACTCCCGATCACATGGCACAAACTCTAGTAGAACAACGCATCACCCAAACAATTTTTTCACTCAAGCAAGCCCAGCATTTCTCAGAAGTCGCCCTATCTTTAAAACAAACCCTCAAGGTGCATATCAAGATCGATACAGGCATGAGCCGTCTAGGCTTTTTACCCACCCAGCAAAATGCTAAACAAGTGGCCAAAATCGCCCAACTTAAGGGCCTAGAAGTGGAAGGCATTTTCACCCACCACAGCAACGCCGATGCCCTGTATAAAACTTACGCCCTAGAGCAAGCCGGGCGTTTTATGGATTTTTTAAACCAACTCAAAGTCTTGGGACTAGAGTTTAAATACCGCCACATGGCCAACAGCGCAGTCGCTCTGTCTATGGAGAATTACGGCCTAGATTTAGCCCGTGCGGGATTAGCCCTCTATGGTCTGCACCCCTCCATTTACACAGAAGATGCCCTGAATAAAAAGGGCTTAGAATTACAACATGCCATCACTCTAAAAGCGCAAATTGTGAGCTTAAAAAACATTGAGGCGGGGCGTTTAGTGGGCTATGGCGAGGGGTATTATTGTTTAGCACCTACAAAAGTGGGGGTTTTGCCTTTAGGCTATGGGGATGGGTTTTCTAAGATTTTAGGTAACAAGGCTTGGGGGCTCTTGCATGGGCAACAAGTGCCTATCATTGGGGGGGTGTGCATGGATCAGTGTTTTATTGATGTGGGGGATATCCCTACTCAAGAGGGCGATGAGGTGATCTTGCTAGGCGATCCACAAAGCGGGGCGATGGGAGCTAGCGATGTTGCTAAGATTTTAGGCATTATCAATTACGAATCCATCACCATGCTCACCCGCCGCTTGCCCCGCGTGTATATCTAGGCGATTTGATATGGTTTGGTGTGCGCAGACCACCAACACGCCCCACCACACTAACGTTTTAAAGCCCAAAACAATGGTAACCAAGATTCCAAAACGACTATAGTCTTTAGACGCAATGTAGCGATTTACGCCGACTAAATGGAGGGGGCTCTTGGGGGGCAAACAGCTTATGGAGCAAGACAGTCATCTCCAAGCACAATTCAGATTTCAATCACTTCTTCACCAAGTCCTGCAACCAGTGTTTGACCTTGCCATAACACACCTCAAAGACATTTTTATATGGCTCGCTCTCATAGCCAAAACTTTCATGGAGTTTGATGAGGAGTTCTTTTTGCTTCTCATCGAGTTTTTGGGGATAAACAATTTTCACCACCGCGATCAAATTCCCACGCCGACTACTATTGACATCTTTGACCCCCTCATTTTTGAAGATAAAGGGCGCGTGATCGGCGGTGTTGGGTGGGATTTGCAATTCCAGTTCTTTTTTTAACGAGGGCACCATGATTTTACTCCCCAATGGGATAGAAGTGAAAAATACGGGCACTTCAATGTAAATATCATTCCCACGCCGCACAAAATGTTCATCTTCTTCCACCACGGCTTCCAAATACAAATCCCCACGCATGCCCTGTTGGTATTCATTGCCCCGCCTAGCCACGCGGATACGATTTTGCGCATCAATCCCCTCGGGTACATCTAGGCTAAACTCCTCCTTTTGGACTATAAAACCCTGACCCTTACAAGAGCCGCATTTTTCTTTGACAACCTGCCCCTTGCCCTGACAATGCGTACAGGTGCTTGCCAAAGTCATAAAACCTTGCTGGATAAAACTTTGCCCCCTGCCTTGGCAGTGCGGACAAGTTTGGGTCTTACCCTCCTTAGCCCCGCTCCCCTGACATGCCCCACACCATGCTTTAAAATCAAGCTTGATATTTTTTTTGCACCCAAAAACAGCTTCTTTAAAGCTCAATTCTAGGGGTACCAACAAGTCTTTGGGGATTTTGGATTGTGGCTGGCGTTTGCCAAACCCAAAGGCATTGGAGAAAATAGAATCTTCCCCAAACAAATCCGCAAAAATATCGCCCAAATCGCCAAAGCCCCCGCCCATACCCCGCCCCTCTAAGCCTTGCTTACCATAGCGATCGTAAATTTGGCGTTTTTGATCATCAGCTAGCACGCTATAAGCCTCGCTGATTTCCTTAAATTTCTCCTCAGCTTCTTTGTCGCCCAAGTTGCGATCGGGGTGGTATTTCAGGGCTAATTTTTTATAGGCTTTTTTGATGCTCTCTTTATCGGCGGTGCGCTCCACGCCTAGCATCTCGTAGTAATCCAAAGACTCCAAAATAACCTCTCTGCATTGGTGTTAAAAAAAGCATTCTACTTTAAAAAGATTGATTTAGCATTAAAGCTAGCCATGATAATTGGGGGCTTCTTTGGTGATATCTACATCATGTACATGCGACTCTCTTAAGCCCGCAGCAGTGATCTCCACAAATTGGGCGTTTTTAGTGAGAGTGGGGATGTCCTTAGCCCCTAGATAGCCCATTGAGGATCGCAAACCACCCACAAGCTGGTAAATAATATCCGCAATCTTACCCCGATAAGGCACGCGCCCCTCAATCCCCTCAGGGACCAGCTTTTCAGCTACCAAACCCTCTTGAAAATAGCGATCAGAACTCCCCTTACTCATCGCTCCAATGCTCCCCATGCCCCGATAACTCTTATACTGCCGACCTTGATAGATCAGCGTATCCCCCGGGGACTCCTCAGTGCCCGCAATCAAGCTCCCAATCATCACGCAAGATGCCCCCACTGCCAAAGCCTTAGCCACATCGCCGGAATATTTAATACCCCCATCGGCAATAATAGGAATATCGTATTTACGCGCCTCTTGGTAGCAAAAATCCAGCGCGCTCATCTGGGGCATCCCCACCCCAGCCACAATGCGAGTCGTGCAAATGCTCCCCGGTCCAATCCCTACCTTAATCGCATCTGCACCCGCATTGATCAAATCTCTAGTGGCTTGCGCGCTCACCACATTCCCCACCACGACATCAATGTCTAGCTCTTTTTTAATTGCCTCTAGGGTTTTGATAATATTGAGCGAATGCCCATGCGCGCTATCCAAAACCAAGACATCCACCCCGGCCTTGACCAACGCCCTAGCCCGATCGAGTTGGTTAGCCCCCAAAGCCGCTCCCACACGCAAACGCCCCAAATGGTCTTTGTTGGCTTGGGGGTATTCAATGCGTTTTTGGATATCTTTAATGGTGATGAGCCCCTTCAGGATGTCGTTTTCATCCACTAAGGGGAGTTTTTCAATCTTATGTTGGTGCATGATGGCTTGTGCCTCATCTAGACTCACACCCGCATGGGCAGTCTTCAAGGGGGTTTTAGTCATCACTTCCTCCACCCGCTTACTCAAGTCACTTTCAAAGCGCAGATCACGATTAGTCAAGATGCCAATGAGTTTTCCTCCCTTATCAATCACGGGGACACCCGAGATTTTATAATTATCCGTAATGGCTTTAGCTTCCGCTAAACTCGACTTGGCATGGATATAAATGGGATCGTGAATCACCCCACTTTCACTCTTTTTAACCTTCAACACCTCTTGAACTTGCTCTTCAATCCCCATGTTTTTGTGGATGATCCCAATCCCCCCTAACCTTGCCATCGCAATAGCACTTTGGTATTCCGTAACCGTGTCCATAGCCGCGCTCACAAAGGGGATATTTAAACTGATGCGCTTGCTAAGCCTAGAGATCACGCTGACCTCTTTGGGCAAGACCTCTGAATAACACGGGATTAACAACACATCCTCAAAAGTGAGGGCTCTACCGATGGTTTGCATGGATTCTCCTTATCTTAAAATGTCAAATTTAACTCCTGCTCCAAGCCGTAAGCCACATCTAAAATATCCTGCTCCCCAAAAGTCCTCCCAATCAATTGCATGCCAATGGGCAGTCCCGTTTTGTCCTTAGCCACAGGCAAAGAGAGAGCGGGCAGACCCGCTAAATTCACCCCCACGGTGTAAATATCGCTCAAATACATTTGCAAGGGTGTGGCATGCGCATTAAATTTGGGTGCTACGCTAGGGGCCACAGGGGCTAAGATCACATCAACTTCTTTAAAAATTTGGGTGTATTGCTGGGCGATGAGAGTGCGCACCTTTTGGGCTTTGAGGTAGTAGGCATCATAGTAGCCACTACTCAGCACAAAATTACCCAACATGATCCGTCTTTTGACCTCCTCCCCAAAACCCGTGTTGCGACTCAGGCTATAGAGTTCCTTAAGATTAGAGCTAGCAACGCGCTGCCCATAACGCACCCCATCAAAGCGGGCTAGATTAGAACTGGCCTCAGCGGTGCTGATCACATAGTAAGTGGCGACATGGTGTTTGCTCTCTAGCAAATCAAAGTGGAAGGTCTCATGCCCCATTTCCTCCAATAAATGCACGCTGTCATAATAAGCAATGGCAATGGACTCATCGGCTTCTTGCAAATAATCTTTCAGCACCCCGATTTTAAGGCGGCGATCCTTGTCTAAATTTTTAAAAGTGAGCGTGCTCTCTAGGGGAGCACTGGTCGAGTCGCGTTTGTCTGCCCCACTAATAGCATCTAATAAAAGCGCACAATCCTCCACATTTTGGGTAATGGGCCCGATTTGATCTAAACTTGAACTATAAGCCACCAGCCCATACCGACTCACGCGCCCATAAGTGGGCTTAAGCCCCACACACCCACAATAACTAGCTGGCTGGCGAATGGACCCCCCCGTATCACTCCCCAAAGCGGCAATGGCAACCCCGCCCGCTACCGCACTAGCACACCCCCCCGAGCTCCCCCCAGCCACACGGCTTAAATCCCTAGGGTTTTTCACCCCCCCATAACAACTTGACTCGCTGGTGCTTCCCATGGCAAATTCGTCCATGTTGGCACGCCCAAAGGCACACATGCCATTTGCATGCAATTTGTCAATGACCCCCGCATGGTAGGGCGCGATATAGCCTTGTAAAATCTGGCTCGCGCAAGTGATCTCCCAACCCTTGACGTTGATGTTATCCTTGATCAAAATGGGTACGCCCGGACCGCTGGAGGCATCTGGTGTGCCGATATAGGCATTTAATTCGGGTTTTTCTGCAACTTTTTGGGCGATCGTGGCTTTGAGTGTGTCTAATTCAGAGACTGATAAAGACATAGCTTGTTTGAGAGTGAGCATAAAATCTCCTAGCATTTTATTTAATCTTAGCAAAATAAGCTATGAGTTATCCTTTAAAATCTCTTGGGCTAGGGTTGTTGGATCGATTTTTAAAGTACACTCCACCGCAACACTATTGCCATGCAAGACATACAAATCACCCACTTCAAAACTCTTCAAATACACCCCCCCGCCCAAAAACTCTAATAGCGCGCTCCCAACACCCCCCATCAAATACGAATCACTAAAGACATAAATTTTAGAGTAACGGGGCAAAATATTTTGCAAATCTGAATCCAAGGGCTTTAAAAAGCACAAATCCAACAACCCCACTTCCAAGCCCTCTGCCTCTAATAACTTCAAAGTCGCATACGCCCGCCCCACGCCATTCCCATAGCCTACCAATAAGATTTTACCCCCCTCTTGAAGCCACTCACACTTGCCTAAGGTGTAGGGTTTAGCCTCAAAC
Source organism: Helicobacter mehlei (assembly GCF_003660265.1). GTDB lineage: Bacteria > Campylobacterota > Campylobacteria > Campylobacterales > Helicobacteraceae > Helicobacter > Helicobacter mehlei. Next base: position 9,254 of record NZ_QXQP01000004.1, read on the forward strand.
GCCCCATCAGGGAGCAAAAATGATCCTCTAGGATATCTAAAGGCACATGGACCTTGATTGTATTGGTTGGCAAAATAAATCGCCTGTTTTAAAGTGGCGTTATCCCTAGGGGCCAGCAAGACCATGTTGGGGATGGGGCGCAAGTAAGCGGTGTCTAGCAATCCTTGGTGGGTTTCCCCATCCTCACCCACAATCCCAGCGCGATCGATGGCAAATTTTACAGGCAAGGACATGATTCCCACATCATGCACGATCTGATCAAATGCTCTCTGTAAAAAAGTGGAATAAATGCTCACAAAGGGTTTAAAACCCTCTTTAGCTAAAGCCGCCATAGAGGTTACGGCGTGTTGCTCGGCAATGGCAACATCCCAAAACCTCTGGGGGTAGCTATCTATGAGTTTGCCAAGCCCTGTGCCCCCGGGCATAGCCGCTGTAACCCCCACGATCTTATCATCTTGGCTAGCCAATTCAAAAAGGGTGTCTGAATAAACCTGTGTGGGGCTCAAGGGCTTAGGAGCACTTTTAAGACTTTGCCCAGTTTTGAGATCAAAGGGCCCTACGCCATGCCATTTCTCATATTTCCCCTCTGCGATTTGATAGCCCTTGCCCTTGGTGGTTTGGGCGTGGATGAGTAAAGGTCCTTTGGTGTCTTTAGCAATTTGGAAGGCTTGGGTGATTGCCTCCAAATTATGCCCATCAACGGGTCCCAAGTAGCTAATGCCTAACTCCTCAAATAAAATCCCGGGCGTGATGAGCTTAAAAGACTCCTCAAAGCGGTTGGCTAAATAATTCACCCCCTCAGGCATGGACTTTAAAATATTTTTGATTTTCTCGCGCAAAGACTGGTAGAGCGGGCGCGCCATCAAATGGGACAGCGCATTGCTGATCGCCCCTATGGGTTTGGCAATGCTCATTTCATTGTCGTTTAACACAATCACTAAGGGGTATTTGCGATCGCCTAGCTCATCTAGGGCTTCATAAGCTAGCCCTGCACTCAAACTCCCATCGCCCACCATCACCACGGGCACATGATCGATACCCTTGAGTGCATAAGCCTTAGCCACGCCCACGCCCACAGAAATTGCCGTGGAGCTATGCCCGGCAATGAAATAGTCATAGGGCGATTCACTAGGGCGCACAAATCCGCTGATCCCCCCAATCTGGCGTAGGGTGCTAAATGCTTCAAAACGCCCCGTTAGGAGTTTATGGGCATAGGCTTGGTGGCTGGTATCAAAAATAAAGGGGTGCTTGTCTTTGTCAAAGACATTGTGCATGCCCACAATGATCTCAATCGCCCCCAAAGAAGAACTCAAATGCCCACCATTATGGCTAACCACCTCCAAAATGCGCTCCCTTAAAAGCACGCAAACCTTCTCAAGTTGCGCGCTCTCTAGCCCATAGACTTCTAAATCTTTGAGAACACATTCCATATCAAACCTTTAAATTATCTAGCACGCTTTCTTTTAAATTTTTGTAACGCGCCATCAAATTCCCATCAATATTGCCTTGAGAACTGCTGATAAGCACCCCGCCCTTAGCGATCGCATCGCTGGGTTCTAGCTTGATTTTGGGTAAATCTTTGAGGTTTTGGGATAAAAAGGGGTAATCTAGGGTATTGACCTTCACGCAAATGTCAGTTGCATCCATGATGTTTTTTAAAAGCTCTTTAGCCAAAGCCAAAGCCACTTCTTGGCTTTTTTGCTCCACTTCTTTAACAATAACTTCCTTAGCAATCTCAACGGCAATCGCGCTTAATTCTTTCTCCAAAGTCTCCAAATGGTTCTGGGATTGTTGCATGGTCTGATCGATTGAAGTTAGGGAGTGCAAGAGATGCCTTTTTTCTTCATCAATGCTGGCACTCAGATCGCCCCTTGCCTTTTGTTCGCCCTCACTAAAGCCGATCTTGTAACTATCCTCTCTGGCTTGTTGCAAGAGGGTTTGGCTTTCCTCCTGACTCTTTTCAAATTGTATTTGGAGTTTGGCTAACTGGCTAGAGAGCTCATCGGTTTTTTTGAGCAAGCACTCGATGAGATCGTTTTCTAGCTGGATGGAACGCGTGGGGGGCTCCGGGGGGGGGTGTGGGCGCGTTGCTCTGATCGGACTCCTCTTTTTCGGGGGGTTTTTCTAAAGGAAAATCGGCGATGGATTTGAACTCATATTTTTTAATGCTGTGTTTAAAGAGATCTTCTTTGGCAATTAAATTCTCATCGCTTAAATTATTCAACAGTATCTTCCTCTCCGCCCATTTGGATCACACCTTTTTCAGCCAGAGATTGCACAATCTCGATGATTTTGCGCTGGGCGGATTCCACATCTTTAATTTTGACAGCACCCAAGTAAGCCATCTCCTCAATGAATTGATCGCTAGCTCGGCTACTCATGTTGCTTAAAAACTTGGTCTTGAGTTCTTCTGTAGAGGTTTTAAGAGCCAAAGTGAGGTCTTTTTTATCCGCCACTTTGAGGATTTCACGAATCGCAAAGTTATCAAGTCCGCTGATGTCTTCAAAGGTGAACATCATCTCTTTAATGTCATTGGCTAATTTGGCATCGATGTTTTCAATGCGCGCTAGCGTGGTCTTAGCCGCTTTTTGCCCTAAGCGGTTGAAAATTTCGGCCACCGCACGCGTGCCACCCACCTCGACTTTATAGCTAGTCAAGGCCTCCAATTTATTTTCTAGCACCGTAGAGACGCGTTTAACAATTTGGGGTGAGATGTCCCCCAAACTAGCCATGCGGATACTCACCTCCGCTTTCATGTCATCAGGAAAAAAGCTGAGGGTTTCAGCGGCATTAGCCGATTCCATGTGCGCCAAAATCAGTGCAATGGTTTGGGGGTGTTCGTTGATAATAAAGTCAGCAAGTTGCTGGGGTTTGATGCGCCCCAAATAAGAAAAGTTCTTTTGGGTTTGTAGGCTACGGCTGAGCTTCTCCAAAATCACCTTGGCTTGCTCAGGACCTAAGGCCTTGATCAGGAGTTCCTTAGCATATTCAAACCCGCCACTGTTGATGTATTGATTGGATTGTAAAATGGCAAAAAATTCCTCCAAAACAGCCGCCCCGATGGCTTTGTCCGTACCATTGAGCTGGACAATCTGCTTGCTGATCTCGGTGATGGAATCCACATCCAAATGCCTTAAAATCCCAGCAGTCGCCTCCTCGCCCACTTGGATGAGCAAAATAGCGATCTTTTCAGACATCGTATATTCATCAAGTTGTGTTTTTTGTCTAGGAGTTAGTTTGGCCACTTTTTAGTTCCCTTTTGTGTTGGTTACGGCAACCTCATCTTTGATGAGTAACTTGAACAAGGAGGCGATCTCCTCAGGTCTCTCTTTGATCGAATGTTTAACCCTTTCTAGCATAATATCATACTTGACATCTTCTTCGTTGAAACTCGCGCTTAAGCCCAGTTGATCTTCCACTTTTTTACGCATTTCACCAAATTTGTCGATCTCCTCATCATCAGCCTCATCAATGGCAAACAAAGACTGCACCTTCTCTTCCTCATCAGGGTGGATTTCTAGCATGCGTTGGCTAAAGGGTGTGATGACCTTTTTGTAAAAGACAAACAAGATCAAGCCCACGATCAAGTATTTCAGCAAGGAGGAGAAGGGACCCAAAATCTTTTCTGTGGTGGCAACGACCTTTTCATAAGCAGTCATGGGCACATACTTGGCCGCTTTGGCGTTGAACTCAAAATTGCTCACTGCCACCGCATCACCCCTAGCTTGGTTGTAACCGATAGCTTGTTTGACTAAGGCGTTGATCTTATCCATCTCTTCAGTGCTTAACGGGATGTATTCAATGGTTTCCGTCCCGTTTTTATCCACTTTTTTATAACGCCCATCCACCACTACCGCTGCATTCAAGCGGGTTAAAACCCCAAATTCTCCCTTAATTTCACTCACCATCTTGCCCACTTCGTAGTTGGTCGTGTTGGTGGATTTCTCGTATTTCTCTTTAAGCTCGTTATTTTGTAAGCCCTGCACGGGTCCTACATTGCTCACCACCCCGGGCACCCCCCCCACTTGCTTTTTAGGAAATCCCTCCCGTTTTTCCTCCATTGTTTGCTCACTGCGTACGACATTATTAGGATCAAAGGTTTCTTTGGTGCTTTTCTTTTGGCTAAAGTCAAATTCTGCGCTCACCTTAGCCACGACTTTATCCCGTCCGCCCACAATGGGGGCTAGGATATTGGCGATCTTGTTTTCTAAGATATTTTCAAAATTTTGTTTGTAATGCAACTGGGCTTGGGCGAGTTCTCTAGTGGTGTCCAATTCGTCATTTTCCCCCAAAGGCTCGCCATTTTCATTGACGAGTTTAACATTTTCCACCATTAATTTTGGCACAGAGGCAGCAATCAGATTTTTAATCCCCAAAATCTGCTTGGGTAATAAACGCATGTTGGGCTTAATTTTGAGCATCACAGAGGCGGTGGGGGGAATCTCCCGACTCACAAACACGCTATCTTTGGGGATAGCAATATGCACATCGGCTTTGTCGATGGGGGTTAGGCTTTCAATGGTGCGCCCCAATTCCCCCTCAATAGCGCGGATATACTTGATATTTTGATCAAAGTCGGTCGCCCCAAAATCTTTCACATCAAAGATTTCATAACCCACCTTGCTAGTTTTGGGGATTCCCTGAGAAGCTAGAGCAATGCGTTCTTCATAGACCTTTTCTTTAGGGATTAAAATGGTATCCTCTTTGGGAATCTTGTAGGGGATGTGTTTTTGTTGGAGATATTGCAAGATAAGCGCGTTATCGCTATTATCCATACCCTCAAAGAGCACTCCATACCCTGAGAGATCGCCCTTGTCACGAGTGGGGTAGATCAGTAGAAAAACCAAGAAAGCCACCAGTAAGATCGTGGCTGTAACGATTGTAATTTTTTGCTTCCTGTTAAGTCTTGCAAAAAGATCATTAATTTGTTGCAACAACCCCTTAAAATCCACGCACTATCCTAAAAAGCTATCAAAAATCAAATCTTTTTAAACCATTTCGTATAAACCCCTACAGACCAACAAGCCCACGCCATCCCCATCAAAATCCCCCCTAAAACATCTGTGGGGTAATGCACACCCAAATAGACCCTTGTATATGCCATCAAACAAACCCACAAAAATAAAACACTGCATAAACCCCATTTCAACACACTATTCAAATTCCCCAAAGACACCAACAAGAGCAAGAGTCCATAAAAAAGGCTTGCTGCTAGGGCATGCCCACTAGGATAACTAAACCCATGCGCTAAATACAGCTCCCCATTAGTGGGTGGGCGCGTCCTAGCAATCCACTCTTTAAAACTCTTCAAGGCAATCTCACCTGATGAAACACTGAGCACAAACCACAACCCAAAAACATAACGCTTTTGGAATGCGTAAAAAAGTGCCACGAGTAATGCCATGGCGATCACCAATTTAGATTGGGCAAAAAAAGTCAGTGCTTTGATAGCTTGGAAGTAGAAAGCATGGCTTGCTTCTGGCACAGAGGCGGGCACAGGAGGATGGGATCGCACCAACTCAATGACAAAGGCATCTAAATTCCGCACCCACAGGCTATTTTGCTTGACACACACCGCCTCTAAAGCCAATAGCAAGAATAAAACCCCTCCTAATGTCCATAGAAACTTATCCCACTTGGGTATGCCCACACCCCCTGCTATCTCTTGGTAGCCCATATTGTCCTTGTCCCTTGTAGTCATCATCAAAAGGCTATCATAACCAAAAAATGATAAAAAGTAGCCATAAAGGCGGGTGTTAATTTTTCTAAATCAAATATTGGCTATAATGTTGCCCACTTCAAGACTAGGAGAGTCTAATGCCAACTACCATCCCAAATTCTCATATAGAGCCTACACAAGAACTTTCACGACGTGATTTTTTAAAATCTGTTGCCATCACTTCGGCTTTGGGGAGTGCCGGTCTGCTCACACCTCCAGACTTAGAGGCGAAAGCTGAGCAAGCCCAAGCGGGTTGGAAATGGGATAAAGCGGTTTGTCGCTTTTGTGGGACAGGCTGTGGGATCATGGTCGCCACAAAGGACGATAAAATTGTCGCTACAAAAGGCGATCCGCTAGCTCCAGTCAATCGTGGCTTGAACTGCATCAAGGGCTACTTCAATGCCAAAATCATGTATGGAGCAGATCGCTTGGTGCGCCCTCTTCTAAGGGTGAATGAAAAAGGCGAGTTTGACAAAAAAGGCAAGTTTAAAGAAGTTTCTTGGAAACATGCTTTTGATGAGATGGAAAAGCAGTTCAAGAAATACTATAATCAAATGGGCGTTACAGGTGTCGGAGTCTTTGGGAGTGGGCAATACACGATCCAAGAGGGCTATGCGGCTGCCAAGCTGATGAAAGCCGGTTTTAGAGGCAACAACATCGATCCCAATGCGCGCCACTGCATGGCGAGTGCGGTTGCAGGTTTTATGCAAACCTTTGGGATTGATGAGCCTAGCGGGTGCTATGACGATATTGAAATCACCGATACCATCATCACTTGGGGGGCAAATATGGCAGAAATGCACCCCATTTTGTGGTCCCGAGTGAGCGATCGCAAATTGAATGCTCCTGATAGGGTTAAAGTGGTCAATCTCACCACCTTTTCTAACCGCACCTCCAGCGTAGCAGATACCGAAATCATCTTCACACCCAATAGTGATCTAGCCATTTGGAACTACATTGCTAGGGAGATTGTCTACAACCACCCCGATGTTATCGATCAAGAATTTATCAAAAAGCATATCGTATTTGCCACCGGGTATGCTGACATTGGCTATGGCATGCGCGATAACCCCAACCACCCTAAGTTTAGGCCTGCCGAGAAGGACACGGTGAGAAAGCAAAATGCGATCACTCTAGATGCAGATGAAGCGATCGCACTCAAACACTTGGGTGTGAAAGAAGGCGAAGTGTTTAAAATGCACCACCAGAAGCAGGCGGGCAAGCATTGGGAAATCACCTTTGAGCAATTTAAAAAAGCCTTAGAGCCCTACACTTTGGATTATGTCGCGCGCGTGGCTAAGGGAGATGCCAACGAACCTCTAGAGAATTTTAAAGCCAAGTTGCAACAGCTGGTCAAGCTCTATGTGGAGAAAGACCGCAAAGTGGTGAGCTTTTGGACGATGGGCTTTAACCAACACACCAGGGGCTCATGGGCCAATGAGCAAGCCTACATGGTGCATTTTTTGCTAGGCAAGCAGGCCAAACCCGGGAGCGGGGCTTTTTCTCTAACCGGTCAGCCTAGCGCATGTGGCACGGCTAGAGAGGTGGGCACTTTTTCCCACCGCTTGCCTGCCGACATGGTGGTTACCAACCCCAAGCATGTCGAGATTGCCGAGAAACTTTGGCACTTGCCCAAAGGCACGATCAACCCCAAGCCGGGCTATGACTTTGTCGCCATGATGCGCGCGCTTGAAGATGGCAAAGTCAAGTTCATTTGGGTGCAGGTCAATAACCCTTGGCAAAATACCGCCAATGCCAACCACTGGATCAAAGCCGCTAGAGAGATGGATAATTTTATCGTGGTGAGTGATTGCTATCCGGGCATTAGTGCTAAGGTAGCGGATCTGATCTTGCCCAGTGCGATGATTTATGAAAAATGGGGAGCCTATGGGAATGCCGAGCGGCGATCCCAGCACTGGAAACAACAAGTAACCCCAGTGGGGCATGCCATGAGCGATATTTGGCAAATTTTGGAATTTTCTAAGCGCTTTAAGCTCAAAGAGGTGTGGAAAGAGCAAAAGGTCAATGAAAAACTCACTTTGCCAAATGTGTTGGCCGAGGCGCGTAAAATGGGCTATAAAGATACCGATACTCTCTATGATGTCCTCTTTGCCAACAAACATGCCAAAAAGTTTTTGGCTCATGATCCAGTGGGCAAGGGTGCACCCAATTCGGAAGTCTTTGGGGATAAACGCGGGGTTGTGGGGAGCGATGGCAAACCCTTTAAGGGTTATGGCTTTTTCATCCAAAAATACCTTTGGGAGGAATACCGCCAATTTGGTATCGGGCATGGTCATGACTTGGCTTACTTTGATGACTACCACCGGTATCGGGGCTTGCGTTGGCCTGTTGTCAATGGTAAAGAAACCCAATGGCGTTTTAACACCCAATACGATTACTACGCCAAAAAGGCTGCTCCTGATAGCGATTTTGCCTTTTATGGTAAGGCGATGAAGGAACTTGTTAGCGGTAACCTTAAAGAACCTACTGGTAATGCGCCCAAGAGCTTAGAAAATAAAGCCAAGATTTTTTTCAGACCCTTCATGAAAGCCCCCGAGCGACCCGATCGCCACTATCCATTTTGGTTGGCCACCGGGCGGGTCTTGGAACACTGGCATAGTGGCACCATGACCATGCGCGTACCCGAGCTCTTTAGGGCCGTGCCTGAAGCCTTATGCTATATGAATGAGAAAGATGGGGAAAAATTGGGGGTTAGTCAAGGCGATGCGGTGTGGATTGAGTCACGCCGGGGCAAGGTCAAAGCGCGTGTGGATATGCGCGGGCGCAACAAACCCCCAGTAGGGCTTGTCTATGTACCTTGGTTTGATGAAAATGTCTATATTAACAAGGTCTGCTTAGATGCCACTTGCCCCATTTCTAAGCAGACCGACTATAAAAAGTGTGCGGTGAAGATCACTAAGGTCTGATGCAAAGACGCGCCTTTTTACAAACCACTCTTAAGGGGGCTTTCCTGTGTGCCAGCGGGGGGGCGTTTTTGGTGGCATTGCTAAAAGCCAAAAAGCAAGATAGCTACAGCCTAAGACCCCCGGGGGCGGAGAATGAAGGGCGATTTTTAAGTCTGTGTATCCGCTGTGGGCTGTGCGTGAAAGACTGCCCCTACAACACTCTGAAGCTAGCCACTCTATTAGACCATGCTAGGGTGGGTACGCCCTTCTTTCAGGCCCGCGAAGTCCCTTGCTATCTCTGCTCAGACATCCCTTGTATTAAGGCCTGCCCCACAGACGCGCTAGACAAGGCGCATTTAAAACCCGATCAAGGCATCGCCTCGCTTAAAATGGGGGTGGCTGTGGTCGATCCGGTGGCTTGTGTGGCGTTTTGGGGGATTAGGTGTGATGTGTGTTATCGGGTCTGTCCCTTGATAGACAAGGCGATAAAACTAGAAACCAAGCACAATGAAAGAACCCACAAACATGCCTATATGCTCCCTGTGGTCGAACCTAGTGCATGTGTGGGGTGTGGGATATGTGAGAGGGCCTGCATCACCCAAGAACCAGCGATTAGGATTTTACCCACAGAGTTTGTGAGTGGCAAGGTGGGCGATCACTACGTCAAGGGTTGGGATACCAAGGATCAAGAACGGGTAAAAAATGCTAAACCCAACACCTTAAACCCCAAAACAGACAACCCCCTAGATTATTTGAACAAGGGACTTTGATGCGCTATTTGGTGCTTAGGCGGCTGACACAATGCGGTATTTTAGCCCTTTTTATTGCCAACACCTTTGTTTTAAAAGGCAATTTGAGTTCCTCTAAATTGTTTGATACCATTCCCTTAAGCGATCCTTTTGCGGCTCTGCAAATCTTTGTGGCTAGCTTGCATGTGGAAGCGAGCGCGCTTTTGGGGGTGTTGGTGGTTTCTAGCATCTATGGCTTGTTTTTGGGGCGCGCGTTTTGTGCATGGGTGTGTCCAGTGAATATCATTGTGGATTTTGCCACTTGGTTTCGGCGCAAATTAGAGTTTAGGGGCGTGCATTTAGGCTTGCCTAAAAACTTGCGCTACATTCTCTTAGCTTTAAGTTTGATCTTATCTTTTGTGCTCGCCACGCCTGCCTTTGAGAGTGTGTCCTTTATTGGAGTGATCCAAAGGGGGATCATTTTGGGCACAGCTTCGTGGCTCATTGTGGCGTTTTTGCTCTTTTGTGTGGATGCGTTTCTGGGCGATCAAATCATTTGCTCCAAACTCTGCCCGCTGGGAGCGTTTTACTCTCTGATGGGGCGTTATGCCCTTTTGAAAGTCCAGCACAACGCCCTGCGTTGCACCAAGTGCGACTTGTGCTTTGAGATATGCCCTGAGAAGCAAGTGCTGTGGATGGTGGGGCTTAAAAGCGTGGCGGTTAATTCGGGGGAATGCACCCGCTGTGGGCGTTGCATTGACGTTTGCGCTGATGACGCACTAGAATTTAGTATTTTGGACTTAAAGGGGAGTTTTAAGACCCAATAGAGCAGAGTGCGAAATACTATCAAAAATGCTAATTTCCCTCCTTAAATTGTGCCATTAAGGTTTTTTTGGATAATATTTAGACATGAAATTAAGAATCAAGCACTTAGTTTTATGGGCGTATGCCCTGGTCTGTTTGCAAGCTGAAAAGATCGAGGATATTGCTAACATCGTGGGCGTACGGGATAACCAGTTGGTGGGTTATGGTCTGGTGATTGGCTTAAATGGCACGGGGGATAAGTCTGGATCGAAATTCACCATGCAGTCCATTGCCAACATGCTAGAGAGTGTGAATATCAAGGTTTCCCCTAGCGATATTGCTTCTAAGAATGTGGCTGCCGTGATGATCACCGCTAATTTGCCCTCTTTCGCGCGGCAGGGTGATAAAATTGATGTGCAAATTTCTTCGATTGGAGATGCCAAGTCCTTAAACCATGGGGTGTTGGTGATGACTCCCTTGAGTGCCATTGATGGGAATATCTATGCCATCGCACAAGGGAGTGTGAGTTTGGGCAACTCCTCTAATCAACTCACCGGCACCATTGTTAATGGCGCAACCATTGAGCGCGAGATTTCCTATGATCTCTATAACAAAAATGGCATGACCTTGAGTCTTAAAAAGCCCAACTTTAAAAATGCCGTAAAAATCCAGGAGGCGTTAAATCGGGTCTTCCAACAAAAGGTTGCCCTAGCCATCGACCCCAAGACAATCAAATTGAAAAAGCCCGAAAAACTGACGATGGTTGAGTTTTTGGCGATGATTGAAGAGGTCAATGTGGATTATAGCCACAAGGATAAAATCATCATTGATGAAAAATCGGGTACGGTGGTGGCGGGCGTGGATATTGTGGTGCATCCCGTAGTGGTTACAAGTGGGGATGTTACCATCAAGATCACCCAAGAACCTTTAGAACCCAAGAAAGGCAAGGCTAAAAAAGATTTGCAAAAACTCGGGTCGCAAGCTACGTTGGACACCAGAGAAAATATTTTGAGCGCGCCCAAAGCGACCATTGCCAGCGTGGTGAAGGCGTTACAAAAAATCGGTGTGAGTTCTAAGGGCATTGTGTCGATTTTAGAGGCGATGAAAAAAAGTGGTGCGATTAGCGCAGAAATGGAGGTCATATGATCAAAAATAATCTGGACATTTACAACCAATACCTGGCTAATAAGCTTGATTCCAACAAGATCAAGCACGGAGGTAAGCTAGAAGATCAGCAACTCAAGACTCAAACTGATGCTTTTGAGTCCTTACTTCTAAAGTTCATGTTGGATACGGCTTTAAAGCTAGATAACCCCTTGTATCCCAAGCAAGCTGGGAGCGAGATTTACCAATCCATGTATAAGGATTCGCTCTCCAACCAGCTCAGTGGGCATTTTGGATATAGCGAGTTACTCTTTAATTTTCTCAAAGATCAAGAGGAGCAGAAAAACAAGGGTTAGCATGAAAAAGCCCCCCCTCCCCCTAGAAGCTGTCTCTAGCTCAGGAGATGGCATCTTAGACAATGGGTTGTTGGATCGCTTTGGTGCGCAGGATCGCCAAGAGCTCTTGCGTTTGTTGAATGAATTTATCTTGCAAAGTTACAAGGTTGAAAAGGAATTTAAGGACTATAAGGCACTCTATGAGTGGGTGATTGAGATTTTGCCCCAAGCCATTTGGGTGCTCAATGAAAACAAAAGCTTTTTTTACAAGAATAGCAAGGCGATTGAGAGTCAGGAAGTCTTTGAAAAGGCTAAGGCACTGGGTTTTAATTTAGAAATTGAGCATGAGGGCAAGAACTACCTTTTCCAGAACAATAAAATTCAGGGCAAGGAGATCATCACTGCTACAGACATCACCAAGCAAAAACGCCAAGAACGTTTGGTGTCGATGGGGAAAATCTCGGCACATTTAGCGCATGAGATCCGCAATCCAGTTGGCTCGATCTCGTTACTCACCTCGATTTTGCTTAAAAAAGTGGATAACAAGACTAAGCCCATTGTGTTTGAGTTACAAAAAGCCTTGTGGCGGGTGGAACGCATCATCAAAGCCACTCTTTTATTTTCTAAGGGCGTGCATGCTAACAAAACCCCCCAAAGTCTTTTACTCCTAGAGGATGAGATTCAAGAGGCACTCAACCAATACACTTACACCAAAGAGATCACCCTAACCACCCGCATTGCGCCCACAACTGCCCATTACGATCTGAGTTTGTTAAGCATTGCCCTACAAAACTTTTTATACAACGCTATAGATGCTATTGAGGAAAGCAACTCTGAGGAGGGGCATGTGGAGGTGGTTGCCTTTGAGGAAGAAGAGTGGGTAGTTTTTCATATCAAAGATGATGGTAAAGAGGTGCTGGATAAAGAATTGCTCTTTGAGCCCTTTGAGACGACCAAACTTAAGGGCAATGGTCTAGGGCTTGCGCTCTCTTTGCAGGTGGTGGAAGCACATGGGGGCAAGATCACCTTGTTAGACACCCCCGATAAAACCTTTGAAATCCGCATTCTCAAGGGTGAATAAAAGCTTGTATTTACTATTTTTCCGTTAGAATGTGATTCGAGTTTGGCTTGAGCCAGACTTAAAGTAACCAAAAAGGATTGCGATGAAAACAAAAACTATCGATTTGCTCAAACAACTCCAAGCAGATAGCATTGTGCTGTTCATGAAATTACACAACTTCCACTGGAATGTCAAAGGGCATGATTTTTATCCCGTACATCAATTCACCCAAGCCCTCTATGAGGAGTTTGCCGAAACCTTTGATGATTTGGCAGAAAGAATCGCTCAACTAGGGGCTACGCCTGTGGTAACCCTAGATGAGGCACTGAAACTCTCCCATATCAAAGAGGAAAGCAAGCATAGCTTCACCTCTGGTGAGGTCTTTGGGGCGGTTTTGAAGGACTATGAGCACCTAGAAAAGCACTTTGCCCAACTCTCAGAGACAGCTGATAAAGCTGGAGACAAAGTTACAGCGGCCTATGCCGATGAGCAGTTAGCCAAACTCCAAAAATCAGTATGGATGCTGAAGGCTAGTTTGGTTTGAACCACGATGACTTGCATGTGCTAGCAGGCGATCCAATCCAAAAATGGGGCGATGTGGTCTTGCATGCTAGCCAGAAACGCGCACGCGAGGAGTTGGAACGTTTCCTAGAGGCACAAGCCCTATGCGAGATTCTCCTCGAAGATTTGGGTTTGCAAGATAAATTTTCCGCCTTGTTAAAGCAACAACATGTGGATGGGGTTTTGCAAGAACGCGTGCAGGCTAAAAAGATGGATTTAGCCATCCAGTCGATGGCACTTATCTTAAGCGGGCATGAATAGGTTGTTTGTGGCTCTGCTCTTGTGTACTGGTGTCTTTGCCAAACCCCTTGATAAGACTTTGGAATTGAAAAAAGATGAGATCTATGGCGGGGAGTTGCAACTAGGCAAATTCAAAAAACCCGTGTTTTTCCGCTGGACTCTCTATAAGGATCAAGGTCTGGTGGTGCATTTGAACCTCAACCATTTTCCCTACCAGTTTATTTTATACCCCGACTTCCAAAGAGATAGCTTTCGGGTGGCTGTGTTTAAAGAGAAAGGAGGGGCTAGCTCCTCAGAAGTTGAGGGGGATCACACCCCTCCCTTTTTGATGCTCAGTTTCAAAAAATTTGACACCCAAGCGGGCGTAGCGACCTTGCGTTTGCGCGCCTCTAACCAGCTCAAGTGGGTGGAGCAACCCTAAATGTTGCACGCCATCCAAGCCAAGATTGAGGGTTATTTAGAGGAGGTTGGGAGCACGCAGGTGCTAGAGATGGCGCGTATTTTGGGGACAGGCAAGATGTTACGCAGCCAGCTGATTTTAGCTATTTGCCCTAACCACCCCCAAGTTTTGGATTTTTGTGCCATAATTGAAATGATTCAGAGCGCATCTCTTCTGCATGATGATGTGATCGACAATGCCAACACCCGCAGAGGGCAACTAGCCCTTAATTGCACCTTTGGGGATAAGAGCGCGATCATGCTGGGCGATATTTTCTACTCCAAAGCCTTTTGTGAGCTGGGCAAACTAGACCCTCAGATTGTGCAGGTGGTGGCTCAAAGCGTGGTCGCACTCTCCCGTGGGGAACTTAAAGATGTGAGTGCCTCCCATGTCTTTAACCCCGATCCCAAGATTTACCTAGACATCATCAGCGATAAAAGTGCCTCCTTGATCGTGGCTAGCAGTTGCGGGGCGGCTTTGTTACAAGGTTTGGATACCAAGCGTTACTACACCTTTGGGCTCAACTTCGGGCTGGCCTTCCAAATTATAGACGATTTGCTAGACATCACCCAATCTCCAGAGGTTTTGGGCAAGCCTGCTTTTGGGGATTTCAAAGAGGGCAAGAGCACTCTGCCTTATATCTTGCTCTACCAACGCCTAGATCAGCCCCAACAAGAGGTTTTGCTCTCTTACTTCAAGCAGGACAACTCCGATGCGGTGGCATGGTGCCAAGCTGAATTTGCCAAACATGGGATCATCCAAGAAGTGTTTTCTCAGGCGCAAAAATATCTCCAAATTGCCCTAAAAGCGATTGAAGGGGAGGGCAACACCCAATTAGAAAACATGGCCAAACAAATTTTAGAACGGGAGTTTTAAAGTGGATAGCGGGTATTTGGTTTTGGGCTTCACACATAAGCACCTCCCCATTGAACTCAGAGAACAGCTCGCCTTTTGCGAATCCGAACTTTTGGGCTTTTTAAACATGCTCAAACACCAATACCCCCACATCAAAGAGATCATGGCACTCTGCACTTGTAATCGTGTGGAGTTTTACCTCTATGCCTATGATTTAAACCAAACGGCTTCGAATCTGATTGTCGCCCTAGCCCAAGCCAAGCAAGTGCCCTTAGGCGTGCTGGAATCCAAAAGCGCAATACACACCCAGACCCATGCGATCCACCATGTTTTTTGTGTGGCTAGCAGTTTGGATAGCATGGTTGTGGGGGAAACCCAGATCACGGGGCAATTTAAGAGTGCCTATAAAATGTGCCTAGAACACAAACTATGCGCCCAGCATTTGACCCGCCTAGCCCATTTTGCCTTTAAATGCGCTGCAGCGGTGCGCAATTCAACCACCATCTCTTCCCAAGTGATCTCCATTGCCTCCATGGCGGTCAAGCAAGCCCTAGAGGTGCTAGAAAGTGAAAAGGTGGCACAGAGGGCTATTGTCGTGGGCGTGGGTGAAATGGGGCAATTGGTGTGTAAGCATTTGCTGGCTAAGGGCTTTGAGGTGATCTTGTGTAACCGCCACAGGGAGCGTGCTTTAGAGCTTGGCTTGGAGGTAGAAGTGCAGGATTTTGAAAATCTCCCCACCTTGATCAATACCCATCCCTTTTTATTTTGTGCCACAGGGGCTAACCACCCCATCATCACCCCAGAGAGTGTTACTAGCACAGAATTTAGGCGTTGGTGGTTTGATTTGGGCGTTCCGCGCAACATCGCTCCCATACAAGAGCCCAATATTTGGCTCTATAGCGTGGATGATCTGCAAAGCGTTGTGGCGCATAACTTGGAAAACCGCCAAAAAGACACCTCAAAGGCTTATGAGATTGCGGGACTCTACACGCATAAGTTTTTAGAATGGTTGCAAACCTTAGAGGTCGATCCCCTCATTAAGGGGCTTAGAGACTTAGCTAGAGAAGCCGCCCTTAAGGAATTACGGCGCGCGCTGAAAAAAGGGTTTTTGCCCCCCCAATACGAAGAGAGTGTCGCCAAGATTTTACACAGCGCATTTAATACTTTTCTGCACCACCCCACCGCTGTGCTCAAAAAAAATGCCCACAAAGAGGAGGGCGACATCTTGGGCGAGTGCTTGAAGAATCTATTCAACTTGGGCACAGAAAACATGTTTGTGAATCGCTACAAATGCGAATATGAAGAAGGATGTTAAATGCGCTTTTCTAGGCTATTTGCCCCCACGAGCAAAGAACCCCCCAAAGATGCCCTACTCAAAAGCCACCAGTTCTTAGTGCAAGCGGGCTTTATCCAGCAAATTGGGAGCGGGATTTATAATTTTCTGCCCCTAGGGCAAAAGGTCTTACAAAAGATCCGTGCCGTGGTCAAAGAAGTGATGGATTCCTATGGGGCGCAAGAGTGCATGCTAGGCTTTGTGATCCCGGCCGATCTATGGAGGCAAAGCGGGCGTTTTGACAAATATGGCAAGGAGCTTTTAAGTCTGCAGGATCGCAAAGAAAACGATTTTGTACTCAGCCCCACCCATGAGGAAGTGATCACCGAATTAGTTAAGGCGCATGTGAAGAGTTACAAGCAACTCCCCTTGCACCTTTATCAAATCCACACCAAGTTTAGAGATGAGATTCGCCCCCGCTTTGGGCTGATTCGTGCCCGTGAATTTATCATGAAAGATGGCTATAGTTTCCACAGCAGTTCAGAGAGCCTAGATATGGAATTTGATCGCATGGAGCAGGCTTATAGCACCATTTTTACCCGCTTAGGACTGGATTTTAGAGCCATTGAGGCAGATAGTGGGGCGATTGGGGGCAATAGCTCTAAGGAATTTGTGATTTTAAGCGCGTGTGGAGAAGATATTGTTGTGGTCTGCCCGCAGTGTAGCTATGCAGCTAATATTGAAATTGCCACACGCACCAAGAGGGTAGAACCTGAGAATATCCCCCAAGCTAATTTTGCTAAATTCCCCACACCCAACACCCCCACGATCCAAGCCTTGAGCGCGTTTTTCAAGGTCGATCCCTTTTTCACGCTCAAAGCAGTCGCCAAGCAAGCCATGCTAGAACATGGCAACTCCCAACTGGCGATCTTTTTTGTGCGTGGGGATGATAGTCTAGAGGAGAGCAAAGCCCTCAATGCTTTGAGCACAGCTTTACAAACCCCCATTTTGAGTCTAGAGGAAGTGAGCGCGCATGCCTTAGAGGGCTTGGGGTTGTATCCGGGCTATATGGGACCTTATGGACTCAAACACATTTTGCCCGATGTGACGGTGATCTTTGATCTTGATTTGCAAGATGCCAATAGCCTCATTTGTGGGGCAAATGAAAAAGAAGTGCACTTTGTGGGTGTAGATTTAGCTACCTTTGAGGGCTTGCTCTATGCTGACATCGCCACCACGCGCGCAGACGATGCCTGCCCGCACTGTCAAGCCCCTTTGGAGTATCAAAGGAGCATTGAGGTCGGGCATATCTTCAAACTAGGCAACAAATATTCTAAAAGCCTGAATGCCACTTATCTCGATCAAGAGGGCAAGGCGCAGTTTTTTGAGATGGGCTGTTATGGGATTGGGGTTAGCCGCTTGCTAAGCGCAATTTTGGAGCAACATAACGATGGGAAGGGTTGTGTGTGGAGCAAAGCGAGTGCACCCTTTGAGGTGGTGATCATTGTGGCTAATAGCAAGGATAGCCAACTAGAGGCCTTGGGCGAGAGTTTGTATCAAGAACTCTTAGAGGCAGGTATTGATGTGCTTTTAGATGACCGCTTGGATCGCTTTGGAGCTAAGATGGCGGATTTTGAGTTGATGGGCTGTTGCTATGCGCTCATTGTGGGCAATCAAGCCCTAAAAAGCGGGTCTTTGGAAATCATCAAAAGGCAGGGTTTAACCAAAAGCACCCTAGAGCGCGCTAGTCTTGTTCAAGCCCTCAAGGAGATGTTAGCCTGATGCCCTTTGCCTACATTCTAGGCCTCTCCTATATGGTGCTGGAAATTTTTTTAGTCTATAGTGCTGTGCAAGAATTTGGTTTGGCACTGTTTTTAGCCGAAGTGGTGATCAGCGCGCTGGTTGGGGGTGTGGTGTTGCTAAGAAGCCCCTTTAAGAATTTAAACGACTTGGTCTATGATCGCCTCGAACCTTTGGCTTGGGCAGAAGGGTTTTTTTTAAGGTCTGTGGGTGCGGTGCTGTTACTCTTGCCCGGGGTGTTGTGCGATGTTTTTGGAACTCTCTTGTTGCTCGTGGCTTTGGTGCGCCAAAAAGATCTGCCCCCCGAAGAAATGCCCAAAAAGCCCAAAAAACAAAAAGAGCCAGAAGAAATCATTGATGTAGAAGTTTTGGATAAAGAAAAATGAAAACCCTCATTATTGGGAGCAGAGGGAGCGCGCTGGCTTTGTGGCAGGCTTCTTATGTGCAAGACCTGCTAGAACAGATTGGGCTAAAAAGCACAATCCGTGTTGTCAAAACAAAGGGGGATAAGATTTTAGATGTGCCCTTAGCCAAAATCGGGGGCAAGGGGCTTTTCACCAAAGAATTAGAGGCATTGCTTTTAAACCAAGAAATCGATCTGGCTGTGCATTCGCTTAAAGATGTGCCCGTAGAGGAGCTAGAGCCCCTCACTCTTGCTGCTATCACGCCCCGTGCTGACCCTAGGGATTGTTTTTTGAGCGTGGAATACCCTTGTCTAGCCGATCTGCCACAAGGGGCAAGAGTGGGTACGACCTCTTTAAGGCGATCGATGCAATTAAAACGCATGCGCGCTGATTTGGATACTTTGAGTCTGAGGGGCAACATCCAAACCCGCTTAGAACGCCTAAAATGCGGGGATTTTGATGCGATCGTGCTGGCCTGTGCGGGGGTGCAACGCTTGGGGCTAGAATTGCCCCACCAACAACCCTTTAGCATAAAGGAGATGATCCCTAGCATGGCTCAGGGGGCGTTGGGCGTGCAGATGCGGCGCGATCACCCCTATTTTGATCAAATCACCCAACTAAATGATGGAACAAGCGCGTTCGTCTGTGGCCTAGAGCGTTGCTTTGTGCGCCAGTTGGGTGGGGGTTGCCAAGTGCCCTTAGGCGTGCATGCTAGTCTCACACAAGATATTTTGCAAATCCAAGCCATCGTGGGCTTGAGCGATGGGAGTTGCGTGATTAAAGAGCGCATCCAAGGGCAACCTAGCCAAGCTGATGATCTGATCAATACTCTCGTGCAAAACTTCTTAGATCAAGGTGCGCGGGAGATTTTGGACCAAGTAACATTACTTTAACTAGCCCAAACCACTTATTTTCAACATGCTTTCGAGGGGTTATCATCAAGGCTTTTTCCACACAATGTGCCCGTTGATATTATGTTTCTCATAAACGCCTAAAACCTCTTCTAAAAAGGCGGCTAGCTCCATCTCTCCGGCCTTTTGCGCACTCTCTAGCATGCGTATAAACATTTTCTTACCCGTTTCTGTCTGATTAAAATTCTTTTTTAAGAAATTGTGCCGGGCACACAAAGTTTGCCCATTTTCTAGGCTAGCTTGACCCCCTAAGTCTTTAGGCTTGATGTGATCGACATGCAATTCCACGCCCTCTTTTTGCCCCGCCCCGCAAATCACACAAGCATACCCGTCCCGTTCTAAGATTTGCTTTTTTAAGGCGGGGCTAAAGTCCTCTAAATCTTGACGCAAAACGGAATTTGGGTTGTAGCGATAAACTCCCTTAGCGATTTTTTGTAAAACGCCTTGTTGGTGCAATTTCTAATGCCCCGATCAGGGTCTCTGAAAATCTTGCCTGTGCGCTTGTAGTATTCATGGGTGAGCCAATCCACTACCTCAGGATGTGCGATCTCCCGATTAGGGTTTGCCTTAAAAAATTCCAAGATAAGATCGCTTTGCCTAATCCCCATCTTTTCCCCCCCATATTTTCAAAAAGCGTTGTTTGGCTAGGGCACAATAAGCAGGGTCTAACTCGATGCCCACAAAGGCACGTTGGTTGGCATAGGCTTCTAACATCGTGGTTCCCGATCCGCTGAAGGGATCGCAGATCACATCACCTATAAAAGAAAAGAGCTTGATACAACGGCGGGGCAATTCTCTAGGGAAGGGGGCGGGGTGTCCGATGCGTTTTTTAGATTCCCCATTAAACTGCCAAAGCCCATTGGTCCAAGCCATGAACTCATCCTTTTTTAGATCGCTTCTGCCCTTGTGCTGTTTTTTCCACACCTCTTTATACAGAATAACAACGAGTTCCACGGGCGCGATCACATAGGGGGCTGAAGGGCTAAGCCAACTCCCCCAAGCCGTGCGTCTAGAGATATTGCCCTCATTCCAAATAATGCTACTATGGTAACGCCAACCGATCTTTTTGGCCAAAGTGATCACATCTGCACCCACACTCTGTTGCCCGCCCTTATTCTTGTCCAAGGGGATATTGAGGCATAGCCTCCCGCTGGGCTTGCTCCATAAGTAGGTATTTTGTAGCCAAGTGGCGTTGAAATCTAAATACTCTGCGTAGCTTTGGCTATCATCTCTGCTATTGTAGTCAATGCCCACATTGTAGGGCGGGGAGGTGATGGTGCAATCTAGACTCTTGGGGGGCAAAAGCCCCTGATTGAGGGTGCTGGCTTGATAAAGGCAGATGTCATCATAGACAAAAAAGGGTTGGGGCATTAAGCTTTAGGGCCAATCATTTGTTCGGGTATGACAAATTTTTCAAAGTCTTGTGCGCTTAAAAGCCCTAGCTGTACAGCAGACTCTTTTAAGCTAATGCCTTTTTTATGCGCATTTTTAGCAACTTTGGCGGCATTTTCATAGCCAATATGGGGATTAAGCGCAGTTACCAACATCAAAGAGTGGTGCAAATAGTAGTCGATCTTGTCCTTATTGGGCTCAATGCCAGTTGTGCAATGTTCGTTGAAACTGAGCATGCCATCGGCCAAGAGTTGCAGGCTTTGCAAGAAGTTATAGATAATCACGGGCTTGAACACATTGAGCTCAAAATTGCCCTGAGAGGCAGCAAAGCCGATCGCTGCATCATTGCCCATCACCTGCACAGCAACCATGGTCAAAGCCTCGCATTGGGTGGGATTGACCTTGCCGGGCATAATCGAGCTACCCGGTTCATTTTCAGGGATATGCAATTCGCCCAGACCACAGCGCGGACCACTAGCCAGCCATCTAATGTCATTGGCAATTTTCATTAAGTTTGCCGCCAATCCTTTTAACGCCCCATGGGCAAAATTGATCGCGTCATGGCTGGTGAGGGCGTGGAATTTATTGGGCGCGCTTTTAAAAGTTTGGCCGGTGTATTGGCTCAGTTCCCCAGCGACCTTTTGGGATAATTGGGGGTGGGCATTTAAGCCTGTGCCCACAGCCGTGCCCCCAATGGCTAATTCTCTCAAACCCTCAAGGCTAGCCATAATCTGCTCTTTAGAGTGCTCTAACATGCTCACATACCCGCTAAATTCCTGCCCCAAAGTTAAAGGCGTGGCATCTTGTAAATGCGTGCGCCCAATTTTGATAATATCCTTAAAATCTTGGCTTTTGGCATGCAAGGTGGCGTGCAATTTGTCCAAAGCGGGTAGAAGCTTGCCTGTGATCTCTAGCACGGCGACGATGTGCATGGCAGTGGGGAAGGTGTCATTGGAGCTTTGGGACATATTCACATGGTCATTGGGGTGGATGAGTTTTTCTTTTCTAAAGTCTGCCCCTAAAATCTCAGTTGCCCTATTGGCGATAACTTCGTTCATGTTCATGTTGGTCTGAGTCCCACTCCCGGTTTGCCAAATAGCTAAGGGGAACATGCCCTCTAGCTTGCCGGCTAAAATGTCCTCACAAGCTTGGATAATGGCCTCTGCTTTTTGAGTATCCAATTTGCCTAAATCCTGATTGACTTTGGCCAAAGCGCGTTTGAGTTTGGCAAAGGCGTAGATCAATTCTGTTGGCATCTTTTCCGTGCCGATCTTAAAATTCTCATAGCTCCTTTGGGTTTGCGCGCCCCAATACTTGCTATTTTCAACCTTGACTTCGCCCATCGTGTCGTGTTCTGTGCGATAAGACATACTAAATCCTTTATGTTAAGATGACCAACTCTAACACAATAAGGATTAATTCCACAAACTTTACACAAATAAAGTTTAATATGCCCCTATCTTTCACAAAGGAGTTTGGATGAAAAAATTAGGTAGCCTGATCTTGGTATGTGGTCTTGCATTTGGGAGCTTGCACGCATGGGAGATGCAAATCAAGGCCAAAGAGGCCACTGTGTCTTTTAAATCCAGTGGTAAGCTAGTGAGTGGGAACAACCATTTTAGCCTCACGCCCACTCTAGGGGGCAAACCCCTTAAGGGCGCGCGGCTTAAGATCAAATTTAGCATGCCTGAAATGCCGGGCATGCCTGCCATGCACGAAAAAGCGCAAGTCAAAGAAAAGGATGGCGTGTATGAGGCAAGCGTAAATTTGCCCATGGGAGGGACTTGGCAGGTTAAAGTGGAGATCACAACTAAAGAGGGCAAGACTTATAAGGGCAAGGGTAGCGTGGATATTTAGGCTTGGCATGTTTTTTAAGCAAGTTTTTTTGATCTGTGCTTTGGGTGTGGGGCTTTTAGCCCAAAGTGGGTCTTTTGATCTAAAGGTTGTCTATACCAAGTTTTTACACAAAAACCCCAAGTTAGAAGGCTTGCAAGCCCAAATTGATAGCCTGCAAGCCCAAGCCAAAGCCAGCGCGCGTTGGGATAACCCGATCTTGTATGTGGGCTATAACAACGCCGATGTCAATAACTTTTTTATCCTCGATTCGAGTTTTATGCAAAGCATCAGCGTGGGTTTGAGCCAAAAATTCGATCTCAATGGCAAACGCCATACCCAATCCCAAGTCATTAACCTAGAACGCCAAAAAAAGCTTTTAGAGCTTAAAAAGCTCAAACAAGAGATGGCGATTAACATTTTGATTAATGGAATCAATGTCTATAAAAACACCCGTAAATTGAGTCTGCTTAAAGAGGCTTTGAATAATTTAAACAATCTCTTGTACCGTGCCCAGCATTCCACTAGCCCAGATTTGGTCGCCATTGCCAAGATTGAGATTTTAAAATCCCAGCTAGAAATTAAAGAAAATGAATTACAAGATGCCCTAGAGGACAATAAGATCAACATTAGTGAGTTGAGCTTTAATCAAGGTGATTTGTTAAGTCTAGCCCCTAAAGCCCTAGATTTTAACCCGAGTGTAGAAATCCAAGCGATCATGGATAGCAATCGGGACATCAGGATTGCCCATCTGCAAGAGGGGCAGGCGCGTAAAAATATCGTGTTGGCCAAAAAGAGTTTCCTAGATGACATCAATGTAACAGCTAACTACCTCTTCCGCTCCAAAATCTTTGACATGTTCACCATTGGGGTGGCGATCCCCTTACCTATTTATGGCAAACAACACAACACCCTCCAGCAACGCAAACAAGAACAATTGGCCGCCTCTAAGGGCATTGAGGACACCACCAACAGAGTCCGCCACAGTGCCCAAAAACTCCTCAAAAAGATCGCCCAACTCCAAAAGAATCTTGCCAGCATTGATCAGATTTTAGATTCTAGTGCGCGCATTGTGCATATTTATGAAAACAACCTAGCCAGCTCACCTGATTACAATGGCTATTACAATGCTTTTAATGACGCGATCAATATCCAAATTTCCAAGATCGATACTTTAAGCGCGCTGAGTGTGGCATATTTAAACTTACAAAATTTAAAAGGATTGGATTGATGCGGGCAATTTTAGGCTTTTTGGCTCTATGGTGTATTCTAGAGGCACAAAGCGATAGCGTCAAGGTGCTTTCAAAACTCTATGCCCCCTTTAGGCAATATTATGCCACTTTGCAAGCAGACGAACAAAAAACCTACTCTTATAATATCCGTTTCAATGGCTACATTGAAAAACTCTATGCTAACCAGACTTATAAATCCATCAAGGCGGGGCAAAAACTCTTTAGTATTTATGCCCCCGAATTGGTGAGCGTGCAGAGCGAATTACTCTCCTCTTTGCGTTTTTCAAGCCAAGTGAAGGCGATGCAGGATAAATTACGCTTGTTGGGTGTCTCCAGCACTGAGATTGCAAACATTATCCAAACCAAGAAAATTAAAAATAACATCGATATGCTCTCGCCCTTTAGCGGGGTGATTTTTACCAAAAAGATCAATGAGGGGGATTTTGTCAAAAGCGGGGCGTTGATTTATGAGATTGTCGATCTCAGCACGCTGTATGTGATCGCCCGAGTCAATCAAGAAGATTTGGACTTTGTGCGCCACTTATCTAAGGCACAGATTAAGATTGAGGGCGTGCCGGGGGTGTTTAATTTGGAGTTCTCTAACATCAACCCCCTTGTGGGCGCGCAAGATAAAATGCTTGAGACCCGCTTCATCTTAAAAAACCCCAATCAACTTTTTTTCCCCAACATGTTTGCCAAAGTTACGATCTACCAGCCCAAGCGAAAAATGCTCATTTTGCCTAAAGAGGCGGTGTTGATCAAAAACGGGCATGCGGTGGTGTTTAAAAAAGAGGACGGGGCTTTTGAGATCACACAGATTAAAGCCAAGAGACTAAGCGATGGGGGTTATGAAATCTTAGAAGGCTTAAAAGAAGGCGATGAGGTGGCTAAAAACGCGCTCTTTATCTTAGATGCCGATGCGATCAATAATGGAGATGAATAGTGATCAATGCGCTGATCTCTTTGAGCCTTAAAAATAAATTAGTGGTGGTGATGGGGATTTTCTTGCTCTTTCTCATTTCCATTTGGGCGATGTTGCACACCCGCCTAGATGCTCTGCCTGATCTCTCCCCCACGCAGGTGGTCGTGCAGGTGAGCTATCCTAACCAAAGCCCCCAAGTGGTGCAAGAACAGGCGGTTTATCCGTTAGTTTCTAATTTGATGGGGATTGCTGATATTGAGACCGTGCGTGGGATTGCTAGCTATGAAACGGGTTTGATCTATGTGATCTTTAAAGATGGCGTGGATTTGTATTTTGCCCGGGATCGGGTGAGCGAGCAGATGGCGCGGGTCAAGTTGCCCCCAGAGGCTAAGGTGGAAATGGGGAGCGATTCGACCTCCATTGGCTGGGCTTACCAATATGCGCTCAAAAGCAAGACCAAGAGTCTAGCCCAGTTAAAGACCCTGCAAGACTTCTATTACCGCTATGCCTTGTTGGGCGTGGATGGGGTAAGCGAGGTGGCTAGTGTGGGGGGGTTTGAGCGCAATTACGAGGTTACCATCAATAACGATGCGTTGGTGAAATACGATTTGAATATCGAGGATGTGATCAATGCGATCAAAAAATCCAATAGGGACACAGGCGGGGGGATCATCTTAGAAAATGGGTTTGAAAAGATCATCCATGCGCAAGGATATACCAAAAGTTTAGAGGACTTGAGCCAAATTGTGCTCAAAGCCCCCAACTTAACGCCCATTAAGCTTAAAGACATCGCCACCATTAATTTTACCCCCAAGCCACGCCGCTCAGTGGCAAACCTCAATGGCACAGATGAAGTTGTGGGTGGGATTGTGATGGTGCGCTACCATGCCGACACCTATGCCATTTTGCAACGCATTAAAGAAAAAATCGCGCATTTGCAAGAGGGCAATCAAGAGGTGCAGATCGTGCCCGTCTATGATCGCAGCGAGTTGATTCAAAAGGGGGTGGATAATCTCATCCACACCCTCATAGAAGAGAGCGTGATCGTGCTCATCATCATTGCGATCTTTTTGTTGCACTTTAGAAGTGCTTTGGTTGTCATCATCACCTTGCCCCTTTGTGTGTGTTTGAGCTTTTTACTGATGCATTTTTTCAACATTGAGGCAAGCATTATGAGCTTGGGTGGGATTGCCATTGCCATTGGGGCGATGGTGGATGCGGCGATCGTGATGGTGGAGAATGCGCACAAGCATTTAAGCCATGTCGATATGCAAAATGAAAGCGCGCGCCAAAATGCTATTATTGATGGCGTCAAACAAGTAGGGCCCGCAATTTTCTTTGCGCTGATGATCATAGTGGTGTCTTTTTTGCCCATTTTTGATTTGAGTGGGCAGGAAAAACGCCTATTCTCCCCCCTAGCTTACACCAAGACCTTTGCAATGTTGGTGGGGGCTTTGCTCTCCATTAGCATTGTGCCCATTTTAATGCTTTGGCTCATTAAGGGCAAAATTGTTGAGGAGAGTAAAAATCCCATCAACGCCTTTTTCATTAAGATTTATGGGGTGTGCCTTAGCTTTGTGTTGCGTTTAAGGTATGTCTTTTTGATCGTGAGCGTGCTGGGGCTAGGCGGGCTTTATGTGGTTTATAAAAAACTCAATTGGGAGTTCATCCCCTCCATTAACGAGGGCGTCGTGATGTATATGCCCGTAACCACCAATGCGGTGGGCATTGACACGGCTAAAAAATACCTAGAGGAGACTAACAAGCGCATTAAAGCCATCCCTGAGGTCAAACAAGTTTTTGGCAAAGCCGGGCGGGCTAATAGTAGCACGGACAGCGCGGCACTCTCTATGCTGGAAACCTACATTGAGTTAAAGCCTAAGAGTGAGTGGCGGGAGGGCATGACCTACAAGAAACTAAGGGATACACTGGAAAATACCTTACAATTAAAGGGTTTGGTGAATTCTTGGACCTATCCCATTAGGGGGCGTATCGACATGTTGCTTACGGGCATTCGAACCCCCTTGGGCATCAAACTTTATGGCAAAGATCCCACTTTGCTGCAAGATTTGGCTATCCAAATGGAGCAAAAATTAAAAACCCTGCCCGAGTCGTTGTCTGTCTTTGCCGAAAAATCCAATAATGGCTACTATCTCAATGTGGATTTACGCCCCGAAAAGCTTGCCCAATATGGAATCACCAAAGAAGCCGTCTTGAACATGATTAGCTATGGTGTGGGGGGGGCGAGTGTTTCTACTCTCATTGATGGCGTGGAGAGTTACCCCATTTCGGTGCGCCTGCAAGACACCCAACGCAATAACATTGAGAGTTTGGATAATCTCTATATCAAAACGCCCTTTAGTTTTATGCCTCTAAGGGAGTTTGCAAATGTCTATTATGCCAACGCCCCGGCGGTGCTCAAAAGTGAAAAGGGTTTGAATGTGCATTTTATTTACATTGTGCCTAAAAACGGGGTGAGTTCAGAGACCTACCGCCAAGCCGCGCTCAAAGCCCTAGAGAATTTTAAACTCCCCAGCGGGTATTATTATGAGTTTTCAGGGGAGAGCCAGTATTTAGATGAAGCCTTTGCCACTTTAAAATACATTGTGCCGATGAGCATTTTTGTGATCTTTTTGTTGATCGTCTTTGCGCTCAAAAACACCACTAACTCTCTGCTTTGTTTTCTCACTCTGCCCTTTGCCTTTTTAGGCGGATTGGTGTTTATGAAACTCTTAGGCCTTAATTTGAGCATCGCCGCATTGGTGGGCTTTTTAGCCCTCCTGGGTGTCGCCTCAGAAACGGCGATTGTGATGATCATCTATTTAGAGGACGCTTACCAACACTTTTTAAAGCAGGGCGATCACACCCGCGCCAAACTCAAAGAGGCGATCATGCACGGGGCGGTGCAACGCGTGCGCCCCAAATTGATGACCTTTTTTAGTATTTTGGTCTCTCTCATCCCCATTATGTACTCCCATGGCGTGGGCTCAGAGATCATGCACGCCATTGCCGCCCCCATGCTAGGGGGGATGATCACTAGCGTGGTGCTCACCCTCTTTATCATCCCCACCGCCTACTTTGTGATTAAAGATGTCAAGTGATCTTTATGCTTTTAGGGGGTTTGCGTGGTATTTGCGTGCATAAAGCCCTAGCAAAGGCCGAATCGATTAGAATACCCCTTACAATCTGTGGCTAGGGTGGTGCATGCGGAGCGAATGTATTTTTGATAACGCCCCACAGGGGGCACAAGATTCTAAACTAGAGGGTTTAAAGAAATTATACCCGGCTTGTTTTGATCAAGAAGGCAAGTTGGTTTTAGAGAGATTGGAGGCGGTGTTAAAAAAGGAGGGGAGTTTTTCTAGTGAGAGTTATAACTTACAATGGCTGGGCAAGGCATATGCGAGGATGTTAGCTGAAGAGAGGCCTTTAAGTGTGCTAGAGATTGAGAGCAACCCGCCTAGCCAAAATCTTTTAATCAGGGGGGATAATTTAGAAGCCCTAAAGCACTTACAACATGCCTATTATGAAAAAATCAAATGCATTTACATCGACCCGCCCTACAACACGGGCAACGATGCCTTCATCTACCAAGACAAGCGCAACTTCACCCCCCAAGACTTGGGCGCAAAGGCGGGGATGAGCGAAGGGGAAGCTAGGCGGGTTTTAGAGTTTATCGCTCAAGGGGCAAACACCCACTCTGCGTGGCTGACCTTTATGTATCCGCGTTTGGTGCTGGCGCGCCATTTGCTAAGAGATGATGGGGCGATTTTCATCAGCATTGACGACAACGAACAAGCCCCGCTTAAATTACTTTGTGATGAAGTCTTTGGGGAAGGGAATTTTTGTGGCGACTTTGTGAGAAAAACCAAGAGCACGACCAACGATGCCAAAATAGGCGTGAATTACCAACACGAGTTTTTGCTATGCTACGCCAAAGACAAGTCCCAAGTCAAGCTACTAGGGGGGCAAAAGGATTTGAGCCGTTACACCAATCCCGACAACGACCCTAACGGGGCGTGGGCACCGGATAACCCCAGTGCCAAGAGCGGCAACCCCAAAACGGGCTATTTTGGTGTTAAGAACCCCCACACGGGCAAGGTGGATTACCCTCCAGAAGGGCGGTTTTGGCTTTTCTCTAAAGATACCCTAGAGACGCACATAAAAAGCGGGCGGATTTGCTTTAAAAAAGAGCACGCCCCCGATGAGCGGGGTTTTATTTACAAACGCTATTTGAGCGACCTTAAGAGTACGCAAAAGACCTTTGATAGTTTGGCATTTACCGACAATGCCTACATGAACCAAGCGGCGACTAAAGAGCTTTTAGATTTGGGGCTAGCTGAAGCCTTTAGCTACCCTAAGAGTGTCAGCTTTATCCAAAAAATCCTATTGCACGCCACAACAGGGGGGGGGGGAGAACCCCGAGATTGTCCTAGACTTTTTTGCCGGCTCAGGGACGACAGGGCATGCCGTGATGGCGCAAAACCTCGCCGATGGGGGCAAGCGGCAATTTATTTTAATCCAACTAGAAGAGGCAATTGATCCTAAGAAAAACAAAAGCGCCTATGATTTTTGCAAAGAAACATTGCATAGCAACGCGCCTAATATCTTTGAGATCACTCAAGAACGCCTCAAGCGCGCCAAAGCCCAGCTAGAATTAGAACACCCCCATCACTCTAGCGATTTAGACTTTAAAGTCTTTAGCTTGCACCCAGTAGGCCCACGCCTAGAAGACATAGAAAAATGCAATGGCCAAGCCTTAGAGTTGCATAGCTACAGCCCAACAAGCATTTTAAACACTTGGAAAGTCTATGATGGCAAGCTTTTAAGCCAAGACTTTGAGATGATCCAGCTAGGTAACTACCAAGGCCACTATTGCCAAGACAAATTGTATTTGATCCATGCGGGCTTTGATAGCAATGCCCTAAGCACCCTTTTAGAAAAACTAGATTTAGATCCCCACTTTAAACCCAGTGTGGTGGTGGTGTGTGGAGAAAACTTCACAAGTGGCATGCAAAGAGCCCTTTATGAAAATCTAAAGAACTTGCGCAATCAAAAATCTTTAGAGGTTAAAACTCTCATCAGGTACATGAATGCTAGACTTTAATTACGAAAATTTGGAACACCAAGTCAAGGCGGTTGAATCTGTTTTAAGGGTGTTTAAGGATTTTAGCACATGTCCAAGCCGTGGGGGGGCAAATCCTAAGCTTGTCTTTGATTCAAATCTCTTTGAAAAGAATTTAGAGGCCATCCACCAACAAAACAATCTCGATCACACCCAATACACCCACCTAGACAGCAATATCTTAGACATTTCTATGGAGACGGGCACGGGCAAAACTTACACCTACACCAAATTAATGTTAGAATTGCACCGACACTTACAACAATCTAAGTTCATCGTGATTGTGCCCTCTCTGGCGATCAAGGCGGGGGCGGTGAAATTCTTAAAAGCAGAGGCCACAAGGACACATTTTAGAGATCTTTACCAACAAGAATTAGGCGTGCATGTGGTGTCTAGTGCGCCCAAAAAGGACATCTTCCCCCCAGCTATTGCTAATTTTGTCAAAGCCCCTCTGAACCCTAACAAAATAGACATTCTCATGATCAATCAGGGCATGCTGAATGCGCCTAGCCTAGATAAAGCCTATGATCAATGCTTATTTGAACACCTTGATCGCCCCTTTGAGGCACTAAAGGCGGTATGTCCGCTCATCATCATTGATGAACCCCACCGCTTTAAAAAGGATCAAAAGAGTTTTAAAAACATTAAAAAAATTGAGGCCCCTTGGGTGTTTCGCTTTGGGGCGACCTTTGAGGGGAGAGAAGAAAATTTAATCTACCGCCTAAGTGCACTAGAAGCCTTTAACCAAAACTTAGTTAAGGGCGTGCAAGTTTTTACCCATGGGCTAGGGCAACACGCCGCCCCCGTGCAACTTGTGGGTGCTAATGGCTATGAAGCGCGCTTTAAACAGGGCGATCAAAGCTTTAGCATGGGGGTGGGGGAGAGTTTGAGCAAAATCCATGCGGATTTAAACTTAACCCTAGAGAAAATCTCTAAAAAAAGCGTGTTAATCTCTAATGGTTTGGAACTCAAAATCCATGATAGCATCCACCCAGCGCGTTACCACACGAGCTTAAGGGAGCAAATGATCGATCAAGCATTGGAGGAGCACTTTAAGTTAGAGCGCAAGCTTTTAAGCCGTGTGGATAAAATCAAGCCCTTACTCTTGTTTTTCATCGATGACATTGCGGGCTACCGGGAAGGGGGGTTTAAAGAGAGTTTTAACGCGCTTGTCAAGCACAAACTAGAAAAACTTTTAAGCGATGAGGAAACTAGAGAGGATCGCAATGACTTTTATGTAGGCTATCTCAAAAAATCCCTAGCAGACATTGAGAGCACCCATGGAGGGTATTTTGCTAGGGATAATTTTAGCAGTGATGAAAAGATCGAGGCACAGATTCAAGAAATTTTACACGATAAAGAGAGATTATTAGACTTAGAGAATCCACGCCGTTTTATCTTTTCACAATGGACCTTAAAAGAGGGCTGGGATAATCCTAATGTCTTTGGGATTTGCAAATTGCGCGCGAGTGGGAGCGAAACTTCTAAATTGCAAGAAGTGGGGCGGGGCTTGAGGCTACCTGTGAATGAATACGGCGCGCGAATCAAAGAGGAAGCCTTTTATTTGAATTACTTTGTGGATTTTAGCGAAAAGGACTTTGTTGCCAAACTGACTTCTGAGATCAATTCTGGTGTGGGCATGTTGGGCGATCCTAAAAAGTTAAGTGAGGAGATGATTGAGAGCGTTTGTGGGGGCTACTCTTTGGGTGTAGTAGAGCTTTTAACAACGCTAGAGGAGGCTGGAATCATCAACCGGGCTAATGAATTTAAAGAAGGGGGATTTGAGAAACTTAAGGCCATGTATCCTGATGTCTTTAACAAACTGAGGGCGGGTAAAATCAAGCACGCTAAGGACAAACCAAAGCTAGCGCATATCCGTAAAGACAAGTATCCCCAAATTAAACAGCTTTGGGAACAACTCAACCAAAAGGCGATCTTGCAATATGTGGGTGATGAAGAGGCTTTTTGTGTGCTATTGAAGGACTTTTTAAAGGCGTATAAAAGCCACTTTAAAGCCCCTTTAATGGGGACAAAAAAACAGATTTTACATGTAAAGAGCACGGGGGCGCATTACCAAAGTGAGGAATTAAGCCACCAAGCACCCTTACAAAATTCTATGCCCTATGGGGAGTTTTTAATGCAACTTGCCCTAGAAACCCATGCCCAAGTAGAGACCTTGCATAAGGCTTTTAGTGATCTGCAAGATGAGTTAGACATCAATTTATATTTAAATCCGACCACAATCCGCCTCATTAAGGCTGGTTTGACTAAATACCTCTTAGATCACGGCCTAAAAGGAGGTGGGGGCTTTCACATTACCTATCAAAAAATCCAGCATAGCCCACACCCTAGTGCTTTTACAAACATGCATGGCCAAGTTCTGGAGGCAATCGATCCGGGTAACTTGGGCGTGCAAACAGAAACTTTAAGCCCGGCGCAAAACTATCTCTTTGAGGAGGTCTATTACGATTCAACACTGGAAAAAGAAAATATTTTACATGGCTTTGAAGAGGTGCTTGTCTTTAGCAAAATCCCTAAAAATTCTTTAAAAATCCCGCTGAGCGGTGGGGGGACTTATAGTCCTGACTTTGCCTATGTCTTAAAAGAGGGCTCATCTTTGGTGGTTGAGGTGAAGGGCAAGCAAGAGCGGGACTTGATGGCCGATGAAACCCAAAAGATCGCCCATGCCAAAGAGTTTTTTAAAACCCTTAGCGGGGGCACAATCACATTTGTCTTGCAGGATCAACAAACAACGCTTAGGGAGTTGATTACACAGATCAAGTAAGCCAAGTCACTCTAAAGGCAGTAGAAAGGTGCTTGAAGTTGGCATTGTCTTAGCTTAGGGGTATTTATCCTAACTATGCCTAGTGCGTGTATGATGCCCTAGATGATGTAAGGGAATATTATGTGTAGTGATTTTTTCAATCGGCTGTATGCTGGTGATGCGGTGGCGTTTTTACAAAGCCATGTGCCTAGTGATAGTGTGGATATGGTTTTGACTTCTCCGCCCTATGATGATTTGCGTAACTACAATGGCTACACCTTTGAGTTTGAAAAAATCGCCCATGAAATTTTTAGAGTCCTGAAAAAAGGCGGCGTGGCTGTGTGGGTGGTGGGCGATAAAATTAGAAATGGCAACAGGAGCCTCACCAGCTTTAAGCACGCCCTCTACTTCCAAGAAATCGGGTTTAATGTGCATGATGTGATGATCTATGCCAAAAAAAACACGCCTTTTATGCGCTCGAATGCCTACACCAATAGCTACGAATATATGTTTATTTTTTCTAAAGGCAAGCCCAAGACCTTTAACCCGCTTAAAGAGGCGACTGCAAGGCATGGGGTAGAAATGCTCGTAGCAAATAAAAAAGCCGATGGCAAAAACCACAAAGTCCCACGAGAATTAAAAAAAGAAAAAACTAGGACCAACATTTGGTTCTACGCTGTGGGTTTAGGGGGCACGACCAACGACAAAGAAGCCTTCAAGCACCCCGCCACTTACCCAGAACAACTCGCCCAAGATCATATCTTATCGTGGGGCAATGAAGGTGATATTGTGCTCGATCCCATGTGTGGGAGTGGCACGACTTGCAAGATGGCGTTTTTAAATAAAAGAAATTTTATCGGCATTGACATTAGCCAAGAGTATATAGAGTTGGCACAAAAACGCTTGGATAAATACATGGGAATTTTTAGTGAATATTCAAAATAATAGCTTTGTGATCGCCACAAAATCCTTGGGCCATGTCTTAAAAAACTCTGTGGGGGTGGTTAGGGCACTCAATGGAAAATGTGCTTTAGTGTTGTTTAACAGATGCCAAAGGCAACAAAACAACAAGACCAAGTTGCAGAGAGTGCCGTAAAAACATTGATGGCATGAAACTCTTGCCTGCAGAAAAAGCCAAAATGGACGCAAAAGCCCCACCTAAAGGGAGTGTCTTTGTCTGCCCGATTTGCGACAAAAGGAGCATTGTTGGGGTTAGCGCGCAATTAGTAAGAGATCACGACCACCAAACGGGCAAGGGCAGAGAGTGGATATGCGATAGTTGTAACACGGGGCTAGGCAGATTTAAGGACAATCCAAAATTCTTAAAAAAAGTGATCGAATATCTTAAAAGGTATAAAGGTGGTTAATTTCAAAAATCCTTAAAGCTCATTGCTCTTTTTTACTAACCTCCACCTGCGTTTTAGCACGCCCTATAGTGTGTTAAAAAGATAGCCTGCTCAACAAAGATTTAAAGTTTTTCAAAAGAGAAATAGACTCATGGGTCTTACCACACAGCCCATCGAGTTCAAGACTGACACGATGAGATCGCTAATATATCCCTACTTTCAGCCTACTCATCAACCGCTAAATCCAACTTAACCTTAAAGTCTATTTAGAGCTTACATAAAAATTTTACATAATGTCTTCCCCAACTCCACAATTCCTCCAGCGATCACCATTTCAGCTATTCTACCAATAGATTCCATGTATGACCCAGAAAAAACAAACCACTTAAGCTCTTTTTGGGGTGTCTTGTCTATTCTTGCACACAAGTCTAAATTGTATTTTGCTTCCATCACTCCCATATCTACAGCCTTCTTAAAATATTCAAAAGCTTTTTCATCATCTTGGGGTGTGCCACAACCACGAGCATACATAGCTCCTAAGTCATTGTGAGCACGCGCATTTCCGCTATCCGCCGCTTTCTTAAAATATTCAAAAGCTTTTTCATCATCTTGGGGTGTGCCAATGCCATCTCTATACATGCGCCCTAAGTTGTAGCAAGCATTGGGTTCTCCAACTTTTGTGGCTTCTTGAAAATACGCAAAGGCCTTTTGGACATTTTTAACAACTCCACTACCATCTTCATACATGCAACCTAGGTTATTGTAAGCACTGGCATCCCCCATATCCGCTGCCTTTTGGTAGTATGCAAAGGCTTGCTGATTGTCTTTTGAAACACCTCTACCATTACGATACATATGCCCCAAATTATTATAAGCAGGTGCAATTCCTAGATCAGCAGCTTTTTGATAGCACTCCAAAGCTTTTTGGTAGTCTCGAGCAACTCCACTACCATCTTCATACATGCAACCTAGGTTATTGTAAGCACTGGCATCCCCCATATCCGCTGCCTTTTGGTAGTACGCAAAGGCTTGCTGATTGTCTTTTGAAACACATTTTCCTTGATAGTAGATAAAACCTAAGTGGTTATAGGCTTCAACATTCCCTAAATCTACAGATTTGTGGTAGCACTCCAAAGCTTTTTGGTAGTCTTTAACAGTGCCTTGACCATAGTAGTACATAAACCCTAAGTTATTATAACCCTTACTATCCCCCATATCCGCCGCATTTTTGAAATGCTCTAAAGCTTTTTTGTAGTCCTTGTAGGTCCCCAGTCCATTGTAATACATAAAGCCTAAATTAATGTGAGCCAAAGCATTCTTTGCCCCCTTCACATCCACCGCTCTTTGGAAGTATTCCAAGGCTTTAGAGTGATCCCGTTCAACACCTTGACCATTAAAATACAAGTCCCCCAAGTTGTTGTATGCCATAGTGCGGACTCCAGCATTTCCAGTATCCGCTGCCTTTTGGAAATATTCAACGGCTTTATTATAGTCTTGAATAGTGTCTTGATCACTGCAATACATAACCCCTAAATTATAATAAGCCTCGGGAATTTTCATATCTGCCACTTTTTGGAGACATTCTAGAGCTTTAGTGTAATCTTGATTGCGATGAGCCTCTAAAGCAATGGAAAAGTATTCTATCCAAGAATTATTTTCATCGACTCTTGCCATCTTCTCCCTTATTTTAAATTAAAACAACACCATCTATTTAGTTGGCAGTGCTTGATTATGTATTCTGCAACTCCTGCAAACTCACGGGGGGGTTGTGCTTGAATTTGGAGTATTCAAGAAGGCTTAAAAGCACCTTTTCTACGGCCTTAAGCGTGGTGAAATAAGAGATTTTGTTTTTCAGCACCTGCATGCGGATGATCTTAGAGTCCTCGCTCACCCGGTCGCTGGTGTTGATCGCCATGTCTATTTGCTGGTTTAACATAAAATCCGAGATATTGGGGCGGCCTTCAGAGATTTTCAGCACCTGCACGCTTTCTAGCCCCTCAGCTTGCAGTGCTTTATGTGTGCCGGTGGTGGCGTAAAGCTTAAAGCCCAAACTAACAAAGGCGCGCATTAAAGGCATCGCCCTTTGTTTGTCGGCATCTTTGAGCGACACAAAGACATGCCCGCTGTGCTTGATTGGGTTGTTACACGCAAGCTGGGATTTATAAAAGGCTTCGGCTAAGGTGTGCCCCACGCCCGCCACCTCGCCCGTGCTTTTCATCTCAGGCCCTAGCACCAAATCCGCCCCATAGAGTTTATTAAAGGGAAACACGCTCTCTTTGACAAAGACATAGTTTAAAGGCTTGGCTAAAAATAACCCCCCGCCTTTATTTTCTAGCCCCTTCATCTCCTCTAATTTCTGCCCCACCATCACCCCAATCGCCATCGCCGCAATGTCTAGCCCAAGTGCCTTAGACACAAAGGGCACGGTGCGCGAAGCTCGGGGGTTGATCTCTAGCACAAAGAGTTGGTTATTCTTGTAGGCAAATTGGATATTCACGAGCCCCAATACTTGTAAGCCCAAAGCGATTTTTTGCGTTTGGCTATAAACCTCCTCTAAAACCTGCGGGCTTAGGCTTGGGGGGATAAAGCAAGTGCTATCGCCTGAGTGAATCCCGGCCGGCTCAATATGCTCTAGCACGCTACACACAAAGACACTTTGTTGGTCGCAAATGGCATCCACATCTAACTCTAGCGCGTCCTCTAAAAAGCTATCCATCAGTAGGCTAGTTTCAAAGCTGTAGTTTTCTATGTAGTCTAAACACTCCTCTTTGGTGCGTAAAATCCGCATTTTTGCCCCCCCTAAAACAAAACTAGGGCGCAAGATGAGGGGCAGTTCTAGCTGGTTTAAACACTCTAGGGCTTGGGTCTTAGAGTTGGCGCATAAGCCCTTGGGGTAGGCAATGTTTAAGCGATCTAAAAGTCTATGGCATAAATCCCGCTCTTCGGCAATTTCAATGTTCTTAAAGGCGGTGCCTAGCAAGGGGATATTTAGGGCTTCTAAGTCTTTGGCAATTTTAAGCGGGGTTTGCCCCCCAAAGCCCACCACCACGCCCATTAAATGCGCCCTCTCTCTTGCCACAATCTCTAGGACATGCTCTAAAGTGATGGGCTCAAAATAGAGCGTATCGCTGGTGTCATGATCGGTGCTGATCGTCTCGGGGTTGTTGTTGATGATGATGGGGCTTAGTCCCATTTTTTTAAGCGCAAGGCTAGCGTGCGTCAAGGCGTAATCAAACTCCATCCCCACCCCGATTTTATTGGCACTCGAGCCAATTAAAATCACCTTTTGGCGGGTGGATTTGGGGGGGTTGTGGTGGCTAGGAAAGGCGGGGGCGTAGGTGCTGTATAGGTAGGGCGTGGGGCTTTTAAATTCATTCGCGCTCAAATCCACTTGATACATTTTAGGGTGCAAGTCTAAAGCCTCTCTAGTCCCTCGCACCTCTGGCTCGCCCACACTTAAAAAGCTGGCGATCAAAGCATCGCTTAAGCCCATGCTTTTAAGCCTAAATAGGGCGTTTTTGTCGCTAAGTAGGGCATTACCCGCCTCTTTGAGCTCTAAGAGGGCTTGCACGATTTCGGCTATCTCGTTTAAAAAGTAAGGATCGATATAGCATAAATCATGCACCTCATCTACGCTTAAACCATCGCTAAAAGCGTGCATGGCGTAAAGTAAGCGTTTAGGGTTGGGGCGGCGTAGTTCTTTTTTCAAAAATGCCAAATCTAGGGGGCTCTCTAAAAAGACGCGCAAATTCTTTAAAAGATAATCACTCTCTAGGGCTTTCATCAGGCTCTCTTTAAAGCTCCCCCCAATCCCCATCACCTCCCCAATGCTTTTCATAGAAGTGCCTAAAGTGCTATCCACTTGGGGGAATTTCTCAAAATCAAAATGCGGGATTTTGGTGATGATGTAATCTAAAGTCGGCTCAAAACAGGTTGTGCTCTGGGTGATGTCATTTTGTATCTCTTCTAAAGTGTGCCCCAAAGCTAACAGCGTGGCGACTTTGGCGATGGGAAAAAGGGTCGCCTTACTAGCCAGCGCGGAGCTGCGGCTAACCCGTGGATTCATTTCAATGACTAATAAACGCCGATCTTTAATGGCAAATTGCACATTCGCCCCCCCCGTATCCACCCCCACCGCCCTAAGCACGGCAAAGCTAGCATCGCGCATGCGTTGGTATTCTTTATCGGTCAAGGTCAAGGCAGGGGCTATGGTGATGCTGTCCCCGGTGTGGATGCCCATCGGATCGACATTTTCAATACAGCACACGATCACGCAATTATCCTTGCAATCGCGCACCACCTCCATTTCAAATTCTTTACAGCCTAATAAGCTCTCTTCAATCAAGATTTCATTAATGGGCGATGCCTCTAGGGCGAATTTGGCTAAGTCCCTAAACTCCTCAATGTTGAAGGCAACGGAGCTCCCCTCCCCGCCCAAAGTAAAACTTGAGCGGATGATGCAAGGAAAGCCCACTTCTTTGACCACGCTTAAGGCCTCCTCCTCGCTGTAGGCATACCCCCCCTTGGGTAAATCTAGCCCGATACCAAGCATACATTCTTTAAACGCGCGCCGATCTTCTGCCTTTAAAATGCTCTCAATTTTCGCGCCTAAGAGTTTGACATGTTTTAGCGCCCCCTCAAAATGCCCCTGCTGGTGCAACTCCACCATGATATTTAACGCCGTCTGCCCCCCCATTGTGGGTAAAATCGCCTCGATGTTTTCTTGCTGGATAATTTTGAGCACATTGGCGGTGTTGATGGGCTCAATGTAGGTTTTATAGGCAAGGGCTTTGTCCGTGTTGATGGTGATGGGGTTGGAGTTTAAAAGCACCACTTCATAGCCCAAGCTTTTAAGCGTTTTAAGGGCGATGCTAGAGGAGTAGTCAAACTCGCACGCCTGCCCTATGACAATGGGACCCGATCCAATGAGTAGAATTTTCTTAAATTTTTGCATAAGCGGGATTATAGCAAAAGTTGGGGCTTAGGGTTTTTAGTGATAGCGTTTGAGGTAGATGATCCGCTAATCTCAAAAAACCTTTTCTGTGTTGCCTCCTACTCAAAAAGGTCTTTCAGATACTCTTCTTGATCGTGTCTTTTTGCTTTTTGTGCCCGTTCTTGCAAACGCTCGATTTTTTTGCGTTCAGATTGTGGTAGTGAATCCAGCTTAATGGGCAAGTACTCACAAAAACTATAAAAATACTGCGCCAGATTACCCCAAAAGCATTGTTCCACAATCCACTTTTCCAGTTCATAAGAATCATAAATACGACCCTGTTTGACATTCCAAATTTTAGCCACCCTAACCAAGCGTCTTAGGGTTTGTTGGTTACTAAGCACTCCATCTAGATCATTTGGATTTGTGTATCGCCAACTGCTATACTCCCTATCCTTACCGGGATCAGGTATTTTGTAGCATTCGCTAGACATCTTTAATGCTGGCACTAAATCAAATTTAATGTGGTTTAACTCCAATACGACTGCAGGATAGCTTTGGCGACTAATTGATCTTGGGTATTTCGATTCCGCAAAATCTTTAAGGTAGTTTAAATAAGTTTTTGGCTTTGGATTGTCCCGATCGTGTGGGTCACCCTCAAATACAACCATCAAATCAACATCTGAATTATCATCAAATTTTCGCGGAATGATGGTCCCCCTCTTGTAAGAACCAAAGATAAAACATTCCCGGAATGTATCGCTATATTTGTCTTTGTATTCCTTAAAATAACTTTTCAAGAGAGTAACTATATTGCTAATAGAAGTTTGAATTCTAGCTTTCTCATCCCCTCCCACAATCGCCCTCTTAGCCAAATCTTCCAAATAGCTATTGACACCCATGCTTACTCCTTATCTACCTGGTATATATGGGATTCTCTTTGTATTTGTCTCCCTGCAAGCCAATACCCAAGCCACGAGATGGGTAAGGACTCTTTATTAAGCACGCTTTTTTCAAAATTTAATCTTTTAAGATATTCAATCTGTTTCTCTATATCCATATTCTTAGATCCAAGTTCTGCGAAAACTCTTGCCTTATCCCTAAGAGCTAGGTATTGGTTGCCACAACGAGAGTGGGCAAGATGCTTTTCCTGTGTCCTTAAAAAGATTAAAAACACTGTTAAAGATCCGGAGATAATAGAAAGTACACTAAGCCATATTTTGTCAAGATTGCCAAATGTGAAAGTTAAGGTGATGCAAAGAGACACACTGGACAATAACATTAAAGCATACTCAGCATATCTCCACATCATGGCACTCTCCAAGTGCCCTTTGGCAGAGAAACTCACATCCTCATCAATTCGCTTAAGTTCTTTGCGGATATTTTCTAACATATTCTGTTCCTTACACCCCCTTGCACACCTACACTTCGGACAACTTAACATGGTAACTCCGCCTAATAATACTCAAAGACCTTTTAGGCGCGATACCAAATGGGGAGTCTAGTGAGGCTGTTTTTGCCAAAAAACATATATTCTGTGTTTGTTGTGCTGGATACATTCCAATTATCTAAAGGTTGGCTAAAAGAAAAGCTGTGAGCAAACATGCTACCCATAGTTCTCACATTAGATACATCCCAGCTGTTTAGCGGTTGGTTAAAGGCTTTGCAACCAAAAAACATTTTTTCCATATTTGTTACCCTAGACACATTCCAATCATTGAGCGGTTGATTAAAATTATCACAACCCAAAAACATACCCCTCATGTTCGTTACTTTGGATACATCCCAATGATTAAGAGGCTGGTTGAAGTTTCTGCAGGAATCAAGCATTTTTTCCATATTTGTTACTTGAGAAACATCCCAAGTTTCTAATCCCTCATAACTTTCTCTGTGAGAATGTTGAAACACTTCGCTTAGATCTGTCAGCCCCCCAATATCAATCTCGCCTAAATGCACGCTTTCATCGGCGACAAGGGCTTTTAGCTCCTCCTTGCTTTGGGGGCAATATTTTTTAGCCATCGCTTTGGGTGTGGCTTTGGGGCTAGTGGGGGCGTTTAGGCTGGGGTGTGCCTTTAGGCCAGTCAGCACGCCCTCTAAATCCAGCACGCCCTGCTCCAAGCTGGCTAAAGCCTCCAAAACCTCCTTAGCACTGCTAGCACTCTCTAAGCTAGCTAGGGGTGTGGCAGTTTTAGACTTAACGCGTTTCAAGCTGATTAAAATTTGTTCTAACTGGGTATCGTCCTCTAGGCTGGCGTAGTGCGTGTCTAGGGCTTGGTTTAAATGCGCTAAAGCCTCTGCTAACGCGCTAAATTTGGCGTGCAATTCTTGAGCCTCTGCTTGCACATCTAGCCCCTCTTCTAACACACTTTTACTCAAACGGCATGCGCGTTTGGTGGTTTTGATCTCTTGTTCTAATTTTGCTAATGCCTCTTGCATGGGACTCCTTTATTGAAAGTTTTGCATGGGGGGATTATAGCAGGCATGGCTATAGACTCAGATATTTTTTTAGGAGTACTTCTTGTTGTCCCTCCAAAGACTTCATAGTATTTTCTAGGGTGGTGCGCTCTTGCTCGATCCTAGCGATCACGCCCACGATTTGCTCTTGCGCTTGCAAGGGCGGGAGGGGGATTTTAAGGCTATAAATATCGTTGCGGTTAATCCCGGGCACGCCTATACCTATCCTCGACTTTTCTAGCTCTAAGCCTTGCAACACGAAGTAGAGTAGCTTGATATTGTAGGGCAGCTTTGTTTCTACATAAAAGGTTGTATCAATGGGGTAACAATCTTTTTCGCTATAGGTTACCTTGCCTGCTGAACCTTTACGCCCCACAATGATACAAGGGGCTTTGACAAGGTAGGTATTGTGGTAGCCTACAATCCCGTTTGAGCCCATTACGGGGTATGTGCCTTCTTTTCTCCTGTTTTCTTGTAGGGCTTTTCCATATTCTAGGCTACACACCGCCCCCAATTTGACAAAATCCCACCCACCGGCTGGGGGTGTGGGTAAATTGTCTAAAAGCGTGGCTAGGGAGGGTTTTAGCCCTGCTTTTTCTAGGGCGTGGGTGAGGAGGGTAAGGTAAGCTCTCTTTAAGGCTTTGGCGTGCTCTAAATTATTTAAGATTGCTTTAAGTTTTTGCGATCTCTCTCTCTCTCTCTCTCTCTCTTTGCCTAAAAACTCTTGTAAGATTTCTTGCTCTTTGCCTTGTAGGGTGGCGATCTCTTGGTCTAGGCGGGCGATTTCTTGCTCAATTTGGGTCAATACGCTGATGATTTGTTCTTGTGCCTCTAGGGGCGGGAGGGGGATTTTAAGGCTACGCAAATCCTCATTATAAAGTCTTTGGATAATCCCACCCGCTGTGCCCTTTAAATTCCAATCTGTCGTTTTGTAGAAAAGGTGTAAAAACGCATTGCTGATAAGCTTTTCATCTGTGTCTATCCAAACAATATTGGAGTCTTGAAAATAGGCAGGCTCGCCGTCATAAACGACACTTTTACCGATTGTGCCTGCCGCTGAAATGAGGATTTGCCCTTTTTTGGGGTAGGGGTAGTTCGCCTTGTAGTGTTCGTAAATCTCGGGCGAAATGTAGGCATCGGCTTTGCCCCCAAAAGTGCCTATTTTGTAAAAGGGGATACCTTTAAAGGGGTTTGTTTGCTCTTTCATAATCCTTTTACACATGCACACCTTGCCTAGTTCCCCCAATTTGACGGAGTCCCACCCTTTAGCTGGCGGGCTAGGCAAGTTTTGCACTAGATTTTTTAGCTCCTCTAGCTTGGGGTCTATGGGCGTGGGGTTTGTTAGCTCTAGGTTAAGGCGCTCTAGGTTTTCTAGGATTTTAAGGGCACTTTCTACCCCCCCCCCCCCCCATTTTTCGCCCCGCACACTCCGCAAGCCTCTAGCACGGCTTGAATCAAGGCTTTATACTGCTCCACACTCATACGCACCTCAGCATAGCGTTTCTCTACTTGGGCGCATTCTGTAATGATTTGCTCTTGCACCTCTAGGGGGGGTAGGGGGATTTTAATCTCCTCAATGTATTTCTTGGCGATATTCCTTAACGCAATGCCCTTAAACCCCGCCTCCAAAAGCTCCAAATTGTGGCGCAACACCAAATAAACATAGCGTAAGCGTAAATCGGGGCTAGCCCCTTAAAAATGTAAGTGTGGTCTGAGCTAGCAAACTTACCTGTAGAATAGTGGATATTGGCACTCCCCCCGTCCCCAATAATCAACGCCTCTATGTCAAAGTCGTAAGCATCGCATTTATACGCCTCTAAAGAGGATTTATAAAAATCAATCGCGCCTTTTGGGTTTTCAAATGAGGCGGGGCGTTTGCCCTTACCCATACTCTTTAAAACCTCCCCCAATTTCACCAAAGGATACCCACACCCCTCAAAGGGGTTTAAGCTGGCTTGTTTGGGGTTTAAACTAATCGTTCTATCTACACTGCCTTAGAAAAGTCTATCAACTCCCTTAAGGGCGTGCTAAAGAGTTGGTAACCTGCGGGGTCTGGGTCCTATAGGGGCTTAAATTGGGGCGGGGGGTGTTGGTGCGCACCGCGTGCATAAAGCTTTTAAAGGCATAGGCTAGTTTGGTGGGGTCCTCTGGGTCTTGGGGGTTGTAAAGGGGGGTTTGTATGTGCTTGATACTTTGGACATTGCCTAGTGCCTCGCTCTCTAGGTCCTCTGTTTGCGCGCTGGTGTATTTGATGCCCTCATCGCCCTTGCGCTTGCTCCAATCATAGCCCAAGAACTCTACAATCTTAGCCTTGTTGTTTTTATTATCGCTCTTTTTATCCGGAGGGCTTTTTAGAATCAGCACCTCTTCGCCCTGAATGAGGGCAAAGAGGCGCATTTTTTCTAACTCTAGGGCGTGCATTTGCTCTAGGGCTTGCTCTCTTTGCCATGCCTTTAAGGTGTCTTGGTAGTCTTTGCTTTTAAAATACGCGTTTTGTTGGGCTTTGCCCTCTTGCTTGGGGTCTTTGGCATAAAAGCTAGAAGCTTTAAACCACTCTTGTTTAAGCCCCTCTGTGGGGAGCTTTTTTTTAAAGGTTTTGGGCTCTTTACTCTCAAAATCGCTAAAATACTCGCTAAAGCTCCGCTCTAGGGCTGGATTTAAGTTTTTGTCCGTCATGAAGGCTTTAAAGTCCGCATAAGGGTAGCCCCTAAAGGCGCAATATTCTTTTAAAAACTCTGTTTGCTTGAAGTCTTTTTCAAGCTTGTTTTCTT
Source organism: Helicobacter mehlei (assembly GCF_003660265.1). Classification (GTDB taxonomy): domain Bacteria; phylum Campylobacterota; class Campylobacteria; order Campylobacterales; family Helicobacteraceae; genus Helicobacter; species Helicobacter mehlei. Next base: position 53,162 of record NZ_QXQP01000004.1, read on the forward strand.
CAAAATTGGCTTTAGTCAGCGCGTCCAATAAATCGGTGCTGTATTTTTGCGCCTTTTGGGCGAATAAAATGATGGTCTGCGTGCCCGTGCTCCCAAAGGTGCGCGAATTGAGTTCCACAATACAGAGCAGTTTAAAATGCTCTAGCAAGAGGGCGCGGGTTTTTTCATACAGCCCCCCCTTTTGTAAGACGCTCACAGGCAAGATGAGCGCGCATATCCCCCCCTTTTTAAGAAAGTGCAAAGCGCGCTCTAAAAAGAAACATTCAATGGAGTTATTGTTTTCATAGCTCTTGGGGTCAATGCCACTTTTTAGGCTAAAGGGGTTCAGCGCGCTAGGCTCGAGCGTGCTTAAAAAACCTTTCACAGAATAGGGAGGGTTGGAGAGAAGGCAATCAAAGCTTTCTAGCTCAAAGCTTTTAGCATATCGGGGGGCGATGAAGTCTAGCGCGTCTTGAAAAATCACTTGGCTTTGGCTTTTGGGGTTGTGAAAAATGCAGGCGAGTTTGGCGACTTTGGAGAGGTCTTTGTTTTTCTCAATGCCATGTACTTTCGCGTCCTTGTGGCGCGCCATAAACTCGGTTAAGAAATGCCCCGCCCCACAAGCAAAGTCTAAAACTTTGGGGTGATTTGGCAGGGGGGGCAAGGAGTGGATGATAAAATTAGTGATGGGCGTGGGGGTGAAAAAACGCCCTTCGGTTTGGTGGATGTGGCGGTTTAAAAAGCCTTCAAATAGATCGCCTAAGAATTGGTTATTTTGGCTTTGGCTCAAGTGCAGGTCGGCGATAAGCCCAGCCACTTGCACGAGGACTTTAAAGTTGAGGTAAAACTCTTCGGAGTTTTCCACCTCAATAAAATTAAACTTTTTGATGTTGAAGTATTTTTGTTGATCAAAGATGTCGTCTAATTTTTCTTTAAACTTGCCTTCATAACGCTGGGCTTCTTTAAAGAGATCGCCAATGGCGCTTTTTTTAACATTGATGACCTGTTTATTAAAGAGTTCTTTAATGCCCATTTCATAGAGGTTTAAAAGTCTGTCGCAGTACAAAAAGGGGTTGTCTGAGATCACGCCCTTGTAGGTGAATTGTAGGTCATTAGGGTTTTTGATTTCATCAATCACCTTACACAAGAACAAATCCACAAGGATATAAAAGCTGTTTTCGTAATTGCCAATAGAATGGTGGCGTAAAATGGTGGCAAATTCGTGGTAAATGCTTGAGATTTGATCGGCAGAGACGGCGCGTAGGTCCTCAAGGCTGTATTTTGTTTTGCCAATGTTGTAGGCTTGGATGTCTTCTTCAAAAATGCCCTTCGTGGTGAAGGCGTTTGAATAGGTTTGACTCCAGACTTCAAAATAGCTTTTGGCGTTGGTGTTGGCTGGATCGCTAAAGCCGCGTTTTTTGTCCTCCTGCTTACAATCGCGGTTCAAACGCTCTAAATGTTCGGGATTGTCCTGCATAGAAATTAAGCGCATGTCAGCTGTGTGCGCGTCTTTGAAAGTGAGTAGGCACAGGTAGGGGATTTTATGCACGGCGTAATAACTAAAGAGCTGGTCGCCATTTTTGAGCGTGGCGTTCCATGCCTTGCTAAACTCATTCCCATAAGTTTTATTTTCAATGAGCACAAGGGGGTTAAATTCTTGATTGAGCACTAAAATATCCCCATAAACTTGTTGGTTATGCCCCACTTTAAAGGTGGGTTCTAAAATGATGTGCTTTGGGGCGTATCCCTTTTCTAGGAGCTTATGCACCGCCACCAAACACACAAAGTTTTCATTAGAGCTAAAATTAGTCGTGGTGTTGCGGTGGATAATAAAGCCTGTACTAGGATCATCATTGCTAGGGTAATCGCCCTCTTTAAAACGATGATCTAGGGGAGAGTAGGCGATTTTTTTGTGTTTGAAATCTACGCAAATTTGGGCGTTATTGGGGTAAGTGTATTCAAAAACCTCGCCCTTGCGTGCTTCAAAGCCTAGAGAGTTTAAGATGTCTTTTAAGTTGTGTTCGCTGATCACCATGTCCCTTTAAAAAGGGGTATTGTAGCTTAAAGGGGATAAAAAGACTCAAATTTATCCACTAAGTCTAGCTAGCGATCTTGGCCAAAGCTCCTCACTTTGGGGAGCATACTTTTTAGCCCTCGTTGGAAATCTAGGTTAGTTCTTTGATCTTCTCTAATATCTTTTGGGCGCGCATGTGCAAAAAGGCTTGGTAGTTTTCTAGAACTTTGGGGTTAGCCAAATCGATTAAGTGGGTTTGCAGGGTTTGATTAAGGTGTGGATTACTTTGGTGGTATTTTTCAATGTAGATTTTAGGCGGGCTGTCCTTGATTTCTTGGTTGAGCTTGGCGCTTAAGAAGGTGATATTGGCGATCACATCGGCGTTAAAATCAGGATTGAGGTGTTTTAAGTGGTTTTTGGGGTAGAAGTGGTGGAGATTGCGTTTTTTGCTCTTGGTGGTGTCGCTCACAAAGAGGTTATCTAAAAGAACTTTGCTATTGTTATCAAAGTCGCAGGGCTCTAAGGTCGCTAGAACGCATAAAATCCCCCGGTGAAAACCGTTTCTGATATTGATCTTCTCTTCCATTAAAAACTCTTTGGTAGTAGTGCGAGGCAATTCTTTTTTAAAATCAACGGGTTTTTCCTTGTGAATCTGCTCGACCAAACCTAATTGTTTTAAGAGAGTGTCGCCCGTTATGTTATTGCTGAAAAACATGCTACGGAACAACAAGCATCTTAAATTGGCAATTTGCTTGGCATTGGGGCTTTTATGCTCGCTTAGGGCAAAAAAATACGCCATGAGCATGAGCGAGCCCACAGAGGGCAAGAAGTCAAAGGAGGGGATTTTAAGATCGTGCTTGAGCAAGTGGGCAGCATGGATAAAACAAGGGGCGATAAAATCCCATGTTTGTTGCACCTTTTCGGGTTCTAGTCTTAAGATAGTGGCGATAGCGATTTTTTTAGTTAAATTCTCTTGGATATTGGAACGCAACCAATACGAAATGAGTTGCAAGACCACCATAGGGTGGTCAAAAGCATAGTCTAACTGGTCAAGCTCGGCACGCAAGGTCCTAAACTTGGCTTCTAAATCAAAACCCGGATGGGTGATGATGGTTTGGGTGGAATCGGTGCTGGGGGGGATGTAAAACTTGGCGCACATCACTTCAAAGGGGGTTAATTTTGTCCCCCCCGTGTTGATACGGGCAAAAACCTCAACAATTTTATCCAAAGAGGCATTGGTGATTTCAATCACGGGGAAGCGGTATTTTTCGATTTTCTGTTTAAACTTTTCAAAGCGTTTTGCTTCTTGTAGGCTCAAGTTGTATTTTTCTTGTATCTCCAAAATGCTTTGGCTGATGAGGTCATACACGCTCACCGCCACCTCGTTAGTTTCAGCTTTTGGGTCGCGCACAAAGCAAAAATCCCGCTCTTCGTCGGATTCTAGTCTTAGCATGATGTCCTGATAGTCATCCGCTACTCTAGGACTTCTTTGCACCCTGAGACCCTGATAGATCATAAAAAGTGCGGTGATCCGTTGTTGCCCATCTAACACATAATAAATCTCACCCGCCTTGGGCTCTTTTAAAAACACTTGCCCAATCTCTTTATTGGCCTGTAAGCGTTCTTTTGTGCGCCACACCACAAAACTCCCCGTAGGATAGCTCCTAACCAAACTATCGATGAATTTAGCAACCTGATCTTTCTTCCACACAAAATCCCGTTGGAATCTAGGGATTTGGTATTCCCCCTCTAGCAAGCAATGGATGAGCTCTTGACAATCCTTCTCGCTATAATTACAAAAAAAACCCTCTTGCATGCCCTACTTCTTCAAGTTGATCGCCTCTTTGACCAAGTCATCCCCTGTGGTGAAGGCCTTAGCGTTCATCGAATAGCCCCTTTGCATCAAGATCAAATTTGTTAAAGATCGCCCCGCATCCACATTGCTACTCTCCAAATACTTGTGCATGATCTTGCCAAATTTGAGCTTGCCATCATCGCGATCCCAGCCTATAATCGGGTTACCGCTCAAGGGGGCAGCCCGTCCATTGCGGGTGGTGTTCTCAATGTCAAATAAATTACTCCCCACTTTTTTAAGCCCTTGATCGTTGGTGAAGGTGGCGATCCCCACACGCCCCATCGTCTCAATCGCGCCATTGCTGAAGGCCAAATGAATCACGCCATCATCATCAATGCGCATGTTTTGCAACAAACCCTTGGGTTTGCCATCTTGAGAGATTTGGATAATTCGCGAATCTTCATAAGGTTCATCACTGGAGCTATAATCATCGCTCTTATCAATGGAGTAGGTCAAGGGGTTGCCCTTAAAATTCAGAGTTACGGGCTGGGCGTGCATTTTGCCTGCTTTATCAAAGCTGATTGTTTGGCGTACTGATTTGGGGGTGATGGGCGTTTTATCCCGCATCTCCAAAATGGAGCTTTCCACATCCCATTTTTCTTCTGTAGGCGTGGGGCTTAGGGGGTCTTTGGTGCTGGTCATAAAATAGTCGCTTTTGAGCAAATACTTTTCCCCCCCCTTGTCGTAAATCTCAGCGGTGGTGCTATAAAAGGGGATGCGGATGGGCACGGAATCTCGACCTTCATTTTTCTTTAAGATCATGCCATTGGCAATCCAGCCTAACTTTTCTGCCATGTGCCCGCCGATAAACAGAGTCGCTTCTGGGTCGCTGGGGTTTTTGATCTGCAATAATAAAGGCGAGATCACATCCCCGGGGCGGCTTTTGACAACATCTAAATCTAATTTCGCCTTGCTTTGGAGTAATTTTTTCAGATCGCCCAAAGTCCTAAACTCATTGTTTTCAACCCCCCCTGTGCCGTATTTAAAGACTAAATCTTGCGCCATGTCGCCCTTGACGATCATGATCTCTAAATTCCGATGCACGGGCAGATCTAAAGACTCGTTGTCATCATTGGCCAGAGCGTTAGCATCTTGATTTAAAAAGCGATCGTTAATCAGCTGCCCGTTTTCATCTAACAAATATTGCTCGGCGGGGCGGACATGGTTTTTAGGGTTGAGATTCACACTCATATTCACTTTAGTCGTTAAAACGGGCTGGTATTGCACATCTCTTGGCAAATACAGCGTGCTAAGTTTGCCACTCTTTAAAATCTTGGCTTCCTCATCTGGATTGCCCGCCATCAAAACGCCATTTTTAATCTTGTGCAAGTCGATGCCATAGACATAATAGCCATGGGCATTCACAATATAGCCATCAGCATCCCGTAAGAAATTCCCATCTCGGGTGTAAAAATTCTCTTGAGCTTGTTTGTAGCCATCCTTGTTGATCTCCATCGTGCCGTTTTTATTAGGTCCCACAATAAACCACCCGCTCCCCTGATAAGCCATGTTAAAATCTGAATCGCTGGGCATATATTCGCCATCTTTATCTGAGATGGCATTGCTCCCCGCTCTCACCCCAAAGTTGCGATCATCGGCGGTGATGTTGCTACTCCCAAGTGAATCTAGATGCGCTGAAAAGAGCGATTTAAACTCGGGGTTGTTGGCTCGGTAGCCCACGGTGTTAATGTTGGCGATGTTGTTAGACAAACTATCGATGCCAAATTGGTGGGTTTTGATGCCTGAATAGGCGTTGAGTAAGGTATCATTCATTTTTAACTCTTTTGTGTGTTAAGCCCCTGAAATAAGGGCGGGCGTGTGGGACTAGCTATCTTTGGATGCTCTTGAGCACTTGGGGTGTGGTGTTCTTGAGGCTTGGGGGTGCTTAGAGTTTTAGGCGGGGTTTGGGGGCTAGCTTGTGCGGTGGAATTTGTTGGCTTGGTGTGGGTGGGGCTAGCTTGTGCGCTTGGTTGCTTGTGGGGCTGGGTGGGTGTGTTAGGGCTTTTAGTGGGCGTGCTTGCTTGGGTGTTCTGGGGAACTTTTTGGGGCGTGCTCTGCGTGTGGGTTTTAGATTGCACCAAGTGGGCTAAACCCTCCCGCTGTTCTTTTTCTTGGCGGGTCGTGTTTTTGTCATAAAACTCTAGGGCACTATCCATAGGCAAGATCATCTCCCCCATACGCAACATAGGCTTGCCCTTGTCAAACACCACGCTTTGCACCTCGCCCCGCCCGATACGCGTATGCAAGTATTTATTGGTCTTGGGGTCTAAATTATATTGTGCGAACACCTCATAAGTGCCTGCCTCTACGGGCTTACCCTGTGCATTCAGCCCGTCCCATTCAAACTTGACATAACCTTGCTTGCCACTATCCCCCTTTAAAGACAAAGTGCGGACTAATTGCTTATCTTTGTCATAAATTTGGACATCTGCCGTGCCTTCAGCGGTGTTAATGGGTTCATCAAAGTAGAGTGAGAAATCCACCTTGCCCTTAGTAACATTGATCCCCTTGACATCGGTTTCAGCGATCTTGCCAATCATGGTTACGCTGTTTAAGCCGGAGGCTTGAGTCATGACCGCATTGCTTTTGAGCGTATTATCCACGCCCTTATCTAGGTGCTCCAAAGTCTCCTTAAGCTTGCCCTGAAAATCCTTGAGAGATTGGTTGGTTGCCTTGGTGGATTGCATCGCATCGGCAACTTCCTTCATCGCCTTTTTATTCTCCTCTTGCATTTCCACTTGGGTGAGTTGTGCGGTTTGGCTGATGATTTTGTCTGTCTCCATGGGGGCTGTTGGGTCTTGATTTTTGAGTTGCTCCAAAAAGAGTTTCATAAAAGCGTCTTTGTCTAGACCATTGGCGATTTTAGGCTCGTGTTTTTTCTTTTCCATCGCCGCCTTTGCGCCGGTTACCTCTGCTAAATCAATTGGCATGACCGCCTCCTGAATCTAAATGTCTGCCATTATACCCAAAAGTCTTTAATCATGCATACTGGGGTAGACCTACCTTGTTTGGCTCTTGAGGGGAGTTGGGCTCATCATTTTTGATGGGTTGGGGATTTTGCTGGGGTTGGGGATTGGCAAAGTGCCCTTGTTGTTGCTGTTGTTGCGCACCTTGTTGGAAGCCCCCCCCCTGCCCCCCACCATGGCTACTAAAACTCAAATTAACATCGCTAAAGCCCATCTGTGCAAGATTTTGGCGTAATTCGTTTTGATAAGAGGAGAGTAGAGCACTCACGGGGGCACTAGAAGCCACACTCACCTGTATATTCTTGCCCACCTGTTGGATCACCACATCCACTTTGCCTAATTTATCGGGGTTGAGCTCCATAGAAAGTTTGGTGATAGGGGGCTTGAAGTCTAGGAGTTCTTGGCGTAGGGTAGTGGCAAAATTTTTCAAGGTCTCCTTAATTTGGGGGGCTTGGATTGGGGATTTGCTCTCTAGATGGGCATTATGGGCGTTGTTGTGGGCACTCTCAATGGCTTTGGGCTTAGAATCCTCATCGCCCTCTTTGGAGATGGGATTTTGTGCAGGTCCATATAAAGGCAAGCGGTTGGGATCAAAAGATAGGGGGATAAATGTGCGCTTGGGTTTTAAAGGACCCTCTAAGGCTTGCTTAAATGCTTCTTTGATCTCGCGATCATTGGTGGCATTGTCCTTGATGGGTGCATGGCGGGGCATGGGTTTTTGCTCTAGGAGGTGGGCTAGGGGTGTGGTGGGGGCTTTGGTGGCCTGTGGGGCTGGAGTTTGGGTGGTTTTAGGCTTTAAAAGCTCCTGAGTGGATAATTTGGTTGTTTTTTCAGATTTGTCCATCTCCTCCTTAGAGGTCTTTTTTTGATCCAAATCATCTAAAATTGCCTTGTTTGGATTGACTAGGGGGGTGTTTTTGGCAATCTCTTTGGGATTGATTTTGCCAAGAGTGTTTTTTTCCACATCGCCCTTATCATCTTTTTCATGCTTGATTGTGCCCAATTTTAGTTGCTTGGCACTCTCTAAGTTTTTGATGTCTGAAAGTTTGGCTTGCTTGCCATGGAGTTTAACATCTTTAGGGGCTTTGGCGTGCTGGAGCAAATCCAAAGGGGGTTGTTTTTTGCCAAGCTTTTCGGGTTTTTCAGGCTTGAGTTGGGTGTTTTTCTTGGAGTTGAGTAAATGGGCTAGGGGGCTATCAGGGGCAATGTGCTCGGGTAGTTTGTTTTTGAGCTCTTTAAGTTCCTTGCCCTTTTTGGGGACTTTTTTTAAGATCAACTTTGGGCTTGTCTGCTTTGGCCTCTGTTTTTTTGCCGTGTTCTTTCTTTTTGAGCTCTAAGAGTTTTTTAAAAGCATCCTTGCTTTTTTCGGAGGTTTTTTTATGGCTGGAATGTGTGGGTCCCTTGCTGACAACTTTTGGTGCTTCCACATGTGTAGGACTGAGTGCCACGACCATCCTTTGATTTTTGACTCATGCAAGCAAACTCAATTCCACTCTAGGTGCAACTGCCCGCGCTTTTAAAAAAAGACTTGCTCAAAAACAAGGGTGTACTTTTCATCGCTTTGGCATGGAAAAACATGCAACGCACATCGGCTTTACGCAAATCCCACGCACTCAAGTCCTGATTAAAACTCTCAGCATAAGCAAACATCTTATACATGCTCATCACTCCGCTTGTATCCCAGTGGTTGAGGGGGTAGTTAAAACTCTTGGCGTAAAAAAACATCTTTTTCATGTCCCTGACATGGCTGGTGTTCCAGTGGTTCAAAGGTTGGTTAAACAAAAAAGCACCATAGAAAAGATAGGACATATTAGAAACATGCGAGACATCCCATGATCCAATGGGTTGGTTAAAGACACCGGCATATTTAAACATGCCCTGCAAATTCTGCGCGCTGGAGAGTTTCCATTGGGTAATATCGCCGTTAAAATCATAGGTCAAGCTGAACATATAGCTCATGTTTTTGACATTTCCCACATCCCAATTATTGAGGTCTTGTTGGAAATGCTTGCACCCATAGAACATAAAACTTGTATCTTGCGCGCTCTGGACTTCCCAATCATTTAAGGGCTGGTTAAAAGTTGCTAAGGCAAACATCGCCTTCATGTTTTCAACACTGCTGGTATCCCAATTACTTAAAGAGACATCCACCTCGCGCCCCATAAAAATCCCCTCCATATTTTTAACATGGCTAACATCCCAAGTTTCAATGCCCTCCAAGTTGGCACGCCCGCCCATCGCATGGCATTTGTTGTAAAAGTCTAAGATTTGGGCGTATTCCTTGTCCTTAGTCTCCCATAAATCCCCGCTTCTAATGGGTAATTGTTTGATGCGCGCATAGACATTTTCTTTATCGCAGAATAAATAACTCATATCCTCGATCAAACCCGTATTAATGCTGGCTAGAGGCACGCTATCATCTTGGAGCAACCGGATGAGTTCTTGTTTGTTTTGGGGGTAGTGCAAGAATTTAAGCACATTGGGGGGGGTGGTAGTTGGGGGATCGGTTCTCAAGGCATTTTTTTGCTTTAAAGCACCCTGAATGGGCGTGCCTAAAAAAATGCCCTGAGTATCTGCCCTGTCTAAATCCTGCCAATGACTCAAATCTTGCTTAAAACTCTTGGCATTGGCAAACATGTAGCTAAAATTCTGTGGGGGCTTGCCTATGCGTTTTTGGCGATTCCATCTGGATAAAGGCTGGTTAAAAGACTTGGCATGGTAAAACATATACCTAAAATCTACCCCGCTAGAAGTGTTCCAGTTGTTGATGGGTTGGTTAAAACTGGTGGCATTGGCAAACATGTAGCTAAAATCTACCCCGCTAGAAGTGTTCCAGTTGTTGATGGGTTGGTTAAAACTGGTGGCATTGGCAAACATGTAGCTAAAATTTTTAACCCGTAGGGTATTCCATTTGCGTAAGGGTTCATTAAAATGCACCTGATTCATAAACATACCCTCCATATTCTCCACATGGCTAACATCCCATTTGCCAATCCCTTTAAAATCTTCACGATAAGCGGTGCAAATCCCTTTTTTGTGCAAAGGTTCCTGCAAGCAAAATAAATAGCTCATGTCTTTAACGTGCTTGGTATCGATCTGTTGGAGAGAGATATGGGGGTTTTGCAACAAAGCCTGCAAACTGGCTTTATCTTTGGGGGTAAAAATAGCGGGTGTGCCCAATAAAAAAGACGCACCCCCAACCAATAGGCTCAAGCACTTCAAACCAGAGCTAACCAGAGAGAAATAGTAATGGACGGACATATGCGCTCCTGCAAATAACCATATCCCTACAGCTTAGTCCAGCATTGTAGTCTCTTATGCTAACATATTAACATTTAATGGAATATAAAATACTCCATTCCGCTTTTAAAAATGTTTTTTGATATTACTAAATCCAATAAACAATATCTTAAAATTTTAGTAAATATTAAGTAATATGATTATACTATCTAATAATAATAAATTGAACATACAAGGACTTTTGTGCGTAGATACAAATATGAAAATTTTAATAAACAAGGGCTTTCTTTTTGTCATCTGCTACTGAAAACATGTCTTTTGAGCGGGATTTGTGTCCCCATACTGCATGGGGTAGGGATTAGAGGTCTAGACAATAGTCCGATGATGGGCATGCCACCCACCAACGACTTAGAAAATGACATGAAAAAAATGGAGAGTGTGGAACATGAACATGAACATGGAGATCACAATCACGAGGTGGTAGCCTCTAAGAACACCCATCAGATCAAGAAAAAAGATGCCCCCATTGGGGAGCTCTCTAATTTTTTCATTGGCTTTAACTACCAAGCCAGTGGGATTCAAAACCAAGTGTTGAGTTCAAATCTCCCACAACCCACCAAAATGACCATGAATTTCCCCCCATTAGTGGGTGTTGGGTTGCAACTGGGCTACAAACAATTTTTTGGCCCCAAAAGGTCCTTTGGATTGCGCTATTTTGTCTTCTTTGATTATAACCACAACCGCTTTGGCTCGCTAAAAGCCGATACAGAGTTTCCATTTGGTGCTTACACCATGACCGAAAAAGATAGCTATGCTGGGCAATACACTTCTAATCTCTACACCTATGGAGCGGGGATGGACATGATTTATAATTTTGTGAGCACTAAGGATTTTATCTTTGGTTTTGCGGTGGGTTTCCAGCTAGCTGGGGATAGCTGGGCGAGTTCTTTACAAAAGCAACTACAAAGCTATGTAAAAAGCAACAAACACTCTAGCTACAGCCCGGCTAATTTCCAATTTTTGGTGAATTTTGCCTTACGCGCTCAAGTTTCTAAGAAAAATGGCATTGAGTTGGGCATTAAGATTCCCACCATCACACACCGCTATTTTAGCTTGACCAACGCCCAAGGCCAAACCCTACAAGCCAATGTGCGCCGTATCTACGCCCTACAAGTGAGCTATATTCGCGACTTTTAATTTTCCTGTTTTTGTTGCCCTAGCATCTAGTGGTGCGCCTTTCTAAGAATTTTGCTCAAATTTTGTCTAAGCATGTTATATTAAACTACGGATTAACCGATATTTTAAATTAAAACAAAGGGTTTTCATGCATGCTTTTTTTCGGTATTCTTTGGCAGTGTTGTCTTTAGGCACATTGGGTGCAGCACCTAATGGGATTTTTATAGAGGGTGGTTACCAACAAGGTAAGGCGCAAGTCCGTATGCAAAAGGGGGGGAATGAAGTAACTACCACCACTCCTCTGCGGGGTTTTGGGCTCCAAATAGGTTACCAAGCCTATCCAATCAAATACATTGGTTTTAAAGTCTATGGCTTTTTTGACTACGCCCATACAGATGGGATTGAGTTCCCAAACCCCAATGCTAATAGTGTTTCTAGTCCGGTAAGTTGTACTGGTTTGCCCACAGGTGTACCCGGTATTCAAGTGCCTCCCGGTGTTCCCCCCGGTCTGCCAGTGCCCCCTGCTATCCCCCCCGTTATCAAGCCACAATGTAAAATCAATGTCATGGGGATTTTGCAACAAATTGCTGGGAGCAAAAAGCCCGTCCAGCCTAATATGCTCACCTATGGCGGGGGGGGCGATATTGTGATTAATATTATCAATAGCCAAGTCATGGCTTTGGGGGTTTTTGGGGGAGTCCAGTTGGCGGGTAATAGCTGGATTTTAGCCACGCCAGATTTTAAAGATGTCACCTTGACCTATGCGGGATTGGATAAGCAGGCGACCGCATTCCAGCTCTTGTTGAATGTGGGAGGGCGTTTGCGCTTGCTCAAACACAGTAGCATAGAGGCGGGGATCAAATTCCCCATGTTCAAAAATAACCCGTTTTTGCAGAGTAAAAATGACGGCACGCTCTACATCCGGCGGATGTATTCGTGGTATATCAACTACGCCTTCACCTTCTAGGGTTTGCGCGCATAGGCGGGCTGAATCAGCGATAGCGTGGTGTCTTTGAACTTCACGCTAATTAAGAGTTGGTAGCGCCCTTCAGGGATGCTAAAGGCAGGCAAGTGGCAGGTGAGCAACTGCCGATCGGTTTGCTTGCAGTTTAGCTGGAGTGCCTTTGGGGGGGTCTTGAGTCTTAACAAAGTAACAGAAAACTCCGGAAACACCATGTCTTTTTGGCGTTTTTGCACCCATAGATCGATGCGGTTATCTTCCAAAGTCAGCCAAAGCAAGGGGGTGTTTTGGTTCAGGTAGTAAGGAAATGTCGGGATGAGCTGTTGATCAGCATTACCAATTTTGACATCATAATCTTGCAAGAATGCATGGTAACTTTGGAGCATGGTATTGATGTGGCTATCGGTGTAGGTGTGCTGGTGTAGATAGGTGGTATCGCTTTGGGGGGTGTATTTGATCGCCACCACCACTAATGCCACCACCAAACTTAATCCCACTAATAAAACAGACAAAATACCTAGGGGCCAATAATTCTTTTCTTTTTTGTTTCTTGTTTTCATTGAGATTTCTTACTTCCAAAAAAATAACCATAAAAAAAGAGAGCTAAAAGGGAGCAGAGCAAAATATAAAGTGTAGTTTTCATAAAACTGTTGGGGTTGTCCTCTTTGATATTGCTCTCCAAACTCACATGGCGGGCTCTGCTCAGCACCTCTGCCATGTAGGTGTAACCATTTAGCAGGGCAAAAGAAAAGCGGGCGTTGTTTTGCGCCTCATTTTCTCCCCACTTTTTAGGTAAAAAAGGGGCCATGTGTTCAAAAAAAATCTTATCTTTGTCCAAAAGATTGGTTGGATTGGCAACAATCTCGATCTTTTGGGCTTTATAATAAGCAAAGAGGGCAACAAAGGGGGCATGCAAAGTTTTTAGCTTGCTTTCTTGATAGACTTGGCGTTGCTCCTTGGTTTCTAAATCCTTGGAGCCTCCCATGAACACGACCAAAGAGATTTTAGCTTTTGCCAATAACTCGTTAGAGACTTGCTCCACCAGTGCCACGCTTTTAGGCACAAGATGCCCCTCCCCATTATCCTGGACAAACAGACCTTGCCCAGCACACAGAATCCATGGTAACCACAAAAGCCACCACAAATAATCAAACCGCAAATAAGAATTGGGGCTTAATAAAATACAAAACGATGGTTACGAAGAACAACACAAACAAAAAAAGCCCCAGTAATTTTTCCATTCCGGTAAACATCGCTACTCCTTGTACTGGTAAAATTGTTTATTTTTCTCAAACATTTGGATGTTTTTCGTGTCCAGCTGGTAGTAGTGGGTTGCCTCTCTTTGCTGGATTTTGACTGCTTGCGTGCCAAATAAGACCACCACCAACAACAAGATCGCCACGACGATCAAACAACCTAATATCCCATTGAGACCAAATAAGCCATTCATTCCTCTTCTCCTTGCAAAGACTGGATAAAGCCCATTAGAGCGCGCACCTGAATGTCATTAAAATGCCTATAAGCAAAGCTAGGCATTTCCCCAATATGCCCCTTTTTGCCCTTTTCTAGGATTTCTTTTAAGAATTCTTGTGTGCCATAGTGAGTCAAATCGGCTGCCATGCCCCCTTGACCCTTCCCATCAGCCCCATGGCAACTGGCACACATGTTTTGGAAAATGCCCTCCCCTGTTTTGACTAGCTGGGGATTTTTCGTGCGTTTCAAAGTAGAGATTTCTGCCATCACATAACTGGCTACTGCTTTGGCATCTTCTGCGCTCATCTCAATGGGAGGCATTTCCATCGCTTGATAACCCAAGCCCACAGAGCCCTGCTTGATTATCTCTTCAATCCCTTCTTCTTTGCCCCAACTCACTAGGTTTCTGGCTGTATTGTCTAGCCCGGTCGCCTCCAGCCCATGGCATTGCGAGCATTGCACCAAAAAGATGCCCTGCCCCATCTGCTCCAAATCCTTTTGGCTTAAGTTTTTCCACTTATTTTCAAAGTTATGGTTGTATTGGGTAACCTCTTTATTGTATTCTCCAATTTGGGAGTAATTGAATACAGGATAGCCCAAGAAAATATACCACAACCCCCAAACGATGATGGCCAAAAAACTCACTAACCAACCCGAGGGGATATTGTTGAGAAACTCGGCGATCCCATCGTATTGGTGCCCGTTATTATACAGATCACCACTGCTGGTTCTTTCGCGCATCGCTTTAAACAGGGAGGAAGCCATACTCAGGGTGAGAACTAAAATGACAAGGGCAGCCCCTAAGGCAAACAAATTAATATGATCCTTGAGAATATCCATAGTTAGCCTCTCTTAGACTGGGATAGGGGAGAGCGGGGCTCAATCACAACGTCATCTAGCTCATCTTGTAGGGCAAGTTGGCTATAACGCTCATAATCTGTGATGCCTTTTTTGTCCTTGACATACATGCTGACGATATAAGCATACAAGAAAATGGTAAAAAGAATGGTAAAGAACACATAAGCAAAACCTCTAAGCGTGTCTAAATCCATTACTCGCCTCCTTGTTGCGGAGCTAGGGCCAAGTTAGGCTTGCTGGGGTTAAAACCAGTGGCTTGCGGTTTTAAAACGCGCGCTTGGCCCAAGCTATTGAGATAGGCAATCAAAGCGACAATTTCTTTCACTTTGCCCTGTTTAAGCGATTCTTTAATTTGAGGACTTTGCATGTCATTCACAATTGCCTGTGCTTGCTCTAAAAAGAGTTTTTTAGCCTCTTTGATGTCGCCTAACTTAACGCCATTGGGTGTATCATAGGGCACGCCAAAGACCTTTTTTTGTGTGTAGGTCTCTGCAAATGCCGTTTCAAAGTCGCTATCCTTGCTAAATAGGTGTTTATAGGCAGGCATGATGCTTCCGGGCACCACGCTTAATGGGTCTAGCATATGTTTTTCATGCCAAGCAGTGGTGCGCACATCGCCCACGCGGTGTAAGTCTGGTCCAATGCGACGAGACCCCCACAAAAAAGGGCGATCGTAGGCATATTCCCCACTCAAGCTATAAGCCCCGTAGCGTTGCACTTCAGCTTGGAAGGGGCGAATCAGCTGGGAGTGGCAGTTGTAACACCCTTCTTTAATATAAACTTGTCTGCCCGCTGTTTCCAAGACGGTATAAGGGCGCAAGCCCTCGATAGGGCGCGCAGATTTAAAGAAGTTGGGCAGGATTTCAACAATCCCAGCAACTGCAAAGGCGACCACGAATGCCAAAGTGAAAAAGAACGGGTTTTTTTCTAGGAAGCCAAACATCAATCCTCCTTATTTTGTGCCCATAGGCGTAGCATAGGCAGGCTCTTTTTCAAGTAGCCGTCCTTTTTGGATTGTCATGATCACATTGTAGAGAAAGATGAAGAATCCAATGAGATACAAGCTACCCCCAATGCCACGGATAATGTAGAAAGGGAATAGGGCGCGCACGGTATCTACAAATTGATAGACCAAGTTACCATACTGATCGGTATCACGCCACATCATGCCCTGTGTGATCCCAGAAATCCACATGGAAGAGAAGTAGAGCACGATTCCCAAGGTCATTAACCAAAACTGAATATCCATCAATTTGGCCGAGTAGAGTTCTCTTTTAAACACGCGGGGGACCATATGATAGACCGCTGCAATGAGTGTGAAGCCCACCCAACCTAGCACGCCATCATGCACATGCCCGATGATCCAATCGGTGAAATGGGCTAAAGCATTGACCGAGCGAATTGCTTGGATGGAGCCTTCTAAAGTAGAGAGCATATAGAAAGTGCTAGCCAAGACTAAGAATTTGATCAGGGGGGATTCTTTGAGCTGGTGCCATTGCCCACGCAAAGTTAAGAGCATGTTGATTGCCGTTCCCCATGAGGGCAAGATAAGGATGACTGAGAACACAGAGGAGAGAGTCTGTACCCAATCAGGCACGGTGGAATAAATCAAGTGGTGCCCGCCTGCCCAAATATAGACAAACATCAAGCTCCAAAAAGAAAACAAGGTCAATTTATAAGAAAAGATGGGTTGCCCACTCTCTTTGGGCAAGAAGTAGTAAATCGTGCCAATCACCCCACTGGTGAAAACAAACGCCACAGCATTATGCCCCCACCACCATTGCACCAACGCATCATTGCTCCCCGCATATAAGGAGATAGAGTGCATGATACTTCCGGTGTGGGCGACTAAGTAGGTCGGGATTGAGAGGTTGTTAAAGATATAGAGCACAGCGATCCCGACATAGGTCGCAATGTAATACCACAAAGAGACATAAATGGTGTTCTCGCGACGCACCCCCATGCTCCCGAACATGCTAACCCCCCAAAGCACCCACACAATCACGACCAAAATGTCAATGGGCCATGAGAGCTCGGCATATTCTTTGCTTTGGGTTTCCCCGGCCAGAAGGCTAAAAACCCCCCATAGCAAAGCAACGATCCAAATCCAAAAATGCAGATAGCCCACTGTCTTTAAAAATGGATAGTCGTTATAGGTAATTTTTAAGACTCTTTGTCCAATATAATACCAGCTTGCCCAAATCCCCCCCAAAGTGAAGCCATAGATTACACCATTGGTATGCACGGGGCGCAAACGCCCAAAATAACTATATTCACCCAAGACGTGATTTAGCCCGGGAAATGCCAGCTGGAAAGCCAAAACCACCCCCACCACCATGCCAATCACGCCAAAAACGATCATGGCAATGATGAATAGCCTAGCGATGGAATAATCGTACTGTGCGGCCTCTTTAGCAGAGACGCTCACAGAACTTGCATAGTTCTGCCGCATGCCCACTTCCATATGCTCTCTCCTTAAATAGTCTAAAAAATGAACTCCAAAGTATAGCACAAATTGGATTAATTGCACTGCAAATATTCTTTAAAATAACACGCTGACCTCTGCTACCACTTTTTGATCGGCACGCAAGTCTAAATAATTAAAATGAGTCCCGCTCTGTTGTGTCCCACTCAAGAGATCGCCCACATTGCGGTATTTCAAATCCAAGTTGGCAATCTCAAACCCATCTAGGGTTTGGCTAAAGTCCTCTAAGCGTGGGTTGTGGGTCTTGTGGGTAAAGAGATAGCAATAGCCCTTGCCCCCCAAGCGTGCCACACGCCCTCTTAACTGGTGCAAGGTCGCTAAACCTAGCCTCTCAGCCCCCACAACGACAATGGTGGAGAGTTTGGGGAGACTAATCCCGACTTCAATTAATGTTGTGGCGAGCAAAATATCACCTTGTTGAGCAAAACTCTCCACCACTTCTTCTTTATTTTTGTCCTTCCCACTGGTGATAAAGACTCTTTTAAAATGTTTCTGCCAAAATGGTGCGCCCTGACTCAAGGAAAGATAATCTTGTTTTTGACTCTCTTCCACCAAAGGATAGATGATAGCAACTTGCTTGTCTTGTGCAATTTGGGTTTTAATGTGTGTTATTAAGTCGGAGAAATGATCTCTATAGATGATGCGGGTTGCAATATCTTTATGATAAGGTTTATCTTTGATGATGCTAGTGGCGATGAATTTAGCCCCCATCAAGGCTAGGGTTCTAGGAATTGGCGTTGCGGAAAATTGCAAATAATGGGGTCTGGCACTGGGGATAGCAACTTGGGATATACTCTCTTCTTGATAAAAATCCTCTAGGTCTTCTACGGGCAGATGGGGCGGGCTAGAGCCTGAGAGCACTTCTAGAGCATGGCGTTGTTTGGTGCCAAAGCGGTGTTGTTCATCACTCAGCACTAAGGCGACCTTAGAGGTGTCAAAGGGTGTGTATAAAAGTGCGGTTGTACCGATGATAAAATCGGCTTGTTCAAGGGCTTCTAGGCTTTTTTTAGACGAGCCTCCCAAAAACAAATAAGGTTTAATGCTGGAGGGCAAAAATTTAAGTGCCTCTTGGTAAATTTGCTTGGCTAAAATCGTGGTCGGGGCCATCAATACGCTTTTATAGGGGGAAGCAAGAGCCACGCTGGCTAAAATAATGATGGTCTTACCACAGCCAACATCGCCCATCACAAGCCGTTTAGCCGCCCTATCCGCTTGCATGTCTTGCTGGATACTCCCAATCGTGCTCATTTGATCGCGTGTGAGTTGGAAGGGCAGATTTTGTAAAAAGGCTCGGAGGGCTTGGGTGTTGGCATGCCCTTTAAATTTGCTAGGAAAATGCACCTTTTTAGTGCTCAAAGCAAGCATATGTGCCATCGCCTCAATGAATTTAAGGGCTCTTAGGTATTTGCCAAACAAGCCTTTATGGGTTTCAAAAGCGCGCACAAATTCAAGGGTGGGGTAAAAGAGGGTTTGCAAATTTTCCACCACTTCTAAAGGCACGCCCAAATCTTTGAGTTTCTCTAAACGCGGCGCATTGATCAAGCTCAAGCAATAATCTTTGTAATTTTGATAGCCCTGTTGTTTGTAGGCATTTGTGGGTGGGCGTTTGAAGTGTAGTTCAATGCTATTAGGTTGGTCGATGACTTGGGGGTTGATCATTTGGAGGGTGTGGGTGTAAGGGTTGTGTTCCAACTTGCCATAGACATAAAAACGCTTGGGGACAAATAATTTGAGGTGGTAGGGGGTGTGGTGGAAAACCACCAAATCTAGGGGTTGTTTGAATAAAAGGGCTTGGGTCTTGACTTGCAGGGTGTTTTTAACCACCACTTCCAAACGCTCCACTTCTACACAGCCCTTATGACCTAGCTCCAACTCTTTGAGTAGGTAGTAACTCGCATAACTTTTAGGTGGGTTTAACAGCAACCCTAAAAAGTCTGGGAGCAAAACACCCTCCAAATCCAAATCACAACTTATTTTCATCTGCCACAGCCTATGAGGATATTTATTATAAATATGCTAAACTGCAACACAATTATACTCAAAAAGGACAGATGATGGATACAGGTAGATTTCTTAGGGGGCTTGGGGTTTTGTTTTTGTCTGTGGTGGGCGTTTTAGCCTTGCATGCTTGCAAAGACACTTCCAAATCCTCTAGCCAACAACCCACGCAAGCTAAAGGTGCTAACCAGCAGGCCAGTAAAGAAACACCCCAACAACAGCAAGCCACCCAAGATGCCACATTGGAAAAAAGCTTGGAACACAAAATTGATGATGAAAAAACCACAGAGAAAGTGGATAATATCATCAATGAAGAAAATGCCATTCAAGATGCGACACAGGGCACAGGTCCTATCTATACACCACAAGGGGGCAATATCTTGCAAAATTGGACTAACCACCAAGATAACTTAGCCTCACCCCTCAATGGCAATTACTAAGGTGTGGCATCCAAGTTAAAGCACTGATTCTTACCGCAGGGTTTTTAGGGGGTTTTCTCCCCTCCGTTCTTTTTGCTGCCAAAAGCCGGACTTTCTTGCTCAGCCAATACCAGCTGGGGCAGATGCAGTTTTACACCGGTGAGGGGAAAGATCGCATCAAAAATGTACGTACCATTGAAGGGGCTGGTATCTTATTTGGTTATGAGTATAACCCTTTAGATCGCTGGCTTTACACACGCTACTACGGCTTTTTGGACTATGGTTTTGTGATTTTGGATAAAAGTAGCAATGTTGAGACCAATATGTTTACCTATGGAGCGGGCGCAGACATTGTGATCGAATACAATAAAAACCCGCTGAATGTTTGGGGACTCTTCTATGGCATGATGGTGGCTGCCAATACATGGACCACTTCTAAGTTCTCTAAAAACTTTTTTATTGAAAACTACCGCTCCTTTACTAGCTTTTCTTTTAAAGGTACTTATTTTAGACTCTTTGGACAAGTTGGCGTGCGCTTCCAAACCGTGATTCTCTACCATGACATCTCAATCGAGGTGGGCTTTAAGTTTCCCTTTGACTCCGAGATTGGCTCGCGTTTTGTGCGCAATTATAGTCTTTTTGTCTCCCACACTTGGTATTTTTAAAAGTAGCTCTAAAGCCCCCTCTAGGCTTTTTCTGCTATAATGCACCCATGCGGTTGTTCTGCTTTTCTTTTTGTGTTTTGCTGTGTTTTGTAAAAGCCACTACCCTAACTCCTTACCACAAACAATATATTGAGTTGGTAACCGAAAACGATGGCTATATTAATCCCTACATCGATCGCTACTACACAGCCGG
Source organism: Helicobacter mehlei (assembly GCF_003660265.1). Taxonomy (GTDB): domain Bacteria; phylum Campylobacterota; class Campylobacteria; order Campylobacterales; family Helicobacteraceae; genus Helicobacter; species Helicobacter mehlei. The sequence goes on from NZ_QXQP01000004.1 coordinate 73,444, forward strand.
CACGCGCATCGGCTGGGTGAGCAAAGAATACGATCTCCAAAAAAAATCGCCCATGTCTTGGGCACGCTTTGTGAGTTTGCAAGGCAAAAAAGAGCGCATGACTCGCTTTAATATTTATTTGACCCAAGATATGTACACCCCCACGCTAGCCCACCGCCTATTGACAGAGATTGTCAAGGGCGATCATCTCTACGGAGGTTGGCTGCGCCTAAATTTTGGGATTTTCCAAAGAAGTGCGCATGCTTTGGAGAGGCTTTCAATCTCTGTGGGCATGGTCGGTCCAGCTTCTTTGGCTGAACAAACCCAAAATTTGATCCACACATGGGCACACGATCCTAAGTTTTTGGGTTGGCATAACCAGATCAAAAACGAATTCATTTTTGAGATTAACTATGCGTGGTTGCAAAAACTCGATTTTTATAAAAGCCGTTTTTTTAGTATCGATATGCTCCCCGGGGCGGGTTTGCAACTGGGCAATGCCTTGACCAACTTTAAAATTGGCTCTATGCTCAGGATGGGCTATAACTTAGAAGCCGATTTTGGTCCTAATTCTATCCATAGCGCATTTGCTGGGGGAATGCCCTATAGCAACCACTTTTCTTTTTATCTCTTTGCAGGGGCCACGGGTCTATTCCAACCCTTAGATGTGTTTGTGCAAGGTAATGACCCCCAGACACGCCAACAAACACAACTGCCCTATTTTCTTTACAACGCCCAGGTGGGGGTAGCGATCGCTTACAAGGGGTGGCGTTTTTCCTTTAGCGCGATTGATTGGAGCAAGACTTTTAGGGAACAACCCCGCAACCACAACATCGGTAGCATTGAGTTAGACATTGCTTTTTAAGGTGATTAGCATCATGAGTAGAAAAATAATGGCGATTTTTTTGGGTATTGGGGCGTTTTTGGTAGTGGTGCTCTTGGGCGTGGGGCTCAAACTGAGTGGCGATATCAAGGGCAAGTTAGAAGAGAGTTTGAATGTCATTGCCAAGCGTATCCATGCCACCCCTTTTACTTGCACGGGTTTTAAAAATATCACTTGCACCAGTGCGGGCGTGTCAGACAAAATTGAGGGAATCCAAGTGCGCCTAGCCCCTGTTAAATCCAACGCCCTGCAATTCCATATCGATCTGCCTAAAATCCACGCCTCCAAGCCCTGGATGCCACAAAGCGCAACTTGTGTGGTGGATTTGAGCCTCAAAGAGGTGTTATTCGGGCAAAATACTTGCCATTTTAAATCCCCCAAGCTGACCTATCAAGTTTCTTTGCATGCGCGCCTCAAAGATTCCCACCAACCCATTAACCTCAGTAATTTACTAGGCTCACAAGTGCAGACTAAGGATTTAGAAGTGCTGGTCGAGCAACTGGGTATCAAGCTCCAATCTAAAGATTTCCGCGCCATTCTCTATCCTCTCTTGCAACAATCTGGAGATATCCAAAGCAAAGACTTTGACGCACAAGCCTATGATAAAGCTCTCAACCAAATCAATACTTCTTTCCAAGGGACCACGATGGTGATGCTCTTAATGGCGGGCTTGCAAGATGAAGTGAGTAAGGTTCAAGAATTATCTAAAAACTTCCTAGCTTTTGCCAAAAATGAGCGTGATCATGTAGGCGTGGAGCTGGTCAGCAAGGATCAGCAATTCAGGCGTTTGGAGGAGCTGATCCACTCTAAGGACTATTGGGAGTATTTGCCCCATTTTAGCCTTAAAGTCTTGCCATGAAACGCATTTTGCAAGCTTGGCTTTACTCTAAGGCGGGTTTGAAGGCAGCGTTTGCAGATGAGCCTGCTTTTAGGCAAGTGGTGCTCTTAGCCCTTTTGGGCTTTATTGGGGCGTGCTTTTTGGCACACTCTTTTGTACAGTTTGTGCTTTTGATCGTGCCCGGGGTGTTGTGCTTGGTTGTGGAGTTACTCAATAGTGCCATTGAAAATGCCGTAGATTTTACGGGCACACATGAGCACCCCCTAGCCAAAAAGGCTAAAGACATGGGCAGTGCGGCCCAGTTTGTGGCATTGGTCTTTTTTATCCTTGTATGGGGGGGTTATTTTGTATTTTAGGAGAGTAAATGGAAATTAAAGATGTCAAAATTGAGGAGTCCTTACAAGAAAGTTATTTAGACTACTCCATGAGCGTGATTGTAGGGCGCGCCTTGCCCGATGCTAGGGATGGGCTAAAGCCGGTGCATCGGCGCATTCTATATGCCATGCACGAATTGGGTTTGGGTTCTAAAGTGCCCTATAAGAAGAGTGCGCGCATTGTGGGGGATGTGATTGGGAAATACCACCCCCATGGCGATAGCGCGGTGTATGAAGCCTTAGTGCGCATGGCACAAGATTTTTCTATGCGCCTGCCTCTAGTGGATGGGCAGGGCAATTTTGGCTCCATTGATGGGGATAATGCCGCGGCAATGCGCTACACTGAGGCGCGCATGGCAACTCCTAGCGAGGAACTCTTGAGGGATATTGAAAAAGACACGGTGGATTTTAACGAGAATTATGACAGCACGCTTAAAGAACCCGATATTTTGCCCAGCCGTTTGCCCAATTTGCTCATCAATGGTTCAAGTGGAATTGCCGTGGGGATGGCAACCTCCATCCCCCCCCACCGCCCTAGTGAAATCATTGATGCGTTGGTATTGGTGCTAGATAACCCCCAAGTTGATCTGTTCTCCATCTTAGAAGTGATTCAAGGTCCAGATTTCCCCACAGGGGGGATTATTTATGGCAAGGCGGGCATTTTAGAGGCTTATAGCACCGGGCGGGGGCGTGTCAAGCTCAGAGCCAAGAGTCGTTTTGAGCAAATCGGACAAAGAGAACAGATCATCATTGAGGAAATCCCTTACCAAACTAATAAAGCCAAGTTGGTGGAGCAAATCAGCGAGTTAGCACGCGATAAGATTGTAGAGGGAATCTCAGAAGTTAGGGACGAATCCGATCGGGATGGGGTGCGCGTGGTGATTGAGCTTAAAAAGGATGCGATCGCCCAAATTGTACTCAACCATCTTTATAAATCCAGTGCCCTAGAGAGCACCTTTAGCATGATTTTGTTGGCTATTTATAATAAAGAGCCCAGAATTTTTAATCTCTTGGAACTCTTAAAACTCTTTTTGGTGCACCGCAAAACCATTGTGATTCGGCGCACCATTTATGAGCTCGAAAAGGCAAGGGCAAGGGTGCATATTCTAGAGGGTTTGCTTGTCGCCTTGCAAAATAGCGAGGCAGTGATTGCACTCATTAAAAGCAGTTCTGACACTCTGGGAGCTAAAGAGGCATTAGCCAAGACACATAATCTAAGCGAGGAGCAAAGCAAGGCGATTTTAGAGATGCGCTTGCAACGCCTCACCGGATTAGAGCAAGAAAAAATCCAGCAGGAACATACCCAGCTTCAAGAACGCATCGGGTATTTGCAAGGTATTTTGGAGAATGCAGATAAGCTAAACAATTTGATCAAAGAGGAACTCTTGGAGATCAAAGAAAAATTTGATAGTCCAAGACTCACCCAAATTGAGGAGGACTATGAAACTTTAGGCGTGGAGGACTTGATCGCCCATGAGGACATGGTTGTTACACTCAGCCACAGAGGTTATGTCAAGCGTATGCCTTTAAAAGTCTATGAGCAACAAAGGCGTGGGGGCAAGGGCAAAATCTCGGGTAACACGCATGAGGATGACTTTATCGAGTTTTTCTTTAGTGCCAACACCCATGATACCATTCTATTTGTCACCAATATGGGGCAACTCTACTGGCTTAAAGTCTATCGTATCCCGGAGATGGGGCGTAACGCCATTGGCAAGGCATTGGTGAATTTAATAGACTTGCAACCCGGGGAGAGCATTAAAGCCACGCTCTCCACGGCTGATTTTAGTCCCGATAAATCCTTAGTCTTTTTCACCAAAAAGGGCTTAATCAAACGCACAAATCTAAGTGCCTTTGGGCGCACACGCGGTGGGGTACGCGCCATAGTACTTGATGAGGATGATGCCCTTGTAACTGCCCAAATCCTAAACTCTGGTACACAAGAACTCTTCATGGCAAGCTCAAAGGGGATGTGTATCCGCTTTGGCATAGAGGGGGTTAGAGAGATTGGGCGTGTAGCTAGGGGGGTCATTGGCATGCGCTTAAGAGAGGGTGATGAGGTGATCGGGGGGGGCGTGATCTCTGGCGAACAAGAAAAGTTGCTCAGTGTCAGCTCTAAGGGGCTGGGCAAGCAAACCTTAGCGGGGGCTTACCGCTCACAAGGGAGGGGAGGCATGGGCGTGATTGGCATGAAAATCACGCCTAAAACGGGGGACTTGATCGGCATTGTGAGCGTGGATGAAAGTCAAGATTTAATGTTGCTCACCAAAAGCGGAAAAATGATTCGCATGCCTATGGAGAGTATCCGTGAAACCGGGCGCAATGCTAGCGGGGTTAAACTGGTGAGTGTGGAAGGCGATGTAGTGGTCTATGCTAACACATGCCCTAAAGAATCTGAGTAGAAGTGCTTTTTTGCTAGTTGGGCTTTTGGGGGCGCAGGATTTTGTGATCTCTTATGCCTTACAGGTGCATAATGGGATTGCTACCCACCAATCTTTTGGAATTGCGCGGGCATTGAAGAAGTATCAGGGTTTGCGTTATCGCTGTGAGATTCCAGTGGATGAGCCCAAGCTGGATTCCAAACAAGAGCTCTTTTTGTTGGATATTTTGTTAAAAACCTACCAAAATGCGGTACTAGATTGTTTGTATAAAAGTGAGGTGCGCATTGAGAGTAATGGGTTTAATACACAGATGCAAAACCAAAACTATGCCACCTTGCGTATCACCACGCCCCTTAATGCCTATTTAGAAGGGGGGCTTTTGGTGCTTGAAGTCTATGAAAAGGAAAGAAAATGAAAATCGCCATTGTGGAAGATGATATTAATATGCGCAAGAGTTTAGAACTCTTTTTTAGCGATCAAGAAGATTTAGAAGTGGTCGCCTTTAAAAGCCCTAAAGACGCGCTCAAAGCCCTAGATGCAAGTTTTGAACTCATCATCACGGATATTAACATGCCCCAGATGGATGGGCTGGAGTTTTTACGCCAACTAGAGGGGCGTTATGAAGCCATTGTGATCACGGGTAATGCCACACTCAATAAAGCCATCGAGTCGATACGCTTAGGCGTGAAGGATTTTTTCCAAAAACCCTTCAAGCCTGAATTACTCTTGGAGTCTATTTATCGCAGCAAGCGGGTGTTGGAGTTCCACAAAATCCACCCGCCTAAGAGCAAAACCCCCAAAACGCAAGAGTTTTTTAGAGCCAGCTCAAAAGCCTTAGAAGAGGTGCAAAAACAAGCGCTCAAAGCCGCTGCCACCGATGCGAGTGTGTTTTTACAAGGTCCTAGTGGGGTGGGTAAGGAGGTCTTTGCCCATTTTATCCATGAACACTCCAAGCGCAAAGACGCGCCCTTTGTGGCGATCAACATGGCAGCCATCCCCGAGCACTTGTTAGAATCAGAACTCTTTGGCTATGAAAAGGGGGCTTTTACGGACGCGACCAGTGCCAAGGCGGGGCTGTTTGAGAGCGCGCACAAGGGGAGCGTGTTTTTAGATGAAATTAGCGAAATGCCCTTGAAACTCCAAAGCAAGCTTTTAAGAGCGATCCAAGAAAAAGAGATCGTGCGGCTTGGTAGCCACAAGCCTATTAAAATTGATGTGCGCTTCATTGCCGCCACCAACACCAATATCCACGAGAAGATTGCCGCCAAAGAGTTTAGAGAAGATCTATTTTTTAGACTCCAAACAATCCCCCTACATATCCCGCCCTTAAAAGAACGCCAAGAGGAGATTCTGCCTTTAGCGGAGTGGAAATTACAAGAAGTGTTGCAAACTTACAATCTGGGCAAGAAGAGTTTTTCCAAGGGGGCACAAGAGTGCATGCTCAATTATAGCTGGCATGGCAATATCCGCGAGCTACTCTGTGTAGTGGAACGGGCTGCCATTTTGAGCGAGGGGGAGCAAATTAGCCAAAAAGATTTGTTCTTGGAAAGGAGTTAATTAACTTTTTTGTGCTAAGAGTGTAGGCTTTAATTGAGGAGTGCTTAATGGAGTATGTCAGCTTAAATAACCAAGTCAAAATGCCTATTCTAGGTCTTGGGGTGTTTCAAATCCCCGATGAGGCATGTGAGAGTGTCGTCTTAGAAGCCATAGACAAGGGATACCGCCTTTTTGACACGGCGCAAATGTATGGCAATGAGGCAGGGCTAGGGCGCGCGGTCAATAAAGCAAGCGTCCCCCGCGAAGAATTGTTCATCACCACCAAAGTTTGGTTTAGCAACGCTGGGGAGCAAAGGGCAAAGCTTTCAGTTGAAAAATCCTTACAGAAAATGGGCTTAGATTACTTGGATTTGGTGTTGGTACATCAGCCCTTTAACGACTACTATGGGACTTACCGCGCCCTAGAAACTCTACACAAAGAGGGCAAAATCCGCGCCATTGGGGTGAGCAATTTTTACCCCGATCGCCTAGCCGATCTCATCGCCTTTAATGAGATCGCCCCTACAGTCAATCAAATTGAGCTTAATCCCTTTTTCCAAAGACAACACGATCAGGAGTTTATGCAGGCACACCAAGTCCAGCCCCAAGCGTGGTCGCCCTTTGCACAGGATAAGAACGGCATTTTCAAACACCCCATTTTGCAAGAGATCGCCCACAAATACCATAAAAGCGTCGCCCAAGTGATTTTGCGCTGGATCACCCAAAGGGGCATATCGGTTTTATTTAAGTCGGCTAAGATGGAGCGGATCGCGCAAAACGCCCAAATCTTTGATTTTCATTTGGATCAAGAGGATTTGGCCAAAATCGCCACAATGGACACCGCCCAAAGCGTGTTTTTTGATCACAGAACACCTAAGGGGCTAGAATATTTGAGAAAAATCCCTTTTAATTCTTAAGAAAGGCAGACTCATGATTTACAATAATGCCTTAAACTTGATTGGCAACACCCCCATTTTAAAGACAAACCACCTTTTAGAGGAGGGGGCGGCAGATTTTTTTGTCAAATTAGAGAAATTTAACCCGGGGGGGAGTGTGAAGGATCGCGCGGCTTTGGGGATGATCGAGCAGGCAGAACAAGATGGGCGGCTGTGTGCAGGGATGACCATTGTTGAGCCCACCAGTGGCAATACCGGGATCGCCCTAGCGCTCATGGGCTTGCTCAAGGGCTATAAAGTCATCATTGTCATGCCAGAGAGCATGAGTGTGGAGAGGCGCGAGCTCATCAGGGCTTATGGGGCAGAGTTGATTCTAACGGAGGCTTCTAAGGGCACCAAGGGAGCCATTGATAGGGCTTTAGAAATTGGCAAACAAGCAGGCTATTTCATCCCCCAACAATTTGAAAACCCCGCCAATCCCCAAAAACACTATGACACCACCGCCCAAGAGATTTTAAAGGATTTGCCCGGCGTGGATGCTGTGGTGTTGGGCGTGGGCACGGGGGGCACGATTGCGGGCGTGGGGCGTAAGTTTAAAGAACAAAACCACCCGGCTAAAATCATCGCGGTAGAACCCGCCCAATCCCCCATTTTAAGTGGGGGGACGCATAGTCCCCATAAGATTCAAGGCATCGGGATAGGCTTTGTGCCGGCCAATTATGATCAAAGCGTGGTGGATGCAGTGATCGCGGTAGATGAAAAAGAGGCAGCGCAGTGTGCCAAACTCTTTGGAGAAAAAGAGGGGATTTTGGTGGGGATCTCTTCAGGAGCGGCGATTTTTGCCGGGTTACAGGTGGCGCGCAAATTGGGTCAGGGCAAGTCTGTGCTTGCTATTGCCCCGGATGGGGGAGAAAAATACATCTCCACCGGACTCTATGATGCTGGATCTGGATTATAGCTTAGAGCGCGCCCTACAACAGGATCCGGCCGCGCGCAATAAATGGGAGGTGTTATTGCTCTATCCGGGGATCCATGCCCTGCTTGCCCACCGTCTAGCCCATGCCCTGCATAAGCGCCGGCTTTACTTTATCGCGCGCGCGCTTTCACAGCTGATGCGCTTTATCACCGGGATAGAAATCCACCCGGGGGCAAAAATTGGGCGCGGGCTTTTTATTGATCATGGCATGGGCGTGGTGATTGGAGAAACCACAGAAATTGGCGATGATGTTACCATTTACCACGGGGTAACTCTAGGGGGCACGGGCAAGCTCAAGGGCAAACGCCACCCTACCTTAGGTGATCGTGTTGTCGTGGGAGCGGGGGCGAAGGTCTTGGGGGCTATCACGATCGGCGATGATGTCAAGATCGGGGCTAATGCGGTGGTGGTTTCAGATTTGCCCAGTGGGGCTACCGCGGTGGGCACAAAGGCCAAGACGATTATAAAGGAGTAAGTTGGCAGAAGCATTAACCCAATTTGTGCGCTGTGCGGGTTGAGCGGCGAAGGTGGGTCTGGAGGACCTCAAACAAATCACAGCCAAGCTCAAACAGCCCCGCTTGCCCGGCGTGGTGTTGGATTTTCGGCATAAGGACGATTGCGGGGCAATAAAAGTGGGGGGGTCTTTGTTGGTGCAAAGTGTAGATGTGATCCCCCCGGTGGTGGATGACCCTTATATCTATGGGCAGATTGCTACGGCTAATGCCTTAAGCGATGTCTTTGCTAAGGGGGGGCGCGCAATCAGCGCGCTGAGTATCCTTGCATGGGATCAAGAGCATGTAAGTGTGGAGAGCGTGCAGGCGATCATGCAAGGCTGCTTAGATAAGCTGAGTGAGTGTACATGCCCTCTTTTGGGCGGGCACAGCCTAAGCGATGTGGAGCAAAAGTTTGGGCTCAGTGTAACCGGGGTGGTAGAAAAGAGTCTATGGCGCAATGATGGGGCACAGGTGGGCGATGCGATCCTCTTAAGCAAGCCTTTAGGCAGTGGGATCATCACCACCGCTTTAAAGCGCAAAGTTTTAAAAGAAGCCCCCCAAGCGATTGCTAGCATGGTGGCTTTAAATTTTAAGGCCATGCAAGTCTTACAAGATTTTAGCGTGCATGCCTGCACGGATGTAACGGGTTTTGGGCTCGTGGGGCATTTGTGCGAAATGCTCAACCCTGCCATCTCCATAGAGATCAACACGGGCGCAATCCCCCTTTTAGAGGGAGCTTTAGAGTTAGCCAAACAGGGGGTGTACCCGGGGGGGAGTGTGGCAAACAAAAAAGCCCTGCAGGCGCGCGTGTGCAACCAAAGCGAACTCCCCGATATACTCTTTTATGACGCGCAGACTTCTGGGGGGTTGTTAGTGGCTTTGGGGGCTAAAGAGGGGTTGGAATTTGTGCAACGCCTGCAAGATTTGGATATACACGTAAGGATCATCGGCTCATGCGTACCCAGAGACACGCATGCCATCAAACTTTTCTAATTATGCCCAATCAGAGGGGGATTTACCCTCTTTGATGCGCTGGAGTTTGGCTTCGTAGCGTTTGATAGAGGTCAAGGTGTTGTTGTGGGTGCGGCGGAACTTTTCAAAGGATTCGCGAATAGGGCGCATGCTGATCTTGCACCTCTTGGAGAAGTGGCGCAAGCGCAAATACACTTCACTCAAAGGTTTGTAAGCCCGACAACGATCCACAAAAAATTGGTGGCGGGTTAAAATATCCTTACAACCATAGAGATGGCGTTTGCTCTCTTTAAGATAAGTGGCATAAACCATCTCTTGGCGCAAATACTCCTGTTTTAACTTGTCAAACTCTTGATTGGGATCTAAAACTTCTTTGCTGTGTTTCATCTTGTCCTTTCGCATAAGATACTACTACATGCTACATTAGTATTACTTAATGCTTTTTTAAAAATAAAGAAAAAATTAGTCTCATTTCTGTTTCAACCAGTTTTGAAAAAATTTGATTTTGGGTATCTCCCTGACCTTGCTTAAAAATATTTTGGGGGTGGGGCTTTCCCTCTTTTCCCCGATGAACTCACATATGATGGTGTATAAAAAGTATAGAATGGAGGAAATGATGGCACCCTAGAACTTTTGCAATCTGCAAAAGTAGTGGATATTCAATATATTTTGCAAATGCCCTGAGTTGGTCTCACACATTAACCCATAACTTTGTATTCCACCTAATACAGAAACAAATAAGGGATTGGATTTTCCTCAATAATAGTAGAATTAAGACCTTTTGATAATTTAATAGACTACAATAACCTAAAAATCCTCTAGGAATGCAGATGTCTCAAATTCTCTCTTTTTGGCGTTACCTTGTGCCCGTGGGGGTGGGCTTAATTCTTTCTTTCTTGCCAGCACCAGAGGGCCTAAGTTTGGCCGCATGGCTGTATTTTAGTGTTTTTATCGGCGTGGTTTTAGGTCTCATTATCGAGCCTGTGCCTGCCTCCTTTGTGGCTGTCATTGGAGTGGCGTTGTGCGTGCTCTTGCGCATAGGTCCTAGCCCTGAGCATGTAAGCCCCAGCGCGGCCATCGATTGGGGTTTAAAAGGTTTTTCTAATAAAACTGTTTGGTTGGTCTTCATCGCCTTTATGCTAGGTTTGGGCTATGAAAAAAGCGGGTTGGGCAAGCGTATCGCTCTATGGCTCATCTCTCATTTGGGTAAAACCACTTTGGGTTTGGGCTATGCGGTCGCTCTAGCCGATTTAATCCTAGCTCCTTTCATCCCCTCAAACTCTGCGCGCTCTGGGGGGATCATTTACCCCATTGTGGCCAATATCCCCCCTTTAGTGGGGAGCTACCCGGACAAAGAACCCCAAAAACTGGGGGCGTATTTGATGTGGGTAGGGATTGCAATCACTTGTGTAACTTCCTCTATGTTTTTCACCGCCCTAGCACCTAACTTACTAGCGATGGAAACCGCGCTAAAAAGCAATGTGCCTGAAATCTCTTGGCTGGGCTGGTTTTTGGCATTCTTGCCCGCTGGGGTAGTGCTCTTTTTGCTCACCCCCTATCTGGCTTACCACCTTTGCAAACCCACGCTTAAGGGCTCTCAAGAGGCATGCGCATGGGCTAAGGAGGAATTAAAGAAAATGGGCAAAATGCACCATAAGGAAATTTTGATGTGTGTTTTAAGCCTGCTCACTCTAGCCCTTTGGATTGGGGGCAAGGCTTTTGGGGTGCAGGCGACCACGACCGCGCTTTTAGCGATGGTGCTGATGGGGGTGAGCCGTATCATTAGCTGGAAGGACATTATTTCCAATAGCGCGGCCTATAATATTTTCTTCCTCTTTGGGGGGCTGATTACTCTAGCTAGCGGGCTTAAGAGTGTGGGCTTTTTGCAGTATTTGGGGGATTTGACTCAAAGTTTTATGGTGAATTTGGGCTTTTCTAGTCTTAGCATGGTGGTGATTTTGGTGATTGCTTTTTATCTTTTGCATTATTTCTTTGCTAGCACCACTGCCCATGTGAGCGCGCTTTTAACGCTTTTTATTAGCATGGGGGCGGGCATGGCCGGTGTTAATGTGCAAGAATTAGCCCTCTTTTTAATGTTGGGCTTAGGACTGATGGGGATTTTAACCCCCTATGGCACGGGGCCCTCTTTGGTGTGGTATGGTAGCCACTACATCTCGGGCGCGCAATTTTGGAAGTTAGGGCTTATTTTTGGCTTGCTGTATTTGATCGCTCTTTGTGTGCTCTGCGTGCCTTGGGTGGAATTAGTGGCGCATCGCTGGTTGTAGTCTTAGTTTTTCTTATTTGAGTTATTGGCTGCCCCATAGGCAAACTTAACATAAATGGCCAGACTAACCAAAAGGGCAGACACCCCGCTAGCCAAATAGATCGCATAGATGATCTTGTTGGGGGCACTGATGCTAAACTTGAAGACCAGCATTAAGGCCTCAATGGCTAGGGCGATGATGATCGAACCCAAAAAACGGATCATCGTGCGGTGGATGGCGTGGTGGCTATCCCCGCTGTTTTTGCCCAGCACCTCTTCCTCAAAAATGGCTTTGACCAAATCGACTGTGGCTAGGGCTAGGGTGAGCAAAACAATGGGGTGGAAAACTTCTTTGACATCAAAACTATCAAAGTGTGCTAGCGCATTGGTCAGACTTGAAATGCTCTTGACAAAAAGCAACAGAGACACCAGACCCAATGTAACCGAGATGGCAAAATACATCACCACGCTACCCTCAGCAAAAACATTGTAGTACTTAGAAGAAGAGTTTAATGACAGCGCGACACGCAAGGGAATGTGCATACACACCACAAAAAATAATTCGTTTTGGTTGTTGTAAATGGGATAGGCTGCCGTTACCACCAGCCCGCGGTTATTGCGTGTAGGATAGGGGTTGGTCAAAATACAGCGTTTTTCTTGCACGGCCTCATAAAAATAGCCTCGCTCCAAAGAGTTTTCCGCAAAACTACTTTTGATCTTGCCCTCACGATCAATTAAATTCCCATTCATGTCCAAGATAAAAATGTCCTCTTTGATCCGCACCTCTTGCTTGATGCGTTCCATAGCAATTTGGACATATTTGAGCGTGGGTTCTTTGAGGTAATTTTTGATATTTTGAGTCAAAAGATAGGAAACATAGGCATAAAGCTCGTTTTTGACTTTGGCATACTCGGCAATGTCTTTAGATAGCATCATTGGTCCTCATCAATTCTAGTTGTTTTTGCAGTTGCACCTCTAAATCTTGTAAGCTCTTTTGATAAAGTCGATTGAGCCCCTCTATGATAGCATTATTGTAACTTTGGTTGGGTCCGCCCCTCTCATTGGGATCGCTATCAATGGGATTAGCCTTTAAAATGGGCTCGTGGATAGTTTGGGCGATGATCTGGCAGATAGGCCCCTCACACACTTTAAAATGTGCCTGAATCTCTAGCATGCGCAATACTCTTGCTGGCTCCAAATAGTCATTCTGGGTGGCTTTTAACATTGCTTTAATGGCTTTGAGATCGGAGGGTGTATTTTGGAAGGCAAAATGAATTGTGCCGGTGATCGTAGCTTGTAGGGCACTTGGGTTTTTGTTGGGGTTTTTCTTAGTGGGCAAAATCACTTGATAGCCACTATTATCCAAAACCTTAGCAATCCCTTCTTGAAGGCCTTTGGCATAGCGTTTTTGGTAGTATTTGGGGAGGAATTCACGCGAAAACACCACTTGGGCAGGTGCAACTACCAAGCTACCCAAATCGGGTTTGTTTTTAACAGGAGCACTTTTATAGGTGAAATTCAAATATGGGAGGGTGAAAACATCGTTTTTACAGCCCACCAAAAACGCACCCAATAAAACAACCCGCCACCACATGCACTCTCCTATCCAACAATTTCCTATTATAGCATAGTCTTAAGAAGTTTGGAGCTCCCCCTCCTCTAGGGCATAGATATGGCTAGCAATCTCCAAACTGGACTCGTTATGCGAGATCATCAAAATGAGGCGGTTATGTCTGAGGTCATAAATGGTCTGCTTGATTCCCTCTTGAGTGGCGTGATCGAGGGCTGAGGTGGCTTCATCAAAAATGAGCACGCTAGCATCCCTATAGAGGGCGCGCGCGATAGCAATCCTTTGGCGTTGCCCCCCGCTCAAATTGGTGCCAAATTCCTCTAAAGTGCCCTCTATTCCGCCTAAATGCTCCACGAACTCTAAGGCCTGCGCTTGTTCTAGGCATTTGGTAACTCTGTTGGTATCAATCTCCAAACCATAGGCGACATTTTCCGCCACCGATCCGCTGAAGATAAAGACCTTTTGGGTTACAATGCCAATTTGCGCTCTTAAGCTCTTTTGTTGCAAATCTTGCAAAGGGGTGTTATTAATCGTAATTTGTCCGCTTGTGGGCTCATAGAGGCGTAAAATGAGATTGACTAGCGAGCTTTTACCACTCCCACTCTTGCCCTTGAAGGCAATAATCTGCCCCTTTTGCAAATCAAGGTTAATATTTTGCAAGGCAAATTGATTGGGCAAATAAGTTAAACTCACCCCTTGAAATACAATGCGTTCAATGGGTTCTTTTAATTCTTGATGGCCATCTTGAATAGCGGGTACACGCTCCAAGATTTCATAAATCCTATCTCCAGCTACTAAGGCTTCTTGGAAATTAGAAACGATCCTAACAAGGCGTTTAATGGGTGTGTAAAGCATAAAAAGAGCGGTGATAAAGGAGAAAAATGCCCCCACGCTAATATGCCCCTTGATCACCTCCAACCCGCCTAGATAAATCACTAGGGCGATGGCGATGGAACCTAAAAACTCCATTAAGGGGCTGGAGATTTCGGCGTATTTGATTCCATTGAGGCTGATTTGGAAAAAGCGTTGGTTTTCTTTTTTGAACGCTTGCAATTCTAGGTTTTCGCCATTGGAGGTTTTGATCACCTCGATACTGTGGAAAATCTCAGATAATCTAGCCGTCATGCTAGCATTGCTCTCTTGATTTGCTTTGGAGAGTCTTTTGACCTTTTTGATGATCTTGCTTAAGGGGAAGGCGGCTAAGGGCATGATCACAAGCCCTACAAGGGCTAATTTGGGGCTTTGATAGATCACCACGCTAATTAAGCCTATAATGGTGAGGGCTTCTCTAATGCTCTCGGCTAGGTAATTAGACAAACTAGCACGCACTAAGGCGATATCGTTTGTGATGCGCGCGATGAGTTCGCCCTTTTGGGTGCGGTTGAAAAACCCCAACTCCATTTGGAGCAGGTGTTCAAGCATGTGGTTACGCAATTTCTTAACAATGTCTAACCCAATGTAGTTGGTAAAATAGGTCTGCAAATAAATCCCCCCACTCTTGCCTAAATACGCCACAATCACCAAAAAGGGCAAAATGGTGAGCATATGCACATCTTTTTTAATGAAGATGTCATCTAAGGTCGGCTTGACTAGATAAGTCCCCCACGCCGTGCTAGCTGCCACCACCACAGAAGAGAGCAACACCACAATAAAAGCCTTGTAGTGCCCTTTTACATAGGGGTAAAAACGCTTTAAGAAAACTTTCAAAAATTAGCCTAATTCGTAGCCCGCATCTAAAATCGCCTCTTTAATGTCCTCTGGGCTAGCTGGAGCATGGTAATTGACCTTCACTTCTTTGTTTGCCAAATTCACCTCAATTTGGCTCACCCCCTCTAACTCCCCAACAAACTTCTCGATCTTATCCACACAATGCTGGCATGTCATGCCCTCTACCTTAATGCTAATCTCTTGCATGTTATCCTCTAATTTTTAAATGCGCGCCTCTAAGCCGTTGGGCGTTGAGAACTACGCTGACACTGCTCAAACTCATCGCCAAGCTAGCCAACATGGGGTTAAGCATGATCCCCAGTTTAAAGGCTACCCCACAAGCTAGCGGAATCGCCACGCTATTATAGCAAAAAGCCCAAAACAAATTTTGTTTGATATTGGCAATGGTGAGCGTGCTCAGCTTGATAGCACTGATCACCGATTGGATGTCATTATTGAAACTCACCACATCGGCCACCTCCAAGCTTGCATCGCTTCCCTTAGCCATCACTAGGGCGACATCGCTACGCGCTAGGCTGGGTGCATCATTCATCCCATCGCCCACCATCATCACCACTTCCCCCTGTGCCTTGAGTTGTTCGATAGCATAGAGCTTGTCCTGTGGTTTTGCCTGCGCTTGGTAGTGATCCATGCCTAACTCTTGGGCTAGAGTCGCCACATTTTGGGCGTGATCCCCGCTTAAAAGCATGGTTTTAGTGCCCATCGCTTTAAGCTGGTTGATATGCTCTTTGACTCCCTCTTTGAGTGTGTCCTCTAGCAAGATCACGCCTAAAATCTCTTGGGGCGTGCCCACAAAGACCTGAATACCGCTCATCTTGCTCTCAAAGGGACTGGGCAAACCAAAATATTCTAAACTCCCTACTAAAATCAAGCGATCCCCCACCCGTGCGCTAATGCCCAAACCCATTTGCACCTTGACCTCTTTGACCTCTTGCAGGCTAATGCCCTGATCCTTAGCATAAGCCACAATGCCCTTGGCGATGACATGTTCGCTTTGTGCCTCCAAACTGGCACACAATCCTAGCAATTCTAGGATATCTAAGCCCTCCTTAGCAATCACCTCTTTAACCATGGGTTGCCCTAGTGTGAGGGTGCCGGTTTTATCAAAAACTACACAGCTCACACTGCGCGCCTTTTCCAAAGCTTGGGCATCTTTAAAAAAGAGCCCTAGTAGGCTAGCCTCTTTGTTAGCTACTAAAATGGACATCGGCGTTGCTAATCCCAATGCGCAAGGACAAGAGATCACCAGCACGCTAATAAACACTTCCAAAGCGTGCGCAAAATCTCCCAAAGCTAGCCACACTAAAAAGGATACACCAGCAATTCCCATTACAGTGGGTACAAAAACTCCAGCCACTTTATCTGCTAAGCGCGCAATCTGTGCCTTAGAGCCTTGTGCGTTGTTGATGAGTTCTAAAATCTTGCTTAAGGTGCTTTGTGCGTTGGTGCGCGTGGCTTGAATCAAAAAAGAAGTGGTGGTGTTGAGCGTGCCCGAAAAAACGGGCATGCCCACATTTTTATAAACCGGCAGGCTCTCCCCTGTCAGCATGGACTCATCAATCTCGCCCTCGCCCTCTGTGATGATTCCATCTATAGGGATATAGCTCCCGGGTAAAACTTTAAGCACATCGCCCACTTGAATCGCATCAATTAAGACCTCGACACTCTCCTGCCCCTGCACTTTAATGGCGGTGGGGCTTTGGTGGCTGATTAAGGCCTGCATTGCCTGCAGGGCTTTATCTTTTGAGGCGTTTTCAATGCGCTTGCCTATCATCACAAAAACCACAATCACACACACACTCTCAAAGTAATAGCCCTCCAAAGGCACATGGTGGTAGGCTTTAAAGAGTAAGAACAAACTATAGAGCAGGGCACTGGTTGTCCCAATGGCGATCAAGCTATCCATGTTGGGCTGGCGCGCAAAGAGCGTGCTAAAGCCCTTGAGATAAAAATCCCTCCCCATGTGCATGACCCCTAAAGTTAAGATCAGTTGCACCAATCCATTATAAAAAGGGTTTTGCAAGGTCTGGGGGAGGGGGAGAAATGGTGCTAGCATGGACAAACAAAGCACGCACCCACTTAAAAGAATTGCGCTAACCAATTTTTTATTGGGCGTTAAAAAAGGCGCGTTTTGGGAGGACTTCTCTAGTTTTGATTTGGGCGTGTAGCCCAACTTTTCAATTTGCTTGAAAATATCCTCTAGGCTGGCTTGACTCTCATCATAGAGCACAAAGGCTTTTTTGCTGATCAAATCCACCCCGATCTCTTGGATGAACTTTTTACGCCCTAAAGATCGCTCAATCCCACTAGAACACGAACTACAAGTCATGCCCTCAATGTAAAAATGCGCGCGTTTCATCGGTGCTTAAAAATAATTTTTACCATCAAAACAAGCCAGCGGATAATCCCATAAAACAGATAGCAGAACATAAAAGTGCCCAAGACCTCTAGAGGGCGCACGAAGAGCAAGAGCAAGAAAAAGACAAGCAAAACAAAGAGCTTCAAATTCCATTGCACTTTTTTAAAATTGGGGTAGCGGATATTGCTCACCATCATCACACCCAAGAACACAATGTAGATTAAAAAAAACTTCCCCCAACCCTCTTTCAAAATACCATACTTGGTATCAATGAGGACACCCAACACCACCAACACTGCCGCGCTAGGGATGGGAATGCCGATGAAAGAATAGGGATCGGTGGTTTGGGTGGTTACATTGAAACGCGCCAAACGGATCGCCCCAAAGATCACAAATAGGGCACAAGCTGCCATGCCCCAACGCCCATAAAAATGCCCGGCATAGAAGTAGGCAATCAGACTTGGTGCTACCCCAAAAGCCACGACATCAGCTAGGGAGTCAAATTCTAGCCCAAACTTGCTCGTGGTGTTGGTTAGCCTCGCAATACGCCCATCCAGCCCATCTAATACCAAACTGCCCACAACTAGCCAACACGCCATCACAAAGCTCCCCCTAGAGGCATAAAGAATACTCATCATGCCCAAAAAAATACTGCTAGCCGTAAAGAGATTGGGGAAGAGATAGAGAGGCTTAATAGGCATTAGCGTACATCAGCTTGCATGTTCTTCTAAGGGCACCAAACGGGTTTGTAAATTATTTGCCGATTCGTATTCAGCGATGATCTCTCTAACCCGCTCACCCGTGATCACTTCTTTTTCAAAGAGTTCGCTCACCATCACCTCAATGGCATCCTTATAATCGCTCAAGGTCTGTTTCACATGGCTATAGCGTTCTTCTAGCAGGTTTTTAATGAAGCTGTCCATCTCTTCGGCCATTTTTTCACTAAACTCCCTAGGACTCCCAAAGCCCCCCCCTAAAAAGGAATTGCGCTGTTTTTCTAGTACCATCAGCCCGCTCACATCGCTCATCCCATAGTAACTCACCATGCCCTTGATGATGTCCGTGGCGCGTTCTAAATCATTGCTCGCCCCCGTGGAGATCTCTTGTAAAAACACCTCTTCAGCCGCCCGCCCCCCCAGCAACACATCAATTTCAGCGATCAGCTCGTGCTTTTGCATGAGATATTTATTTTCTTCTGGGGTGTTGAGCGTATAGCCTAGGGCTGCCATCCCTCTTGGGATGATGGAAACCTTATTGACGCGTGCCGAGCCCTTGGTCATCTCCGAGATGACTGCATGCCCGCTTTCGTGATAGGCGACAATCTTTTTTTCTTTGGGCGAAATGCGCCGACTCTTTTTCTCTAGCCCCGCAATGCCCCGCTCTACCGCCTCTTTTAAGTGCTGTTGTTTGACTTCTTTTTGGTTGTTGCGCCCAGCCAACAAGGCGGCTTCGTTGATGATATTGGCCAAATCCGCCCCGGCTAATCCGGCGGTGAGCTTGGCGATCTCTTGCAAATCCACATCATTAGCCAATTTAACGGGCTTGATATGCACCTTTAAAATCTCCACCCGTCCGTTAAAATCCGGTTTATCCACCAACACTTGGCGATCAAAGCGCCCGGGTCTTAAGAGGGCGGGGTCTAAAATTTCGGGGCGGTTTGTAGCGGCTAGCACAATCACGGGCGCGTTTTCTGAACCAAAGCCATCCATTTCGGCTAAAAGCTGGTTAAGGGTTTGCTCTCTTTCATCATTCCCACTCACCATACCCCCCGCCGCGCGGCTCTTGCCAATGGCATCGATCTCATCAATGAAGATAATACTGGGGGCTTCTTTTTTGGCGATGTCAAAGAGATCGCGCACCCGACTCGCCCCCAAGCCTACAAACATTTCAATGAAGCTACTGCCCCCCATAGAAAAGAAAGGCACGCTCGCCTCTCCGGCCACCGCTTTAGCTAAGAGAGTTTTACCCGTGCCAGGGGGTCCCACTAACAACACGCCCTTAGGGATTTTTGCCCCCAAAGAAGCGTAGCGATCGGGATATTTTAAGAAATCTACGATTTCTACAACCTCCTCTTTAGCCTCCTCATTGCCCGCCATGTCGTTAAAGCGCACTTTGGGCTTTTCGGCGTTGATGAGTTTCTTAGAACTCCCCATGCCAAAAATCCCCCCGCCCATGTTCTTTTGCATGCGGCTTGCCATAAACATCCATAGCCCTAAGATCACCAACACAGGTAAGAGCCAGCCTAAGATGTCTGTAAAGAAATTAGACTCACTGAAACCGGAATAATTGATTTTTTGCGCGTCCAAGAGGGGCACTAAAGAGAGATCGGGCACGCGTTTGGCGACATAGATGATCTTGCTATTGCCCTCTTTGCTAGTGGCCTTGATGAGGGTTTGCCCAATGCTCACGCTATCGACTTCTTTTTTCTCAATGAGTTCTTTCATCTCGTGATAGCTAATGTTCTTGGTGCTCGTAGAGAGAAAGCGATCGCCAAAGCCCTCATCGCTATTCATCACGCGCATGGCGATGATGGCAACCACAACAAATAAAATCACAAGTAATAAGGGATTTTGCAAGAGCGGTTTTTTAGAATTGGGATCGCCCGGTCCTTTGTTATTGTTCTCCATAGAAGTTCCTTAAATTGATTTCATCAGCTAGGTTTAGCTCTCAAAGACAAGCTCACCCATTCATTTTCGATCTTTTTTTCTAATAGCTCAAAACCCTGTGTGTAGCACTCTAAAACAGCATGTGTATGCTGGTCTAAAATGCCCGATAAAAAAAGCAAGGTATCCGCATGGCTGGCTTGCCACACAGAAGGGTAGAGCCCTAGGATCACATCGGCTACAATGTTGATGGCGATGAGATCATAGGGCACTGCATCTTGCTTTAAAGAGCCTTGCCAAATACGCCCGATGTTAAGATGGTTGCGCGCAAAATTCTTTTGGGCTTGCTCAATGGCTAAAGGGTCGGTATCGCACAAATGCACGCATGCCCCCAAATTGGCTAAAGCCAAACCTAAAATCCCGCTCCCACAGCCCACATCTAAGGCTAACTTGCCCTTAAAAGTCTTTGCTGGCATGCTAGAAAAACTCTCTAAGAGCATGCGCGTGCTTTCATGGTGTCCTGTCCCAAAGGCAAGGCTGGGATCGATTGTCAAAACCTTTAGGGGCGTATCTGTTGGGGGTATCCAACTGGGCGTGACGTAAAATTGCCCGCAAGTGATAGGTTGGATACTTTGTTGGTAGGCACTGATCCAATCTAAATTGGGGTGGGTGCTGGTATGGTAGTAAAAACCAACTGGCAGGTCTTGATCGCCTAAGGTCTGGCAAAACCCCTCAAGGCCTTGGAGCAAGGCACTAGGTTCCTGATCTGAATAGACAATATAGGCAACATGGGGTACAACATGGGCTTGCCTACCCCCACCGATGTATCGGTAGGGGTGATCGCCCAAATTAGACACGCAATCTTCCTCGATAGCTTCTTGCGTAAAATCTAATAAAAAATCTGCAAATAAATCGGGATAGGCAGTGGGTAAAATGAGAGTTTTGAAGTAAAAACCTGTTTGCACGCCTCTAATCCGCCAAACCTCGCTTAGTCATTGGTCCCCAAGACTACCTCTAATTTCTCCTTTAAAACTTGTGGTGTAAAAGGCTTGACAATATAGTTATTCACCCCCGCCTTCAAAGCGGTGATGACCTCCGCCTTGCCCCCCTCTGTGGTGATCATGATAATAGGTAGGTCTTTAAAACGCCCATCAGAGCGTACCTTTTTCACCAAGTCCAGTCCATTCATCTCGGGCATGTTCCAATCCGTGATGAGCACACCTGTGGTGTCGTTGCTATCCAACTTCCCCCAAGCTTCCACCCCGTGCTCGGCTTCCATGATGTCCTCATAGCCCAAACGCTGGAGGGTATTTCTAATGATTCGGCGCATTGTGGAACTATCATCTACAACTAATATTTTCAATCTTTCTCCTTAAATCGCTCGCTTTGCCACCACAAGCATAGCCCCTATTCTAGCATATTTAATTACGTGCCTATCTTAAACTGAGGTTTAAAAGCGCACGAAAGGCTCAATCTGTTATGATAACGCTTTTGTAAGGAAAGCGATGCGTCTAATAGAAAATACACCCCTAAAAGATGTGGTGGCAGATGAAAGTGTGGTGGTGTGCCAACCCTGTAATCTCTATGGGTGTCATTTAAAAGAACATGTTTTTGTGGGTCCTTTTTGTGAGATTCAAAAAGGCGTGGTAGTAGGAGCACACAGCCGTATCCAAAGCCATACTTTTATCTGTTCGTGCGTGCAGATTGGGGCATTTTGTTTTATCGGGCATGGGGTGGTCTTCACCAATGATCTCTTTAAAGAGGGTTGCCCTAACCCCAATCCCCAATCATGGAAAGAAACCCGCATTGGCGATCATGTCAGCATTGGCTCGAATGCGACCATCTTACCCGTGCAAATTTGTAGCCATGTGGTGATTGGGGCTGGGAGCGTGGTAACTAAGAACATCACCACTAGCGGGATTTATGCGGGCAATCCAGCTAGATTGTTACGCTTGCTTTAAGATGTTCCAAATAGCCTTGATCGGATATGGCTATTGGGGTCAAAAAATCGCGCGCCATTTGGGGCGTTTCACCCTCAAAACCATTTGCGATACCTCTTTGGATCGCTTGCAAGAAGCCCAAAGAGACTTTAAAGATGTGCAGGTTACGCCCTCTATTGCTACAGTGTTGGGCGATCCAGAAATCCAAGCCGTGTTGATCATCACCCCAGTAAATACGCATTACGCCCTAGCCAAACAAGCCCTTTTGGCTAACAAACATGTTTTTGTGGAAAAGCCTTTGGGAGCATGTCTAGTGCAAGCCCAAGAACTCTACACCCTAGCCAAACAACGGCAAAAAATCCTACACTGCGATCTGACCTTTATCTACTCTGCACCCATCCGTTGGATTCAAGAAAATCTGGGCATGCTGGGTGATGTCCTTAGCATCACCTCCCGCCGTTTGGGGGGCATTTGCCGTGAGGATACCAATATCCTTTACGATCTAGGTTTGCATGACCTAAGCATCCTCTCTTTTTTCTACCCCAATGCCCTCTGTGCTGTAACGCATCCCACACTCCACCAAACCAGCCACCCAAGCCACCCCACCCCAACCAGCACCTATTTAAATTTCTACTTGCCCACACCCAAACCAACCCCCGTCTCTATTAATCTCTCTTGGCTCTCCCCCTTTAAAGTGCGCGAT
>NZ_QXQP01000050.1 GCF_003660265.1 Helicobacter mehlei
TTAAGCCCCTCCTAAGCTTTAAAATCCTATAATTGCGTTTTGCCAAAGTTAAAGCGGTTTAAAAATCCGAAGGTTTAAAGACCGAAGCGGTTTTAAAAAAGCTTAAACTTCATACGCAACGATCTTTGACATTTAAGCAAGAGAGTCTTGTAGCCAAATTTGTTTTTTGTTTTGTTTTGGCTTTAAGGACTCTAGTTTTGACACAACTTGTCTAATAGAGTAATCTTGAGCCAGTTTGGGATTTAAACTTAACTTTATGGAGAGTTTGATCCTGGCTCAGAGTGAACGCTGGCGGCGTGCCTAATACATGCAAGTCGAACGATGAAGCCTAGCTTGCTAGGCGGATTAGTGGCGCACGGGTGAGTAACGCATAGATGACATGCCCTTTAGTTTGGGATAGCCACTAGAAATGGTGATTAATACCAAATACTACCCTACGGGGGAAAGATTTATCGCTAAAGGATTGGTCTATGTCCTATCAGCTTGTTGGTGAGGTAAAGGCTCACCAAGGCTATGACGGGTATCCGGCCTGAGAGGGTGAACGGACACACTGGAACTGAGACACGGTCCAGACTCCTACGGGAGGCAGCAGTAGGGAATATTGCTCAATGGGCGCAAGCCTGAAGCAGCAACGCCGCGTGGAGGATGAAGGCCTTAGGGTTGTAAACTCCTTTTGTCAGAGAAGATAATGACGGTATCTGACGAATAAGCACCGGCTAACTCCGTGCCAGCAGCCGCGGTAATACGGAGGGTGCAAGCGTTACTCGGAATCACTGGGCGTAAAGAGTGCGTAGGCGGGGTTGTAAGTCAGGTGTGAAATCCTATGGCTTAACCATAGAACTGCATTTGAAACTGCAACCCTAGAGTGTGGGAGAGGTAGGTGGAATTCTTGGTGTAGGGGTAAAATCCGTAGAGATCAAGAGGAATACTCATTGCGAAGGCGACCTGCTGGAACAATACTGACGCTGATTGCACGAAAGCGTGGGGAGCAAACAGGATTAGATACCCTGGTAGTCCACGCCCTAAACGATGGATGCTAGTTGTTGGGGGGCTTTGTCCTCCCAGTAATGCAGCTAACGCCTTAAGCATCCCGCCTGGGGAGTACGGTCGCAAGATTAAAACTCAAAGGAATAGACGGGGACCCGCACAAGCGGTGGAGCATGTGGTTTAATTCGAAGATACACGAAGAACCTTACCTAGGCTTGACATTGAAGGAATCTGCTAGAAATAGCGGAGTGTCTAGCTTGCTAGACCCTGAAAACAGGTGCTGCACGGCTGTCGTCAGCTCGTGTCGTGAGATGTTGGGTTAAGTCCCGCAACGAGCGCAACCCTCTTTCTTAGTTGCTAACAGGTTAAGCTGAGCTCTCTAAGAAGACTGCCTGCGTAAGCAGGAGGAAGGTGAGGACGACGTCAAGTCATCATGGCCCTTACGCCTAGGGCTACACACGTGCTACAATGGGGCGCACAAAGAGATGCAATGCCGCGAGGTTGAGCCAATCTTAAAAACGCCTCTCAGTTCGGATTGCAGGCTGCAACTCGCCTGCATGAAGCTGGAATCGCTAGTAATCGCAAATCAGCCATGTTGCGGTGAATACGTTCCCGGGTCTTGTACTCACCGCCCGTCACACCATGGGAGTTGTGTTTGCCTTAAGTCAGGATGCTAAAGCAGCTACTGCCCACGGCACACACAGCGACTGGGGTGAAGTCGTAACAAGGTAACCGTAGGTGAACCTGCGGTTGGATCACCTCCTTTCTTAGAGAAACCCTTTAAGACTTCGTTGTCTTAGAGACAAGGCTCAAGGCTCTCTTGCTTAGGTGTTAAGGGTTTGTTTAAAATCTCCTGGATTTACTTAAAACCTTAAGAGAATTTTTTTACGTTTTTCTTCAGTCTGTAGGATTTTTTGTTAAAACACCCTTTTATCTTTGGTTAAAGGCTTGCTATGGGACAAAAAGAGTTGTTGCAAGAATTTGTAGAGATCGAGCACGCGGACACAGGGAAGAAAAATCGG
>NZ_QXQP01000051.1 GCF_003660265.1 Helicobacter mehlei
TGAGGTGCGCAAACTAGCCGAGCGCACCCAAAAATCTTTAGGCGAGATTGAAATCAACACCCAGTCCCTCACCCAATCCATTAATGATAGCGCGCAAGCCATCGAGGAACAGACTCAAAGCATTGGCAAGATCAGCGCGGCGATGGAGGCTTTGGAAGAAACGATGACAAACAATGCGGAGATCACCGCAACTTCCTTGAGTATTAGCCAAAATGTGCAAAAGATCGCACAAAATATCTTGGATGAAGCCAATAGCAAGAAATTTTGATAACCGCCCCATCGGGGGGACACAAGTAACACCCCAAAGAACACCATGCCCTCATTTTCTCTAGGCAAACAGATTGTAGCTCTATGGATGCTCACCATTGTGGCTGTGGTTGCGACCTTGTTGCTCTTTGCGCAAAATAACCGCGAGTCTGTCCATCAAGTCAATGCTTTGGTGAGTGCCGATTTAAAGGACATGCTGGGTGGCAAGCTCAAATTGGCCATAGATACCGCAAGCTTTAATATTGCCCACGCTATTAAAGAAGTCCCCACACAGGTAGCCAAAGAGCAGATCATTGTTAAAATGCTCAAGGGCTTTCGCTACGATGAGGATAAATCTGGCTACTTTTTTGCTTACAATAAATACACCCCTATTTACACCGCCAATCCCAAATACCGCATCGGCCAAAGTGCTGAGAATGTCAAGGATAAAAACGGCGTGTATTACATCAAAGAACTTTACAATGCTGCGATGGCTGGGGGTAAGTTTGTCTATTATGTTTCACCTAAGCCTTTGGGTAACGGCCAAGTCCGCTATACGGCCAAGATTTCCTATGCCCAAAAGATCGCGGGCACCCAGGATTGGTGGGTCGGTGGGGGGATGTATATGGATAATATCGAGGAGCGCACCCATAGCATCACCCAGCTCATCGATCACAACTTGAGCCACAAATTCTATATCCATGTGGTTTTGGTGTTGATCTTTTTGGTGGCGGTGGTGATTCCGCTTTATTATCTCTTTTACCACAAAATCACCAGCAATATCCGCACCCTAAGTGGGGCACTCAAAGATTTTTTTGCCTTTGTCAATTACAAAGATAAAAAAGTGCCCCAAGAGATCATCTTGCGTTCTGATGATGAGTTGGGGCAAATGGCACGCGCACTCAACACCAGCATTCAAGAAGCTGTGCAACATTTGCAAGCCGATCAAGCCCTCTCTAAGGAGGTTCTAGTGGTGCTTAATAGCGCGCGTACGGGGGATTTCACCCGAAATATCCACACCCAAGCGATCAACCCAGAGCTCCAGCATTTAGGGAGCAACTTCAACGATTTTTCCCAGTTTCTCAACCATATTTTCCATAAAATTTCCACAACCATTGAAACCTATTCGCAAAATGACTTCAGGACTAAAATGGATACTGCCCAGTTGCAGGGTGGGTTTTTGCAATTAGCTAATAATATCAACACTCTACAACAAAGCATTATCGCTTCTTTGCAAAACTCCTTAGACTTTGCCCACGCGCTCAACCAAGAAACCAACATGCTCAATGAAGCTACCCATGCCATGCAAGATGCTTCCAAACGACAAGGTCGATCGCTGGAGGCAACCACGCATGCCCTAGAGAAAATCACCGCCTCCACGCAAAGCGTGAATACCAAGAGCCAAGAAGTGATCGAACAATCTGAGGGGATTAAAAACATGGTGATCACCATTGCTGACATTGCCGATCAAATTACACTATTGGCCTTGAATGCCGCCATTGAAGCCGCCCGGGCGGGCGAGCATGGGCGTGGCTTTGCGGTGGTGGCTGATGAGGTGCGCAAACTAGCCGAGCGCACCCAAAAATCTTTAGGCGAGATTGAAATCAACACCCAGTCC
>NZ_QXQP01000052.1 GCF_003660265.1 Helicobacter mehlei
ATTGCAAACGCTTATAGACGCGCTGAAATTGGGGGCATTGATGTATATACCCAATATGGCGGGGAGAAATACATGGATGCGGGCAGAATCGCCCAAGAATCTAAAGGGCTAGAAACCTTTAAAACCCAGCCCCAAGAGTTTTTAACGCCCGTGGGTAGAGAAGCCCAAATACAAGCCCAAAAGGACTTTAAGAAGTGGCGTAACACGCATATTGCTAACGCCATTGACCGCACGCTCAAAGAAGGCCAACTTAGCCACCTTGATGGCAATAGTGTAGAGCTTAACCTAAGAGAGACCTACAATGGCAAAGATTGGGATTTTAAAGCCCGCATTGATTGGACCAACAACAACGACCCCAGCCAGCCTAGAAGGTGGGTGTTGCAGGATTTCAAGGTGGTGGGGGACTTGCCCATCAAGAGCAAATTAACACAGGACCCTAAAAAGCAATCTAAAACCCGCGTGGTGGATTATCTTAAGAATCTAAGCCCTAAAGAGCTTGAAAAGGCGGGGGATGAAACTTACCAAGAGTTAAGCTTTTTGGCTAAAAAGCCTCTAAGTTCCACGCCCTTAGCTAAAGAGGAACTTTTTAAAGAGCTCAAGGGTTACAAGCACTTTGGGCACGATTTTACAGAGTTCAGAGATAAGGGGTTAGAGGCATTAGAGCTCATCGCCAAGAAAAAGCACGGACAAGTGTCCGGGGCTTACTATAGAGCAGACTTGGGCGCGATTGGCATAGGCTATCAGTTGCCCCTAAGCAACAACACCCAAAGGGGGTTAGTGGATTTATTGGCAGGTCGGGGGGTTAGGGACACAGAGGCCAATATTTACTATTGGGGCAAGCCGGCATTGGAGCCCTTTGTGGGCAACACAGACAAAGAAAAGATTTTAAGAGCGGTGGATAAAATCATCAAGGAGGGCACTTACAGCCTAGAAGAGGGGCACCATATGCTTAGCCTAGAGTTGCCTAATGGGCAATACAAGCTAGAACTCTTCCCCTTAAGCCTAGAGCAACCTAGCCACTTCTACCCCACCAGTATTGGATATTACAAAAAGCCTAGGGTGGAAGAGTCTAGCCCTAGCGCACAGGGGGGAGGGAGTGGAAAAGCAGATGCGCGCCTAGAGCTTATCAGCAAAACCACGCCCACACGCAAAGCCACCAAGGAGGACTTAACGGAGGAATTTTTAGAAGAAGTCAAAAGACGCAAGAATGATAAGGTTTGGGTGGGGGATTTAACAAACCCCCAAAATTATCCAACATCTAGGCTTTGACCCCAATAAGCCGATTAAAATGTTATTTGATGGGGACGCGTTAAAACACATTGAAAAAAGACATGGGCCAAATGCGCCTTTGGTTAAAAGTAGTGGGCAAGCCGCCATAACAAGGGAGGATATAGCGCATTATCCGGAGATTATAAACAATGCTGATTTAATGCGCATAGAGGACACTAAGGACCATCAAAAGGCTTTAGTTGTTGGCAAACAAATTAATGGGTATTTTATTGCGGTGGAAATTATTAGCCAGAAAAACAACACACTAAAGCTCAAAACCATGTACAAAGGAAACGGGAGACTAGAAACAGAGTCCATCTTTAAAGATGGTGTGCAAATACGACTATCCAAAGATAGCGCCGCCCCCTAGTTGCAAAGAACTAGTGCTGCTTAGACGCATCGTGCACACCACCAAACGATCCTACATTAACCAACTGAATACACCCTTAAGGAGCTTTGCCCATGCTAACCCCCTATCTTAACCAAGTCTTTCACGCCGATGCGTTAGGCTTTATGCAGGGCTTGCCTAATGCTTGTATAGATTGTGTGTGTATCGATCCGCCCTATTGTAGCGGGGGGG
>NZ_QXQP01000053.1 GCF_003660265.1 Helicobacter mehlei
TGCAAAGGAATTTAAAAAGTCCATCGGTAACCACGATGTGGCGGATTCACGCCCGTTAAATACGGGTGATTCCTTAGATACCGCTATGGACTTGGGCAATCCTACCAAACCCCCCCTTAACAATCAAACCCCCTTACTTCCCTATAAGCCCAACACACATATCCCAGCCACGACTAAAGAAATCCTAGCCGCAGGCAGAAACGCGCATTTAGACAAGCAAGACATCTTAGACGCCATTAGATTTAAAAACAAGCTTTTAGAAGACATTTTAAAACCTAACCCCGCCTTTGGAGAGAATTTTAAAGAATTTGCGCTTAAGGGGAAAGAGGCGGTTAGCAAGCTTTTAAAAGAAAAACGCGGGCAAGTAGCCGGGGCGTTTTATAGAGAGGACTTGGGTTATATTGATTTGGTGTGGGGGAGTGTAGAGGGTAAAGGTAAAGAGGCTAAAGGCCTAGAGTTATCTAAGATTGTAGAAAAGCATTTGGAGGATTTTAAGGACTTTAAGGGCAACACCCCATACGAAAAACTAGCGCATGGCCTTGATGAGATTATGGCTAAAGGGCAAGCTGTCCAAACCCACAATGGTTACAATATCCTCTACAATGGTTATAAAATCGGGCTTAACGAGGGGTGGAATCAAGGGGGCGTTAAAGTCGGTAAAAATAAGTGGGTGGTTACCGCTTATGACAACTCTAGGGATTTAGCGAGCAAGAGCCAAGGTCGCAACTCTGACTCTTTGACTAAGGGCGAGACTCTGCCCCTAAACTCTAAACCCGACTCTACCACATCCCCCCTTAAAAAGCGCGCAAAACCCAAAGAAAAGAAACCCGAGATGACCCCAGAAGAAGAAGAGCAAATAAATAAACGCCTTGAAGAAGCGATGAAAAGAGCCGCCCAAGAGCACCAGCAAGAAGAAGGGCAAAAGAGTTTAGAACTTAAAAAGGTTTTTAAAAAGCATTTTGACTTTAAAGACGATGACATCTTTAACTTCAACTTCCCTAAAGAATTAAAGGCGCAAATAGAAGAAGTGGCTAAAATCCACAACCTAGATTTAAATTATAGCTTTGAGAAACTCAGCCATGGACTAGAGCCTCTTTTTAAAAAGGAGGATGTGCCCCTTTTAAAACAAATTGTAGAAAAACCCGACTATGTGTTGCAAAGTTTCCACGGGCTTGAGTTCTACAAAAAGGTTAATGGGGAGTGGTATTATTTTGCGCATACGAGGGCGAGAGAAAAAGAAAGTTTCTATCTTTTGGAGGCTAAAGAAAAGCAAGTTTTGCAGAGATTAGTTAGACATATCATCTTGGGCAGGGACCCTGTTGCTAAAAATGCAGAAGAGGAGCACGCTATTTGGACAGCCAAAATGCAGGGCCTAAACATAACGCCCTTTTCAGAAATCCCATGGCCTGAGCAGTGGCCTAAAGAGTGGCCCAAAGATACCCCCATGGAGCGTGAGTGATGCTAACCCCCTATCTTAACCAAGTTTTTAACGCCGATGCGTTAGGCTTTATGCAGGGCTTGCCTAATGCTTGTATAGATTGTGTGTGTATCGATCCGCCCTATTGTAGCGGGGGGGTAAAAAGCTTGAATGCGCGCAATGCCAGCACCAATAAGAAGTATGTTGGCAACAACACCAAGTATTACGAGTTTTGTGGGGATGGCAAGGAC
>NZ_QXQP01000054.1 GCF_003660265.1 Helicobacter mehlei
TTTGGGCACAAAATCACGCAACCACTGTTTGACCTGTTCCATCGCTTTGCGATCGTCCATAGCATGTAAGGATGCTAGAAAGCAGGCTAAAAAATATAACCATGTTCTTAATATTTTCATATAAATTTTCTCCGTGAGTGATTTAAGCTCGCCTAATCTCTAGGCGCGCAATCTGTAGTTTAAGCACTTTATCCCTAAAATTATATTTGCATGCTTGGAAGTCAAGGATTGTCTTTACCCTCTTATTAAATGCTTCAACACATAGCGTTTCACAAAAAAACTCACACTATCGGCTTCTTGATCAGCTAGAGCTTTGAGGGTGTCGTATTCCTCTTGGGACAAGTAAAAAGTGATGGTGTGGTTTTGTTTTAAGTGGGGAGGTAGGGGCTTTCTGCCCGGTTTAGCTTTGTCTTTGGCCTTAAAGGTGTTCTCTTGGGCATTGCTGGCATTCTTTAAAGCGTCTTGAATGGTTTTAGGGGTGTTTTCGCTCATTGATTGCTCCTTGTGTCAAAGTGTCTAAAAGGCGTTGGTATTCTGTGATGAAAGTCTTGTAATGGAGTCTAGAGAGTGGGGTTTGTAAAAAGAGCTCTTTGAAGCTCAGCCCTTTACGCATAGAGTTTTCTACAATCTTAGAGCGTTTAAAAAAGAAAAAGTTTAAGTCTGTGAAGTTAGATTGTAAGGTAGAGCTAGCTTGTTCTTTTTCCTCTAGGCTTTGGTAATCCGTGATGAGAACCATTAAGGGCACTTTTAAAGCTTGCAACTCTTGGATGGTTTCAATGGTCTTTAGTAGGGCGTTGTAAAGAGGGGTGCAGGGAATGATGATGGCTTGGCTAGCTTGAGCGATGTCTAAAACCCCGCTTTGGATAAAGCCCCCAAAGTCATAGACACAATTGTCGATCAAAGAGGGGCGGGTGCTAATCTTAGCTTTATCAGGGTAAATGCTCTCAATGATAGAAGAGTCATTGCTTTGCAAGAACAAATCTAAATCTTTAGCAATGGAGAAACTAAAGGCGGTCTTACCCACCCCGCCTTTCTTGTTGATGGTGGAGAGAATCATAAGCACCTCGTTTTGATTTTTCTGGGTTACTTGCATAGATGCATCGCCGACTAAATAAGTATAATATTTAATCCATTAAAAAATATTTAAGATTTTGATTAATCAAATGAATTATATTTTTAATTGTGTTAAATATAGATGGACAATATTATATAACAAGTGTGCGGGCTTG
Source organism: Helicobacter mehlei (assembly GCF_003660265.1). GTDB lineage: Bacteria > Campylobacterota > Campylobacteria > Campylobacterales > Helicobacteraceae > Helicobacter > Helicobacter mehlei. Next base: position 1,230 of record NZ_QXQP01000054.1, read on the forward strand.
CTATAGCCTTTGCAAAGTAAAATCCCACGCCATCGATTGATGATGTTTGGATTTCCATATGACTTGTTTTAAACCATAGCAAGGATTAAGGGGCAAATTTTGTGCGGAGGCAACAAAAGCACGCAACAAAAGGATATAATGAGAGCACAAGAAATCTTAGAAGGGGAGTTTTTGACATGGCTTTCAAACCTTTTTCTATCCCTAAAGCCTTAAACACAGAGGGGGCTAGAAACAGCAAGATAAATTCTATAATATCCTATAATTCTCTATAAATTTTTTATATGATTTTAAGTTTCTAGGTGCTACTATGTTGGCATGAAT
>NZ_QXQP01000055.1 GCF_003660265.1 Helicobacter mehlei
TAAAGGCGCGCAGAGTCTCAAACCCCTAGCGGGTGTTCTTGGGCGCAGTGTAGATTATATCCCCCTTGTGGGGGCTAGCAAACGCTTTATGAGTGGGAATGTGCAGGCCGCCCAAAAAGTCTTAGAAGAAGTCTATACCCCCCAGCAAGAACAGGCCTTAAAAGAGTTTGCTAATCACTTTGGTGGGGGTGTTAGGCTCAATGCCCAAACCACAGGGCTAAACCAAAGAATGCGAGAACAATTTGGGGGGGATTCCAAGATTTACAAGGCCTACCAAGCGGCCGAGGACATTTTTAGATTAACCAAGCAGAGTGAGCAACAAGAGGCCTTTATTAGGGCCATACGCGCCGATGAGAGCGGGACATTATTAGCCTTTTTGAGCGAGGCGGCCAATTCTAGCCCCAAGGCGCACAACACGCTTAAAGGGATTTTAAACAAGACCACGCGCAACTTAGAGGAACAATTAAAACAACTCCATTTAAAGCCTAGTGACATCAAGGCCATATTTGAGGACTTGGAAAAGGGCACTAAGGAGTCTTATGCAGATGCCACCGAGCGCATCATCCCCCAAGTTGTGGGGGATTTAAAGATCACGCTTGATCCCACTAAGGTTAAACAGATTCGCCAAGAGCTTAGCCAAGAGGGGCTAGAGCTAGAGGCACAACCCTTCTTAAAGCAAATTGAGCACAATATTTACAACAAAGAGGGTGTGGGCTTTACCCAGCTTAATAACGCCCTTAAAACCCTCAATAGCCACTACAAAGCCACGCCCAACCCCACGCTCAAAGAGCATATCCGCAAACTCAGCGATAATATGATCCGCAACGATATTCAAGAGGGCATCAGCCAGCTTTTCAAGCAATTACCAGAGGACTTGGGGCACAAATACGCACAACTCTTCAACACCGCCCTCAAAGATTACGCCACGATGAAGGAAACCCTAAAGATCATCGACAAGGGCACTCTCAAACTCAGAGATGCGGCTAGAAGCGAACAAAAGGCTTTAGATGCGCTCATCAAATACACCCAAGGGCAAGGGCATCAGGGGCTAGACAATCTAAGCCGCATCACTAAGGGATTGAACCCAGCTAATCGAGAAGTGCTAGAGCTGAATATGCTTGAGCGACTCTTTGCCACCTCTTTGATGCAACTAGAGGGGCTTAAAGTCTTTGATAGCCAAGCCTTTTTCAAACGCCTAGAGAGCCTCAAAGAGGGCACATTCCAAAGCAGGGCCGCACAAGACTTCATACAGATTGCCAGTGGCTTTAACCGCCTATTCAATCAAGATGCCAAATTAGCCCAAGCCCTTAAAAGCACCACGGGTGAGCAAGTGGGCAGTTCTATTGCCACCAGTGTTTGGGGTGCTGTGCAATACCAGATCACCAAGTTTTCCTTTGCCTTGATGGTTAGGACTATGCCCCATATCCCCTTTT
>NZ_QXQP01000056.1 GCF_003660265.1 Helicobacter mehlei
AAATGTTCTTGCAACGCCAAACAAAGGGCATTTTTAGATCGAAGTGCTTGGAGCTTGTCCTTAGGGTCTAAATACAGGCAAGGAATTGTATCGATGGAGACAAGGCGCATCGCTTTAAGATAGGCGTTTAAATCTGTACGATTATAGGTCTGGGTTTTAAAGACTTGTAGGCAGGCTTGTTGGTGCTTAAAAGAAAGGTATCTGGGGTTTAAACAGAGTGTGGGGTGTTCTTGGAGTTCTTTGGTGTCTATATATTGGGAATTGATGTAAGAATTAGCGTGCAAAAGCAAAAAGGCTATGCGCGTCAGATAGTAGGTAGAAAAAAGCGTATAAGGGTCATCTTTTGTCCCTATAAATTCATCTGTGCTCCCAGCGGCGGTTAGGGCTAGATTGGCCCATACGATGGTGCCCTCTCTTAGACCTTTCCAAAATTTATTGGTAGCAACCATCGCCTTTATGTCGTGTTCTAAATGTTGTAAAAATACGCTTGTGGGTTTGTTACCCAAAAGATTGGGATCGTTGAGATAGAGTTGTAAGGTCTGATTGATATCGCAATCTTGGCAGATTAGTTCCCACAATGCATCACTATTAAGAGAGCGCAGGTAAGCTATGGGGTCTAGGCCTATTTGGTAGGCTTGGATTAAGGGCGTGTAGATGAAGTTAATGCTGTCTAAAAAATCTTGGGCGATCTGCTGGGGCGTGGCTTTATATTTGATCACAGGGCTACAATAATAAGATGAAGAGTTTTCAACCAAGTACAAGAGATGGAGGGATTCAAATTGCTTGAAATTTTTCAAAAACTCCTTTTTTTGTGCATCACCATAGGGTTCGAGTTTTTGCAATAAACCTTGCCCTAAAGGGGTGTCTTTGAGCAAATCTGCCCCAAAATCCACGAGATCAATTGCTGGATTGGATAAGTATTCATCATATTTGCGCATCTCACACCCTACAGCCCCAAACTGCGTTAAGGCATCTAGTTGGGCAGAGACCATATTAGCGCGCATTTTGGTAACGCCTTGGATGAGAGCGGGGAGTGGTGGGTTATCCTCTATTTTAAGTTCTACCTTAAGAATGGGCGACTCTTTAGCAAAACCTAGCACAATCAACAAAACTAATAAAATTAAAGTACGCATAGCAATTCCTTTTAATTTTTTGATTGCACCAACATAGCATAATTTTTGGTTTTAACTGGAGTTTGTTTTGATTACGCTACAACTAAATGCACACTATACCCATTGTCTAAAGCTCAATGCGCTGGAATTTTTAAGATAAGCGAGTTACTTTTGTTCCTTTGTCAAGTGTTTTTGTAATGCCAAGCATAGGGCATTGTTAGATTTAAAGGTTTGGAGTTGGTC
>NZ_QXQP01000057.1 GCF_003660265.1 Helicobacter mehlei
GGCTAAACATTGGACGAACATTTAAGCATTCTAGCCTATTTGCGTCTCCATGTACGCTTATGGCTCGAAAGGGTGTCTTATTTTTTAGCCTCTTGGATGGTGTGGGTGTTGCGCAAAATCCACAAACAGCCGATTCGCCCCAAAACTTTATTGTTGATGAAATTAGACACCATTGGCGATTATGTGCTTTTTAGGAATTTTTTACAGCCCTTAAGAGAGTTTTATGCCGGCTATGAGATCACGCTATTGTGCAATCAAGGTTTTTTAGAAATCATAGAAGCCTATGATCGATCCTATATCGATCATCTGATCCCTTTGGACATCTCTAAGTGGAGCTCTTGGAAACGATTTCCTCTGTTTTATCGCCTTAAGACAGTCTATATGCTCAACAAACGAAGTTATGAAGTAGTGCTAAATTCTGTATTCCATCGTTTTGCCAATCGTGATGACTTTTTAGTCAGTCTAATCCATGCCCAGCATAAAATGGGCCATTTAGGTTTTGAGCAGGTGAATCAATGGCTTGTGGATACCCCACGCCCGGGCCGTCTCGATCATGCCTACACACGCCTTTTTAATAATTCCCCAGAGGTCCTATTTGAATTTGAGCGCAATCGGGAATTTTTTAGCCAGCTGGTGCAAAAGCCCTTGACAAAAGTGTATTTCAAGCTCCCCCCACCTCCGCCCTTGAATGCAAAGGCTAGCTTTGCCTTGCCCTCTCAAGATTACGGCGTTTTCTTTTTAGGGGCTAGCAACCCCAAAAGAAAATGGGCACTCGATTCGTGGGTGACTCTAGCCCAAAAAATCGCCCCAGCCTTCCAGATTGTGCTGTGTGGCTCGCCCAATGAGAGTTCTGAGGGCTTACAATTAGTCCAAAAAATCCCTAATGCCCTCAACTTAGCTGGCAAAACAAGCTTAATGGAGCTTTTATCTGTGCTCTGCCAAGCGCGTTTTATTGTGTCCAATGAAACGGCAATCCCGCATTTTTGTGTCGCTTTGGACCTTGGGCCTATTTTTGTGATCAGTAGTGGCGAGAGTTTGCAACGCTTCCTCCTTTATCCTAAACACATGAACGCCGACTACTATGCAATTCATCATCCCAAAATTGATGCCTTGCTCCAAACTCCCGATGGTTTGGGACGTTGTGTGGAGATTTATAAATATGCAGGGATAAATTTGCAAATCCCCCACCCCAACTTCCCCCAAATGGTGGCTGACAAAATGGC
>NZ_QXQP01000058.1 GCF_003660265.1 Helicobacter mehlei
TTCAGCCCCTAGGGGCACTACCCCGCTGGTCAATTGGTTAGCCTTGCGCAACAAGCCATTAAAAAGGCCGCTATTCTTTTGGGCCTTGTTGATGATATTATCCCCTAGATCAAGGGCCTTAATGGTCTCGTATATATCGCTCGTGGCTTTGGTGCGGTTAGCCACCTTTTGGTTGAGCTCCAAACTCCCGCCCAAAAACACGCCTAGGTTAATCCCCAAATAGTTTTTAGCCATATAATAATCAAAGAGGCTTAGATTCCTGCCTTTAATCTTGCTATCTAGTTGCTTAATCCCCGTTGATGGGGGTAAGCTTGCCTGCCCTTCTATAGGGGCATCCATATTCCCCTGGTTTTCCTCAATGATGAAGGGACTAAAGTCCCGCTTATTAGGGGGGCTATCCTCTTGGGTGCCCTCTGTCTGCTTATAGCCTTGTGTAGCCAAAAGGGTTTTAGTGCCATTGGGGGTCTTATTGAGCCTCTCTAAAACCTCTTGCGCGTTTTCCTTAAGGGCTTGGCTAGCCCGTTGCGTCATCTCTGCTAATCCCATCAATTCACCTTATAAGCTTTTGTGTGTAGCCACTCATCTTGTAAAATGCCCTGCTTGATGAGCTCTTGCTTTTTGAGGGCAAGGGCCACATCATTTTTAAATTGCCACTCTTTGAGCCGTATTTGCATCCAAGCCATCTCTTGCTCTTGGAGCATTTTAACCGCATTGCCCAATAGCAAACTTTCTAAGTGCGTTTGGGCCTCAAATTCGATTTCTTTAAGGCGTTTAAGCGGGGCCTGTTGGTTTAAAAAGTCGGTGATGAAGTCCTGCCAATAGGCCTGCATAAAATCCCGTTCCAACTCTTTTAAAAACATTTCCTTTAAATGCTCTTCAATGGCGGGGTAAAAAAGGGCGTGCTGTTCTTTGAGAAAACTAAAGTCAAGGCGTGTAATTTCCTCTTTGACTAGGGGCAAAAACTGGGCCTCTAACACTTCTTTCCCCATTTCTTTGAGCTCTAAAAGCGCATCTTGTAAATCCTCTTGCCCTTGGGCAAGCACCGATCTTAATTGCGCCTGCCACACTCCAAAGAGGCTTGTTTGGATACTCTGCCTGAACTCTTGCACAATCTCGCCCTTAGCGCGCTCTAAAAAGACATTTAACTCCTCTGGGCTAAAAATCCTTTTTGTGTCTATTTGCGCGCGCAAATCCTCTTTA
>NZ_QXQP01000059.1 GCF_003660265.1 Helicobacter mehlei
GATAGGTGGCAATGCTAAATAGTGTTTTCTGTCTTCCGCACTTGGATAGTCTAAGCACTGATCTGCTACCCTGATGTAGTTGTATTCAAACCTAATAAACCCCACTCCATAATGCGCTTTGAGCGTGCGTTCTACTTCTTGTCGGCTATGCGCTCTAGCCATCGCGTTTCTAAGCACGACATCAAAGGCTGGATCAGGCACAAGAAACTCACAGCCCATTAGCTTTCCTAATTTGCGGGCAATGTTGTTCCATACGGGCGTGTCAAACTTCTCTGCAAGATAGGCATACACGCCATACTTCTTACCGCTCTTAAAGTCGTAAGCGATGTTATCATCTGTGATAGAATACTTAGCCGTGGCGGTTTTAATCATGCGATAAGTCCCCTCTTTGTATTCTCGCACTATTCCCTCTAGCGTGTTGATGAGATCAGCGATGTGGATAGCGTTAATTCTGTCCTTATCGGCGATAACGATGTGTCCGTGGCTACTAGATGTAGTTTGCGATGATTTAGGCGGTATAAAGGGTTTGTGTTCTGCTCTGCGTGCCTCTTGCTCTTGGCGTTCTTGGATGAGCTCTTGTGTTGCCATTTGAAAAATCTTATCCACGCGTGTTAAACGCCCTTGCACGACAATAGAGTCTATTAGTGGTGGTGTTGTGTGTCTAGCGTAGTAGCGTGCCATATCTCTCAAAGGTGCGTCATCCACATAGGCAATTAGCCCTAGCTTCTGTGCAAATATCTCTTGGAATTTGCGAAACAACTCTTTGTCCTTAATAAGCTCAATGGGTGGTGGGCTCTCAAGAGGGATGATAATCCTAAAGCGTTCTACATCGGGGCGTGAATCATTCTCTTTGAGTTTCTTGTAGTTGCGTGAGGGCACAATACCAAAGGCAATGCCACAACGCTCCAACAGATCACGCGCGCCCTTGATACTTAGTGGTTGCTTCTTGCCATCCTTGTCGTTATCTACATCGTAAAAGAGAAACGGGTGCAAGGCTAACACATTCTCGCCACTGCGCTGGTGCTTAGTAGAGTAGTCTAGGCTAAAGTGTGCCACAGAAACATCGTAGCTGATTGCATGCAACAACACATCTTGCCACTTCTCAAGCTCTATGACTTGCCAATGATCCAACGCATGGTAGTTGCTCGGGTTTGATAGACTAATAGCGAATTTACTCATGGTGCTCCTTGACTT
>NZ_QXQP01000005.1 GCF_003660265.1 Helicobacter mehlei
GCTCTTTGGGGGTTGGGGGTTGTGTTTGGGGGGGATTTTGGGCTTGCCAAGATTTTAAGGGGCTAGGCTTGGGCTCAAAGAAGTTTTTTAGCGCATTGTTTAAGAGTTTGAGACCTTTTTTGAGTCTAGAGGGGGCTTGCAAACCAAACTGATAAAGCCATGTTTTGGAGGTTTGGTAGGTGCTAGGCATCAAAGTAGCCCACGCCCATATCCCCATGCATAAAATACACACCCACACCCCCAAAGACCCAATATAGACTTTTAACGCCCCCGTCAAGATCACACCCACCATACCTTTTTGGAACACCAAAGCCTGGATGAATAAGAGAGTCAAAAAGGCGATCAAGCTGGCTAGCAAGTGTTCTAAGGCTTTAAGAGTAGCGCGGCGTGCTAGAGTTACTATATAATACAGATAAAAGACATTGAGATAGCCCACATAACCAAAGTAATGGGTGTTAAAGCGTGCCACCTCTTGACCTATAGTCCCCACCAGCCCGCCACCCCCAAACCAAGTGGTTAAGAATAGAACAAATAAGAGGGCATAAAAAAGCCCAAACCCTATTTTAATGCCCCCTCCTCATTCTATGCCACACATATCAGTATAGGGGCAAAATTGGCAATTCTGTCTAAAGGGGGTTTTTTCAAAATCCACTTCACGATCCAAATCCCCCAATAAGGCTTCTAAGCGTTCTTGTTTGCCCTGCAATATTTCGGGGGTTTCTGGCACAAGTTTGCCTGCCCTGAGATCGTAAAATGCGGTTTGGATCTGACCCTCTAGCCCCAGAGAAGGGGCGGCAAGTTGGTAAATTAGCAACTGGTAATCTAAGCCCTTGGGGCTGTCTAGGTCCTTATCCACGCTCACTTTGGATTTAAACTTGTAATCCAAGATGGCATACGACCCATCTACGCCTTGATCGATGCGATCAATGCGCCCATTAATTAAAACCCCATGCCAAGAGAAAGAGAATTTTTTTTCACACGCCAACACCTTGCCACTAGCTAACCTTTTTTGCTCCTCAGCAAAAAACGCCCCCATTTTCTCCAAACCCAACTTAACATTTAAATGTTCTAATGGGCTTAGATTTTCTAGGCGTTGTTGGAGGTAGTTTTGCATGTGCGCTTTGGTGATGGGGGTTGCGGGGTGGGTGCTGTAGTGCTGGTATAAAATCTCATGGAAGAATGTCCCCATGTTGAAACCCTCTGTGGGCGTGGGCGCATAATTTTTGATATATTTAAAGTAGAAACGGCGTTTGCAGGCACTCCAATCGTTAAGCTTAGTCGCACTCCATGTAAAACCAGCAGGGATGGTTGTGGTGATTTTTTCCTCTTGGTAATTGAGTGTGCGGGGGTTGGGGAAGAGTTTAAAGGGGGATGGGCTGTTTTTGTTTTTATGGCAATCGAGTAATTGGAGCTCTAAGATCATCTTGGAGTAAGTGCCATTGTTGGCTTGGCTGTAGGCAATGTCTACTTGGGTGCTGTTTTGCAAAAGCTGGTAGTAATAGTGCTTTTTGAGATTCAATTTATCTTGCAAGGTGGGGATTTTGAGGCGTTGGCGGGTGGGGGTGTTTAAAAAGAGGTCGTGATCCTTGATGTGGGGCACGAGGTGATCGTTAAAATCCAGTAACACCACATGTTCAAAGCGCAAGCCCCTAGTTTCTAACACATCAAGTACCTTGACCTTCCCCCCGCCCACATCATCAATGCGTAAATCCTTGAGGGCACGCATGTAAAGTTCTAACAAGTCTTTAAACCCATAGCCCTTCAGGCTAGCTTGGATGGGGGCATAGGTGCACCTAAACTCCTCATTAAAACTTTGGAGTTTAGGCGGGATGGTGTGGTAGATTTGCAAACATTGTTGGCATGCTTGCTGGAGTTGCTCTAAGGGGGGCTTGGGGTTGTGTGGGTCTGGTGCAAAGTTTTCGAGGGCTTTTAAATAGGGCTCAAAGATCGCGCATGCCTCTTTCCCACGAGCAAAATTCAAATTGCCCTTAATATCTAGGAGTTTGAGCCATGCATTCATCTCAGGACTGGGCGTGATGATGGCTAATTTGCTAGGCTCTAAGCCTTTTTTGAGCCACTCTTGCACACGGGCTAAAGCTAAGCCAATTTGTTCCATGCGCTCATTAAAGCCCCAAATGTTGATTTTATCTTTGTCAAAGGGCGTGTATGTGCTGTGCAAAATAGGATTCTGCCCGCCCACAAGGGCGCGTAAATCTAGCGCGTAGGTGTGATCGACTTGCAATTCTAGGTGCAGAAAATCTAAAAAATCCTTGTTGTAGCGATCGCAAGCGGTGTGCAAGATCACGGGCACTATCTCATTGATTTTAAACAGCATTTCCTTTTCGCATGCATTTAAAAAGCCCTCCATGTAAAACTCAATGTGGTTAAATTTTTGGAGCACGCTGGGGAGCAAGATAGGTTTAAGTGCCAATAGCGGGTCGTAAAAACCCCATGTTTGCAGGGCTTGGGTGTAGCGATCATAAATGCGTTGCAAAATCTCTAGATGGTAGGCGTAATCCCCGTAGGTGTCTTGACTAGGGATTTGGGCAATGTCTAGATCAAACTTAGCTAATTCGCTAAAAAAATGCGCCACAAAAGCACTCCCATCCAAATACCCCAAAAAGGTCTTTTCAAAAACAATTAAGTTTTCTGACCCCTCTAAAACACCCTCCTCTTGCACCTCTTGGATCGCGCCCATTAAGAGCACTTGGCGCACGCCCTCTGGGATTTTTTGCAAATGGGGCACATAGCTCACTTGGCTATAAAACTCTGACACGCTCCAAACAGTGGGCAAAAACCCATCCTCTTGTTGGGCACAAAATGCATTGCACGCACGGCGACTACTAAAGACATAGAGAATATTTCCAGCAGACATGGCTAACTTTCCAGCAAACTTTGCGCTTTTTGGGCGATAGTTTCAGAGCTAAAACCAAAATGTCTAAATAGCGCAGAGCCCGGGGCGGACCTGCCAAAACTCTCCATATTCACAAGCGCATGCGCAAATCTAAACCACTCCAACCCACGGCTAGCCTCAATGGCTAACACCTTGCCCACAAATAGCCCGTCTAAATACGTGCGGTCCTGCTCTAAGAGCAAATCAAAGCAAGGCACGCTCACCACTTGCACGCCGATATCTTGTGCCTCTAACAAAGAAGCCGCCTGCAAGCACGCTTGCACCTCGCTCCCACTACTAACTAAGGTGATCTGCACAGGCTGGGGGCCTTGATAAAGCACATACCCCCCCCTTTGCACTTTGGTTAGATCGCCTATGGGCAAGACCTCAAGGTTTTGGCGACTCAGCACAAAAGCACAGCTCTTTTTAAGCCCCAAAGCCACCTGCCAACAAAGGACATTTTCATGGGCATCCATGGGTCTAAAGACATAGAAATTAGGCAGGGCTCTTAGGTGGCTCAAGTGTTCGATGGGCTGGTGGGTCGGGCCATCCTCGCCCACCCCGATACTATCATGGGTGAAAATATAAAAAACTTGGTTGCCCATCAGCGCGCTCAAGCGCAAACTAGCGCATAAATAATCGCTGAAGACAAAAAAAGTCGCACAAAAGGGCACAAACAAGCCATAATTGGCAATCCCATTACAAATCGCCCCCATGGCATGCTCTCTGATTCCAAAATGCAGATTGCGCCCCGCATGGGTGGGGTTAAAATCTTTTAGTCCGTGTAGAGTCGTGTTGTTAGAGGGGGCTAAATCCGCACTCCCGCCTAAAAAACCTTTGTAAGCCCGACTGATCGCATTTAAGATTTTGCCATTGCTCACCCGTGTGGCAATTTGTTGCCCGACCTCAAAAGTGGGGTAAGCCACTTGGCTAAAATCTTTGGCTTGCAAGTGAGCGATCTGCTCTTGGATGCTTGGGGTGAGCTTTTGCTCCCACAAACGCTCCCACACCTCGTTTTTTTCCATGTGAAAATGCAGGGCGGCACTCTTGGGGATATAAAAAGGGGGGTGTTCCCAGTTTAAAGCACGCTTAGAGTTTTCTAGCACCTCCAGGCCCAAAGGCGCGCCATGCACCTTAGAGCTCCCCTCCAAGCCCAAAGCCCCTTTCCCGATGGTGGTTTTAGCGATGACGAGCGTGGGTTTTAAGCTTTGTTTAGCACTCCTTAAAGCCCGATCGATATCTAAAAAATCATGCCCATCACAGCTAAGAACCTCCCAATTCTGCGCCCTAAAGCGCAACTCTACATCTTCGCTAAAGGCTAGATGGGTATCCCCCTCAATGGTGATGGCGTTGCTATCATAGATCACAATGAGATTTTTAAGCTCCAAATGCCCGGCTAAAGATGCGCTCTCATAGCTCAAGCCCTCTTGCAAATCCCCATCCCCACACAGACAATAGACCTTGTGATTGATGATCTCTGTGCCCAACATCTCCTGAGCCAACTTGCTAGCTAGACTAAAGCCCACAGCGTTAGCAAACCCCTGTCCTAGCGGACCGGTGGTGATCTCAATGCCCTCTGTGTGCTTGTATTCTAAATGCCCGGGGGTTTTAGAGCCCAGTTGTCTAAAGGCCTTTAAATCCTCCAAACTGATATTAAATCCCCACAAATGCAAGAGCGCATAGGCTAGAGCACTGGCATGCCCACCACTAAATACGAGGCGATCGCGATTAAGCCATGCCGGGTTTTTAGGGTTGATTTTCAAATGCAAGCCTAGCACCACCGCCACATCGGCTAACCCCATCGCCACACCCGGATGCCCGCTATTGGCTTGTTGCACCATGTCCGCACACAAAAAACGCAAAGTGGTTGCCATGTTTTGGAGTGTGGGCAAATCCTGGGGGCTTAAGGCTAAAGATTGCATACAATACCTTTTGATAGATTGGGCACATTGTAACATACTTCCCACAGCTTCAAGCTAAAGCATAGAAATACTCCCAATAAGCGCATTGGTGCAAACCCACACGACTAGCGAGGAGATCAGCCAAGTACAGGCCATAGAGAGGCAAGCACCCACACAAGACATACCAGCCTAACAAGCCCCAAGGCAACCACTGCCAAAAATACCCATCAGCGCACTATTTGGAGTATTAAAGAAAATTTAAGGGGAATTGTGGTCAATGGCACTAGCGGACGTTGCCCCTAAAAAGGGGGTTTAAACGGGTTTTGATATAACCATCAAAACCGCTAACACTACGATTAATTTCATAGTTTGCTCTCCTTTGGAGAGTTACCCCTCTCTCCAGCCCACGCTAAAAGCGCATTACCCCATAGCGCAAAAGGGAAGCAAACTACTATGTGACGCCCCCATTTTAACGCATTTTGGCTTAGGGAGGCGCATTAACGCTTTATTATCAACCAACGTTAAAGCATTTTGCAAATGCGTTGCGTTTGCGCATTAAACCCTTCGGCACTCTAAGATAGGGCTTTCGCCCTCTATATCATATAAACCCTTCGGGTTTAGTCCTTGTCCTCTCTCTAGGCAAATGCTAAGATGTTAGGGCAAATGAGAGAGTCAAGCAAGAGGGCATTGGCATTTAGAATTAGCCTAAACCACGTTTAAAAAGCAAAATGAAACCCAGTTTGCTAGCAAAGCCCAGCAATTAGAGACACAATTCAAGAAGGCCATTCAAGAGAGCTTAGATCACCCCCCATTCAACATAGATATATAAGCGTGTTTAGAGAATCTAGTCAGCCAGCAAATCCAAACTTTAATGCCCCCCAAATCAGCCAAAAGGCGCGCACAGGAAAATAAGAAGTTAGATGCTAGCAGATCGCACAAGAGGTACAAGATAACCTCAAAGAGGCTATTATTGCCAAGCTAAACCTAGAGGATATTTTAAGCCCTCATAGAGTTAGAGGGACTTTAGGGGAGATTAAAAACCCAAGTGGTGCAACACTGGCAAACCCAAGAACAAGCCTTTTAACCACTTTTCAAACCCAAATACAGGGCATTTTAGGCAAGGGGCAAGAGAAGCTAGAGCAGGGGACTTTAAAGCCAGATCGAGAGACTAGGGACTGGGCAACAAATCGCTTTTATCTCTAATGAAAGCCCAAGTGGAACGGCTTGACTTAGGTTTTTAAAAGAGCAACACGATCTCTTTACCCCGCCATTGAAAAGCACTTGAAGGCGTTATTTTTCAGGGAAATAGAGCAAGACTTTTTAAAGCGTTTTGCAAAGACGGCTAGCCCAAGAGACCCAATTCAGAGCTTCAAAGAAATGGATTTGAAGCCCAAATGCACTTAGAGAGTTTGTTGCTAGACAATGCGTCAAAGATATTGTAAGAGGAGCAAACAGAGCTGATGCAAATGCGTTTAAAAGAGTTGTAATTTGCTAATAATATGGCATTGGCGATGAAACGCCAAGAGCTCATCAAAAGGGTATCTTGCAAGAAGAGTGGCTGGATTGGTGTTTGTTTAAGTAGCGCAACTAAAACTAGGCAGTTATGAAACAATTAGTCTAAAAGATTACTAAATAGAATAAGAAGGCATGATACATTATCTTAAGGTTTATTTTATTAATGGCATATATGATTTCGTTTGTAATTCCATTTTCAAGGCGTGTGATGAAAAGTTTTAAGATATTAAAAAGAGTGTTGCCATGTAGCGTGGCTCTTTGTGGGTTTTTAAGTACGGGTTTGCAAGCGGCTAGCTTTGCTTACGATCTCAAGTTTATGAGCTTCACCTACAACTTGGCGGGCAAGGACAACCCTTATTGGAATAGTCTTGTTAATATGAAAAACCGAATCATGCCCGAGATTGGGATTCAATTTGACAAGCACCAATCTATCATGTTTGGGGGGTGGTTTATCCAAAATCTGCACACCCATTATAGTTATTTCCCCTACTCTTGGGGGGTTACGATGTATTATAGTGCGGTGGGCAAGGACTTTAGAGCATATGTGGGCATCATCCCCAGAACTTACACGATGGCATCCTACCCCTTAGCCGCCTTTAAAAAGCTCTTTTGGTTTAAAGACCCGACCGTTAGGGGGGCGATGTTCCAATATAAACCCGCCTACAACCCTAACCGCTGGTGGAATGGCTGGGCGGAGTTCATCATTGACTGGTATGGGGGGCGCAACTGGAATAACATTGGTGGCAAGAAATATGCCGCCAACCATTACAACATGAACCAAATGCTCTACTTTGGGGCGAGTGAATGGTCGTTTTTAAAAGGTTATTTGGGCTTTGGGGGGCGCATTGTGGCATTCCACAACACCAGCTCTTATAGCATGGGTGATCCTTATCCCTTTGGGGGCAACCCCGATCCAGCCATGCGCGGACAAGACCCACTATGGCCCAATGGTTACCCCTATGCCGCCGGGCAACCCGAGGCTGGCAAACCCGGTGTTTATTCTAACCCCACGGTGCTCGATCGCATTTACTACTATGGCTACATCAAAAGCGATTTAAAACGGCTTGCTCCCTTTTTAGACAAACTCTCTGTTGCTTTTGGCACAATGAGTGAGCAAGAGCATTACTGCGTGCGCTCGGGCAATCGTTGCGGGCCTAGCCAGTGGTACAATAGTTTTGGAGGGCAATTTGACTTCGAGGTACAGTATAAGGGCTTTGGATTTTACAACAAATACTACTTCTCTGACAAGCCCCAAATGAAGTTTTATGCCACCTATGGGCGCGCGCTCTATACGGGCTTGCCATGGTATCATGCCCCCAACTTCGAGCGCATTGCCCTTTATTATGTCTATAAAAACAAATTCTTAAGCGTGCGTGCAGACGCTTTCTTTAACTTCATGGGCGGGGGCGATGGGCATAGCTTGAATGGGCATGGGGGCAAGTGGTACACCACTTTCCAACAATTTGTAACCGTTGGTATTGACACCCGCCAATTAGTGGATTTTGTCCGCGCCCACCACAACTAAAAAAGCCTTTAATCGTTTTTGACTCTCTTGATCCCCTAGGATAAAGAGAGCATCTTTTAGCCCAATGCCCCCAGCCTTGCCTAGCAAGGCCAATCTCAAGGGCAACATCAAAGCCGCGCTTTTAAGCCCATGTTCTTGCATAAAGGCATGTAAAAAATCCTCCAAGCTCTCTGGACTACTAAAAAGATCGGGATGGAATGTTAAGGGTTCTAGGGCTTTGCATGCACCCTCTAAGTTTTTAAGTTTATTGAGTTCATAGGTGCTAGGAGGGGTTAAAATCTCTTGGATACTCAATGCCATTTGTTTGAGGGTGGCACACCTAGCTTTTAGTGCTTGCAACAACACTTCTTGCTTGAAGGGGGGTAATTTTTCTAAAGGGTTGCAACCAAAATCTTTTAAAAGCGTTTTGAGCCGGTCTGTGGGGCTTTCTTTGATATAATGGGCGTTGAGCCAATCAAGTTTGTGTAGGCTAAAGCAACTGGGCGCGCTGTTGAGATCATCGGGGTTAAATAAGTTAGTCATCTCAGCCAAGCCAAAGATCTCTTGATCCCCATAACTCCAACCTAAGCGCACTAAGAAATTTAGCAACGCCTCTTTAAGATAGCCCAAAGCCTTGTAATCCATCACCCCCATTGCTCCATCGCGTTTGCTGAGTTTATGCCCGTACTCATTAAAGATCATGGGTACATGGTAGAATTTGGGGGGTGTGAAGCCCAATGCCTCATATAAGATCAGTTGTTTGGGCGTGTTGCTCAGATGATCATCGCCCCGAATGACAACATTAATCCCCATTAAAGCATCATCTACACTGACCACAAAATTATAAGTGGGCGTGCCATCCGCACGCGCAATGATAAAATCATCCAATTCCTTAGCCTGAACCGCCACCGCCCCCTTGATCCCATCATCAAAACAGATAGCACCGCTTAAAGGGGCTTTAATGCGCACCACGGGTTGGTTATGCGGGGGTGTGCCCTTAAAATCGCGGTAACGCCGATCATATCTTGGAGTCTCCCCTCTAGCCCTTTGTGCCTCTCTTAGAGCCTCTAATTCCTGCTTGTCCATGTAGCAATAATAAGCCTTGCCTTGATCTAGCAAGCGTTGGATATGCTCTTGATAAACTTTTAAGCGTTGGGACTGATAGACAATCTCCCCATCAAAATCCAAACCCACCCACTCAAAGGCTTTTAAAATCGCCTCGCTGGCTTCTTGGCAGTTGCGTTTGGAGTCAGTATCCTCAATGCGCAAATAAAATTTCCCGCCATTTTTTCTAGCCCAAAGGTAGTTAAAAAGTGCTGTTCTAAGCCCGCCGATGTGTAAATGCCCCGTGGGCGAGGGTGCAAAACGCGTTACAACCATAGATGTCCTTTTTAAGCGCAAAAATCTTAAAATAGGCATTTTAATACAGCTAACTTAAGGGGCGGTTATGATCTGCGTGTTGGATATTGAAAGTGTACCCGATGTTGCCTTAATTCAAGAGCATTACCCACAAATGTGTATGGGGGCTACTAATGATTTAGAGATTTGCCAAAAGGCTTTTGAGTGGCAAAAGGAGCAAAGCGGGACAGCCTTTTTACCTTTGTATCTGCACAAAGTGATCTCCATTGGTAGCGTGATCGCCGATGATTACGGGCATTTTAAAAAGGTGGGCAATTTTGGCAAACAACTTGCAGAGAAGAGCGAAAAAGGCTTGATTGCGGATTTTTTAGCATTTTTCAACAAGCACCAGCCTAAGTTAGTTACTTTTAACGGGCGGCACTTTGATCTGCCCTTGTTGATGCTCAAAGCCCTAGCCTATAACTTAGATGCGCATGCATTTTATGAACAAGATAACCCAGAACGCAATAAAAGCAAATGGGAGAATTACCGCCAACGTTACAGCGAAAAATTCCACACTGATTTATTGGATAGCTTGTTGCAATTTGATAGTACAAGGGGGCTTAGTCTTAAGGGGGTTTGTGCGTTGTGTGGCTTGCCGGGTAAATATGATGTGAGCGGGGATCAAGTCCATGTGCTCTACCATGCGGGGCAATTAGAGCAAATTGATAGTTATTGCCAAAGTGATGTGCTCAACACCTATTGGCTTTATTTGAAATACGAGCTCAATAAAGGGCATTTGCTCAAAGAGGATTATTTGAATATTTTGGTGCATTTAAAAGAGAATTTGCCCTCAGAGCAACCCTATACCTCCTTTTTCACCCAAGCTTTGCTAACCGAGATTGACAAAGAGTTACAAGCTTGAGTTTGTCTAGGTTTGTTATGATCGCCAATCTATACAACACAAAGGATTAACATGTTAAAAAATGCCGTATTTTGGCTTTTAGGGGCAGGCTTGCTTATGGCTGAACCCAACCACGATTTGAAATTTGATGTTTTTTACCGACCTGTGGGCGGGAAGATGATGGAGAGCATGATCAAACGCACTTATATGCGTATCACTTCTTTAAACAATGAAGCAGTGTTGATTGAAGATATTATTATCAACCGCGGGAACTCTTGTGCCATTGCCAAAAAAATAGGTGATAACTTCAAGGATAAGTTTAAAAAACAACCCTTGTTCAACTACCGCCTCAAATATTCCCAAGAAAGTGCTTATGAACTCAAATGCGCGCCCTCCCAGCTCCTAGAGATCAAGATTGTAACTGATAAGGGCGACTTTGAGCGCAAGGTGCAATAGGGGCTAGCGTGCAACCAATTTTTCTGGATAAAAGGGAGCTAGACAACCGCGCGCAGGTGCTCTATGGCTTAAGCGATCAGCTACTGATGGAAAATGCTGCCAATGCCTTAAAGCAGGTGATTTTAGCGCGGGCTAAAGCCCCTCAAGAGGTATTGATCGTGTGTGGGGGCGGGGATAATGGGGGCGATGGGTATGCTTTGGCGCGCCAGCTCAAGGGGAGTGGTTATGGCGTGCGTGTCTATGCCCCCAAAACCCCTAAAAGCACTCTATGCCAAATCCAATACCAGCGTGCTCTAGCCACTCAAGTGGAAATGGTTTTGGGCTTGCAACCCTGCGCTGTGTTGGTAGATTGCCTCTTTGGGTCGGGCTTTAAGGGGGATTTGAGCCCAGAAGATCAAGAACTCATCACACAAATGAACGCCTTAGAGGGGCTTAAACTGGCTTGTGATGTGCCTAGCGGGATAGACTCTAAGGGGTGCGTGGATTCTGTAGCCTTTAGGGCAGATGTGAGTGTGAGCATGGGGGCTTTGGGGCTGGCTCTTTTTAGCGATGTAGCTAAGGACTTTGTGGGCGAGGTGGTTGTGGGGGATTTGGGCGTGGGGCGTGGACTCTATGAGATTGAAAGCCCGCTTTTTTTGCTGGAGAAAAGCGATCTATGCCTGCCCCTGCGAGTCAAGCAGAACACGCATAAGGGGTATTTTGGGCATGTGTGCGTGTTTGTAGGCGAGCAAAGTGGAGCGGGCTTACTCAGTGCCCAAAGTGCTTTAGCTTTTGGAGCAGGGATGGTGAGCATTGTGGGCGATGGGTCGCTAAAGAATAGCAAGCCCCTAGAAATCATGTATGCCTCAGATGTGTTGCCACAAGCTAATGCCTTTGCCATTGGCATGGGCTTAGGGCAGAGCGTACCTAGTTGCTTGGAGCAAATGCTCCAACAAGGTCCATGTGTGATCGATGCGGACATGTTTTATCGCCCCTTGTTAAAGGATTTATTAGAGTTGCCCTATGATTTGGTGCTCACCCCCCATCCCAAAGAGTTTTTATCCCTCTTGCACATGGTGGGCTTTGAAGTGAGCATGCCAGAGTTATTGCAGGCTAAACTGGATTATGCCCTAGCCTTTAGCCAAGCCTACCCGCATGTGGTCTTGCTCTTAAAAGGGGCAAATGTGTTCATCGCCTACAATGGGCATATCCACATTAATACGCTAGGCAGTAGCGCGTTGGCTAAGGCTGGGAGTGGGGATGTGCTCAGTGGCATGATCGCTGCACTATTGGCACAGGGTTATAGTTTATTGGATGCTAGTATCCATGCTAGCCTTGCGCATGCCCTAGTGGCTCAAGATTTTTGTTCCTTTGCCCTCACGCCCTTGGAACTCATCAAGCACCTAAAAGAGTTAGCCTAATGACCTACACAAACACTTCCCAAGAGAATTTAATCATGATGGAAAGGGCGGTGTTTTCAGCTCTTTTGGAGGGCAATAAATACGAAGATTTTGCCTCGATACTCAAGCCCGATGACTTTTTTTATCCCAGCCACCGCCTTCTTTTTAACCTCTGTGGCACGCTTTATGACGCCAAAAAGCCCGTTGATGCGTCTTTTTTAGATAAAGAGTTGCTCAAACACGCCAACCACCAAACGCATCGGGAGGCGTTAGCCCAAATCATAGCAACTTCTCCCATTGCCAACCTAGAGGCTTATATCCGCGCCATTCAAGAAGCCGCAATCCACAGACGCTTGTTGCAACTCAGCATTGAGATTAGAGAGCAATGTTCCCAAGACAAGCCAAGTTCCATGATCTTAGATGAGGTGGAGCGCGCCCTTTATCAAATCTCCATGCAGGATGCCAAGAAGAGTTTTAGACCCGTTACAGAGATTGTTTATAACACCCTGAAGATGATTGAAGAAGCCAAACTACGGGGCAACAACAAAGTTACGGGTTTGGATACGGGTTTCCACCAGCTCAACGAATACACGGGGGGGTTTCAAAAGGGGGATTTGGTGGTCATTGGGGCTAGACCCTCTATGGGTAAAACAAGCTTTGTGCTCAATATCGCCCAAACCACCCTAGCCCACAACCAAGGCGTGGCGATCTTTAGCATGGAGATGAGCGGGGAGCAGTTGATGATGCGCCTCCTCTCCTCATTGTCTATTTTGCACCTGCATGACCTCAAAATGGGGAATTTGACAGACCCTGCTTGGGAGAATCTCTCTAGGAGCGCGCAAAACATCGCCCAAAAGCCCTTGTTCATTGATGATAGCAGTGTTTTGACCATCCAACATGTACGTTCCAAATTGCGCCAGCTTAAAAACCAGCACCCCGAGATTGCCATTGCCATTGTGGATTATTTGCAACTGATGAGCGGGGATCGTGGCGAACTCAAACGCCACGAGCAAGTTGCCGAAATCTCTAGGGGACTTAAGACTTTGGCCAGAGAGCTAGATATTCCCATGGTTGCCTTATCCCAGCTCAACCGCGCCTTGGAAAGTCGTGAAGATAAACGCCCTATTCTATCCGATCTCAAAGAGAGTGGAGCGATTGAGCAAGATGCCGATCAAGTTTTATTTTTATACCGCGATGCAATCTATAAAAAACGCGCCCAAAACGATCTGCTAGCCAAAATGCGCAAAGAGGGCAAAACTGAGGAAGTTAAAAAGCTAGAGAAACAATTTAGCGAGGAGGGTAAGTTGGAGTTTGGGCGAAACAATGGAGTAGAAGATGCCGAGATCATTTTGGCTAAAAATAGGAATGGGAGCATTGGGACGATTAAAGTGGGCTTTAATAAGGCTTATACCCGTTTTGAAGATCGCATTGAGCAAGAGGGCGATCAAAAACCCACCAACATGTCCAATGTGCCCGAAACGACCATGTCGGGTATGCCAAAGCCAGAGCCTTCTTATGATCTCGAGACGACCATGCCTAACATGTTGGAGTTTGTCTCCGTGCCCGAAACAAATACGCCAAGCATGTTAGAGCCTGCCGATGTGCCCGAACATGCCTCTAAAGAGTCCATGACCCTTGTACCCATCAACCACCGCTGAAAACACATTCTTTAGTCCAGCCCCTCTTACAAACTAAGCGCGATTGCTTGGGGGTGTGCCTTATCTTGCTCACTCTCCTTGCCCTTTCACTGGGCTATAAATACACCCAATACCAAACATTTTTAGGCAAAAAACCCCTAAGAATGCATGCTCAAGTGATCTTACAATATGCCAAGGGTCCCCAGCCCTATTATGTCCTCAAGCTCAAAGACCAGCATGGCAATCTCTTTTTCACCACCAGCAAAGAGGACATCAAGGACTTGACCTATGCTTTTGTGCAAGTCTATGGCAAGATGGCAAAATGTTCCTTTTGGGAATTTTTAAAAAGCTGTTATTTCCACACCTTTTATCTTGCCCTAAGCCCTTCTAAAGATTATAAAAACCCACTACGCACCTCTATTAACGCCCAACACCTAAACCCGCTGATGGGCAACTTCTACAACACTTTATTTCTAGCCGATTCTTTAGATGCACGCACCCGCAAGGTGAGCGTAGGGCTAGGCTTGAGCCACATCATCGCCATTAGCGGGTTTCACTTGGGAATCCTCAGTGCCTTTTTTTATGCCCTCTTTAAAATCCCCTATACTTTTTTGCAACAACGCCACTTCCCCCACCGCAACCGCACCTATGATTTGGGCGTGCTGGTGTTGCTTGTTATGGGGGTTTATTTGGTGCTCTTGGACTTCCAACCCTCATTTTTGCGCGCTTTTGTGATGGCTGTGGGGGCGTTTGTGCTCTTTTTTAGCGGGGTGGAATTGTTGAGCTTTGCGTTTTTGTTATTGGTGGTGCTGGTGGGTTTAGCCCTCTTCCCAAACCTAATCCGCCATATCGGCTTCATTTTGTCGGTGAGCGGGGTATTCTATATTTTTCTTTTCATCAAATACACGCCCAAAATGCCCGTTTGGCTCTATGCACTCTTGTTTAATAGCACGATTTTCCTCCACATGCTCCCCATCGTGCATGCCTTCTTTAGCCCCTTTAGCCTCTACCAACTCAGTGCGATCTTATTAGCCTTTGTCTTTGTGATCTTTTTCCCCCTAACTCTCATCTTGCATACTCTAGGCTTGGGGGGCGTATTTGATCCTTACTTGCTTAAAGCCCTAGAGTGGCACATCCCCACTTTGGACTACCTTACCCCTAAGTGGCTCTTGGGGCTCTATGTGAGTCTCTCTTTGTTAGCCATGCGTTATAAGTGGGCTTATATCGGGCTTTATGTGGTGGGTTTGGGAGTCTTTGCTCTCTTAGCCCTGCGTGCGCTTTATTGATTTTTATGCTAGAATAGGGATTTTTAGAAAGGCTAGCATGTGGGGTAAACTCAAGCTCTTTGGTGCGTTAGTCGCCATTGAGCACACCATTTTTTCTGGCATGTTCATTTTGATAGCCATCGTGGTGGCATGGGCACAAGCACATGTGGGTTTTGGAAAGGGGCTTTGGCTCTTGCTTTTGTGTAGCTTGGCTCTGCTAAGCGCGCGCAATTTTGCGATGGGCTTTAACCGCCTAGTAGACCGCAAATTTGATCGTAAGAATGCACGCACCAAGGATCGCCCCAGCGTAAATGGGAGCTTGGGTATTTTCTCCCAGCTAGTTTTTTGTGTAGCTAATGCTCTGCTTTTTGTGGGGGTGAGCTATGCCATCAATGCTCTTGCCTTCAAACTCTCCTTTTTCTTTTTGTTGATCTTGGGGGGGTATTCTTACATGAAGCGTTTTAGCTATTATGCGCACTGGGTGCTGGGTGTGTGTTTGGGGCTAGCCCCTATTGCGGGCGTGGTGGCAATCTTGGGGTCTGTGCCCTTGTGGAGTGTGTGGCTAGCTTTGGGGGTGGTCTTTTGGGTGGCAGGTTTTGATCTGCTCTATTCCTTGCAAGATATGGAATTTGACAAGCAAGAGGGGTTATACTCTGTGCCCGCCATCTTTGGAGCGCAAAAAACCCTTTGGCTCTCACGCTTAAGCCATCTTTTGGCGGTGTTGTGCTGGGTGGGGTTTGTTTATAGTGCGCATTTGGGAGTGGTGGCGTATGTGGGGGTGTTGGTGAATTTGGGGATTTTACTCTATGAGCAATGGCTGGTATTTAAGGATTTTGAAAATATCCCCAAAGCCTTTTTTGTGTTTAATGGATATTTGGGGGTGGTGTTTTTGATCTTTATCCTCATCGATCGGAGTGTGTGGCTTGGATTTGGGGCACTTTAAGCAACTTTGCAACCAACATGGACATTTTACCCGTTTAGTGGCTTGCTCATTGCCCATAGAATACGCGCCCTATCAAGAGGTGCATGCAAGCGAATATGAAAGTTTGGGTTCTTCAGATGCGATCCAAGCCCCCGATTGGGAAGTTTTCTATGGCAAGGATCGCGAGGATGTGATCTTAAGGGCTCTTTCTGAGATTTATGCCAAACTCAACCATCTAGAACAAATGATGAGCGAGCAACAGATCGCCTATTTGCCCTTAGAGTCCCAAAGCACTTTGGAGGTTTTAGGGCATGGCATTTTGGGCACGACTAAGGCTGGTTTTGAGCCCTCCCAAACTTACTACATGCGCTTTAAACTCCCCCACATGCCCTACAAACGTATCCCCCTCATAGCAAGGGCTTTTGATTTGCACTTGTTGCACATCACACGCATGCACCCCAGAGATGTGAAAGATTTTGATGGTTTCATTGCCAAAAGAGAATTAGAAAGTTTAAAAAAAGCGGATTAAAGGGCGCGCATGCAATTAAGTTTTGATGTGTTAATATGGATCATCGGCGGGGTGGTGGTTTTGGTTTTTGCTTGCTTGATAGCTTATAGTTATATCAAGGATAAAGAGTTTGCCAACAAGACCAAACAGCTTGAGAAAGCCCTAGATGCGATCAACCAAGAAATTTATAAAATCCGCAAGTGGATTCAAGAGAGCGAGTTACAAGCCGAGTTTAACGCCTCTAGCATGAGCGCGAGCGTGAAAGATGCAGTCAATGATAACCTCAATGCGAGTTTGTCTAATCTTTACAACCATCTCCAAGAAATCCAAGATAGCATCCACAAAGAACGGGATTATTTGGAAGAAAAGATTATTGTTTTAGAAAACAAATTCAAAGAATTGGGGCACTTCACGCCCAGCAATGATGATATTGATGAAAAAAAGGTCATTAAGATGTACAAAGAGGGCTGGAGCGTGGATTCAATCGCTAAGGAGTTGCGTAGTAGCAAGGGGCAGATCGAGTTTATCTTAAAGCTGGCGGATATTTAACATGGGAAATAGCAATACTTTATCAAGGCTCTTTGGCAAGTTTGCCCGCCACGCCTTCCCCACACCCGTGCAAAAGGTGATCAACCGTGTTTATGTGCGTTTGTTTAACATCGATCTAAACGGCTTTGCACCCCTAGAGTCCTACACCACCCTAAATGCCCTCTTCACCCGTGCCCTGCAAACCCCCAGACCCCTAGATACCAATCCCCAAATCTTAAATGCACCCAGTGATAGTATAATCACCGCTTGTGGGCTTGTGCAACACCAACAAGCCTTGCAAATTAAAGGTATGGCTTATAGTGTCTATGAACTCTTAGGACTAGATCGGCCCCTAGAGGAGCATTACCACTTTTTTAACTTCTACCTCTCCCCCAAAGATTACCACCGCTTCCACGCCCCTTGTAATCTCAAAATCCTAGAGGCGCGCCACTTTTGCGGGGAGCTTTTGAGTGTAGGGCAACGCGCCTTAAACAAACATTCTAATGTTTTTGTGCGTAACGAACGGGTGGTGGTGATCGCCCAAGACGATCGGGGCTTTTTGCTCTATTTTGTGGCTATAGGGGCGCTCAATGTGGGGCAGATTGTGCTCAACTTTGACCCCAATATCCAAACCAACGCCAAAATCCACCCCAAACCCCAAATTTACCACTACGATCCGCCCATTGTGCTAGAAAAGGGGGCAGAGTTAGGGCGTTTTGAGATGGGTTCTAGCATTGTGCTTTTTGTAGCACACAGCACGCCCCTACCCTTAGTGGGTCAAAAAGTGCTCTATGGCACCAACATTGCTACCTTGAATTGAGGTTAAACCATGCAAGATTTAGCCCAAAGCGTGCAAAAGTTGCTTGGCGATCTAGATGCGCTTTTAGTGGCGCATTTTTACCAAAAAGATGAAATTATCGCACTAGCCCAGATCACGGGCGATAGCCTAGAGTTGGCTAGACGGGCGAGTGCTAGCCCCCAAAACCTCATCGTCTTTTGCGGGGTGGGTTTTATGGGCGAGAGTGTGAAAATTTTAGCCCCCCAAAAAGAGGTCATCATGCCCAAGTTGGCTTGTTGTTCGATGGCTAGAATGATTGATAGTAGCTATTTTGATCAAAGCATGCAAATGCTCCAAAGATTAGGCATCCACGATGTCTTACCCATCACCTACATTAATTCCAGTGCGGGAGTAAAAGCCAAAGTCGGCGCGATGGGGGGGCTGGTTTGCACCAGTGCGAACGCCTCTAAAATCTTTGATTATGCCCAAAAAAAGGGGCAAAAAATCTTTTTCTTGCCCGATCGTTGTTTGGGGATGAATTTAGCGCGCGCCCATAATCTCAAAAGTGCCCTTTTAGGACTAGATAGCCCCGAGCAAATTTTACGAGCCGATGTGATCTGTTATAATGGCTTTTGTGCTGTGCACCAACTCTTTAAGCCTAGCGATGTGGCTTTTTTTAGAGAAAAATACCCCGATATTTTAGTCGTGGTGCATCCAGAGTGCGATCCTAGTGTAGTGGAGTTAGCCGACTTTGTGGGTTCAACTAGCCAAATTATCCAATTTGTGCGTTCCTTGCCCTTAGAACAAAAGGTCGCTGTGGGCACGGAGTTTAATTTAGTCAAACGGCTACGCGCACAAAATACCTATGTGCTCTCCAGCACCCTGCCAGAATGCCCGACCATGAATGAAACCACTTTGGGCGATCTCTTTGAGGTGTTGAAAGCCTATAAAAACCACCGCGCTTATAACCGTATCGAAGTGGATACTGAGGTTGCCAAGTGGGCGAAAGTGGCATTAGATCGCATGCTGGAGCTCTCATGAAAGACACACAGATTTTAGACTTTTTAAAGGCGTGTTTGCAAGAGGATTTGGGATCGGGGGATTTGTTTGAACGCCTAGCCCCACCCCTAGAGGTGCAAGCATGCGTGCTAGCTAAGGGGGCGGGGGTGTTATCCGGGCAACTCTATGTACAAGCCCTCTTGGAGTGGATGGGGATCAGGGGCACTTGGCATATTCATGATGCCCAAGCCTTTAGCCCCCAACAAGTGATTTTAGAGTTGCGAGGCGATTTTGCCTTACTCTTAAAATTGGAGCGGGTGATCTTAAATATCTTGCAACACTCCAGCGGAATTGCCACCCAAACCGCACGCTATATGAAACTCATTCAAGATTTGCCCATACAACTTTTGGATACCCGCAAGACTCGCCCCCTTTTGCGGGTGTTTGAAAAGTATTCGGTGCGTAATGGGGGGGCTAGAAATCACCGCATGGGCTTAGATGATGCCCTCATGCTTAAAGATACGCATTTAGCCCACATTGGCGATCTCAAAGACTTTATGCAAAAAGCACGCGCCGGCATTCCATGGACAGCCAAAATTGAAATTGAATGCAGTAGCGTGGCGATGGCACAAGAGATCATGACATTGGGGGCAGATATTATCATGTGTGATAATATGAGTGTCAAAGAGATAAAAGAGGTGGTTGCCTTTAGAAATGCGCATTACCCTTTGGTGCTTTTAGAGGCTAGCGGAAACATTACCCAAGAGAGCGTGCGCGCTTATGCGCAAAGCGGGGTGGATGCGATCAGCAGTGGGGCGTTGATCCACCAAGCGGTGTGGGTGGATATGAGCATGCAATTAGCTTAAACTTGGACATTGAGCGTTATTTTTTAGAGACTCTGCAAAAAAGCGCGATCACGCAAGGAATTGGCGATGATGGCGTGGTGTTAGCTAACCTGCCTAAAAATTTGGTTATGGTGTTGGATCTCTTTAGCGAGGGCGTGCATTTTAAAAGAGAATGGTTTGGTTGCGAGCAGGTGGGTTATAAAGCCTTGATGGTGAATATCTCTGATGCGATTAGTATGGGGGCTGTGCCCCAATATGCGCTTCTGGGTGTAACTTTGCCCAAAAAGATCACACCTGCTGAGATTAGGGCACTCATCAAGGGAATTGGACGTGCTTGCGTGGAATTTGGCGTGCGTGTGATCGGAGGGGATACTATTGTGGGGCAAACCCTAAGCCTGAGTGTGAGTTTGCTAGCCTACACGCCTAAGCCCTTGTATCGAGTTGGGGCACGCAAGGGGGATTTGATCATGCATACTGGCACGCTAGGCAGTAGTTATCAAGCTCTGCACACGCTCTTAAGAGGGGGGAAAGTTTCTAGTCACTCTAAATTTTACGCCCCCAAATTAAAAGCCTGTGCGCGTTTTATGCAAGAGGCGCGATCCATCTTGCATGTGGGCATGGATATTTCTGATGGACTCTTTGCCGAGTGCAACCGCTTATCTAAAACCAACCGCCTAGCCTTTAAGATCAATAACCCCCTATACCCACCCCACAAACGCGCCTTTTTGAGTGGCGAAGAGTATGAAATGCTCTTATGCCTAGCCCCCAAGCACAAACTTAAAGCCTACCGACTCGCCCAAAAACACCGCTTAAAACTGCGGATCATCGGGCGTGTCCAACAAGGGCAATCTCATTACCACCCCAAAATTTGGCATGCTTAAAAATCCATAAGCTACACCCTAATCACCCTTGACAAATTAGGCAAAGTCTATTAGAATTATGTTATTGTTATTTTTAATCATTTTTTATTATTTTTGCTTTTTTAAGGAGCTTTTTTTGATTACAATAACCAAAAACCTTAAGCATTCTCTATTGGGTTTCAGTATTCTGGCATGCCTAACTAACCCTTTGGGTGCGGAACGCAATAGCGGGTATTTTGCTTTAGGTTTCCAATATTCTTATATGAGCTCAGAGGGGAAGACTCAAGTTTTTGCCAGCCCTGTTCCTTCTGCCCAAACCGCAACAACCGATGCCATATCGGGTAGCCTTTTTGGGGGCAATCTCCAGCTAGGTTACAAACAATTTTTTGGCAAGAAAAAACGCTTTGGTCTGCGCTACTATGTGATGTTCAGCGCGCAAGGGGGGCGTTATAGCTACCCATATGGTTACAAAAATAACGCCGATGGCACGACTACAAGCTACACGATCCGCAATGGGGGGATGGCAGATTTATTTTATGGTGCGGGCATCGATGCGCTCATTAACTTTTTTGATGGCAAAGACCGCTCTTTTGGAGTCTTTGGAGGCGTGATGTTGGGGGGGACCTCGTGGCTTTTGGGGAACAATAAGGCATGCCCGGCCATGGATTATGTGGTCAGCGATAGTGCGGGGACAATCACATGCAACACCACGGATTCTTATGCACAACTGGCTAGAAAATTGGGGAGTAAGGCGCATTACTCGCCTAGTTTCGTGCAATTTGCCTTTAATTTTGGGGTGCGTGGCAATTTTAGTAAGCATAACGGGTTTGAAGTGGGGTTGCGTGTTCCTGTCATCAACACGCCCTATTTTACCAATAAAGACAACCCAACCATGAACTTAAGCTTTAGGCGGGTGATTGCCATCTTTGCCAATTATGTGGTGAATTTTTAGATTTCTCGCTGTGTCCTTGCTTAGTCAAAACATGCTATTATGTAGTTTTGCAGAAAGGATCATGATGAGACGGCCATTTAGAAAAATTGCAGATTATGCGATCGTGGGAGGGTTGAGTGCGGTGGTGGTGGTAACTTTGGCGGGCTGTAATAGCTCAGATCATAATAGCCACGAGCAAAAACCCAGCGAGCAGAGTAACACCAGCAACGCCTTAAAAAAGGGGGCATTTGTGATCTTGCAAGAGCAAGCAGACAAAAGTTATAAGGTCGCAGAAGAATATCCTAGTGACAAAACACGGGTTGTCGTGCGGGATCTGCAGGGCAAGGAGCGCATGCTCAGTGATGAGGAAATCCAGAAGCTCATTAAGGACGAGGAAACTAAGATCGATCAGGGCACCAGCCAGCTAACAAAGCCGGCTAGTGAGGGCGGGGGATCGGGGCTTGGCATTGGGGCAGCAATCTTGGGCAGTGCCGCGGGGGCGATTTTGGGGAGCTATATTGGCAACAAGCTTTTTAACAACCCCAATTACAACCAAAATGCCCAGAGAAATTACACCTCCCCACAAGCCTATCAAAGAAGCCAAAATACTTTTAAAAGCCCCTCAAGCCCAGCGGGCGCACCCGCATCTAGTGCAGGCAAGAGCGGATTTTTTAAACCTTCATCGAGCACGCCCCATGCTGGTGGTGCTCCCCATACTCCCAGTGCAAGTTCTTAAGGAGGATTCATGCAAGTTAAAACTTTAGACCCTTTGAGCCAGCAAGCCCTAGAGGAAATCGGGCTAGAGTGGCACACAGATACGGATAACAGCCCTTATATCAGCCAAGATTTGGTGGTGGTGAGCCAAAAAGAAGCCGATGCCTACTATGAGGCGTGCAATGAGCTTTATGAGATGTTTGTAGAAACCGGACAAGTGATTATTGATGAAGGGCGCTTTTTTGAGTTGGATATCCCTAATAGCATTGTGCCCTTGATCAAACAGAGTTGGGAAAATGAGGTGCATTGGCATATTTATGGGCGTTTTGATTTGGCGGGGGGGTTAGATGGCAAGCCCATTAAATTATTGGAGTTTAATGCGGACACACCTACGATGCTCTATGAAAGCGCAGTGGTGCAATGGGCGTTACTCAAATACAATGGCTACGATGCGGACTTGCAATTTAACAACATCCATGAGTCCTTGACGGAGAATTTTAAGCGTTTAGTTACTTTAGATGAGGATACAAGCGCATTTGAAAACATGTATGAGGGCTGGAAGATTCTCTTTTCTAGCATTAAGGGGAGTAGCGAGGAGGAACGCACCACGAAATTTTTAGAAGATGCGGCCAGAAGTGCAGGTTTTGAAACCAACTTTGCCTATATCGATGAGGTGCAGTTTGACAAGGATCGGGGCGTGTTTTTTGGGGGCGTGAATTACGAATACTTGTTTAAGCTTGTGCCTTGGGAGAATATTGCCATTGATGAACCCGAGCTAGCTGTCATCATGCAAACCATGATGGAGAATCAAAACACGATCTTTTTAAACCCGGCTTATACTCTGCTCTTCCAAAGCAAACGTTTTTTAAAAGTACTTTGGGATCGCTACCCCAACCACCCCTTATTGTTACAAACAAGCTATGAGCCCCTTAGTAATAAAAAACAGGTTAAAAAGGTCGCCTTTGGTCGAGAGGGGGCAAATGTAGCAATTTTAGGTGCTAATGGGCAGGTTTTAAAGCAAAGTGAGGGGGTTTATGGCAACCACAAACCCATTTACCAAGAATATTACGAGCTCAATAAAGACGGGGAGTTTTATTACCAACCCAATGTCTTTTTTGCCTACGAGGCGTGTGGATTGGGCTTTAGAAAGGGCGGATTAATTTTGGATAATTTTTCTAAATTTGCCAGCCACATCATTAGATGAAACGCAAATCCTCTGTGGGTATAGCCTATGCCTTCCATGCGTA
The DNA here is from genome assembly GCF_003660265.1 of Helicobacter mehlei. Taxonomy (GTDB): domain Bacteria; phylum Campylobacterota; class Campylobacteria; order Campylobacterales; family Helicobacteraceae; genus Helicobacter; species Helicobacter mehlei. Next base: position 23,125 of record NZ_QXQP01000005.1, read on the forward strand.
TGCGAGTGTCTTTTTCCTACCAATGGTCTTGCTCTTTGTGGTGAGCGGGGGGGCGTATTATTTGGGTTTTAACTCCAATACCGGAGCCCAGATTAGCAAATGGAGCGTGCCAGCGGTGGCAACCCAACAAGAATTAGATTTTTTGATCGCCTTTTTAAAAGACAAACAGGCCTTGCCCTCTAAAATTGAAGCCAGAAAATTCAGAGGGGCTTTGGTCATTGGCACACCCGCTTATGAAGCCAGTTTGGTAACCAAGGGAGAGAAAAGCGAAATCACGCTCACCAAGCGTAGCTTTTTGGGGGTGATCATGCAAGTGCATAAGGGTCGGGCTAATAAAGCCTTGTTGATCTTTGCGGGTATCTTTGTGGTGTTCTTGTGCCTGCTCTATGTTAGTGGGTTGTCAATGGGGATCAAGCGCAAGACTAAAGGGCTAATGGGTGTATTTTTGTTAGGCGTGGGGGTTCTTGGGGTGTTATTGTGGAGTGCACTTTAAAGCCAACCCTTCTTTTTAAAATAAAGAATAGGCAAAATGGTTGAGATGATCATGGTGAGCACGGCTAGGGGGTAGCCAAATTCCCAACGCAATTCGGGCATGACCTCAAAGTTCATGCCATAAATTGTGCCAATCAAAGTCGGGGGCATCATCGCCATAGTCGCCACGGTGAAAAGCTTGATGATTTTGTTTTGTTCCACATTGACTTGAGAGGTGAAAAGGTTTTGGATATTATCTAGGGCGTTGAGATTAGCCGTGCTGAAATCTACCAAGGAGCTAAAATCCTTTAAGATAATATTAAAATCCTTTTTGGTCTCATTATCAACCTTGTTGCTTTTTAGCAAGGTGGTGATGATACGCCGCTTGTCAAAGAGCGAGTCGCGCAATTCCATGTTAAATTCTTGCAAAAAAGAGAGGGTGATGAGGGTGTCCTCATGGGTGCAGATATTAGGTTCGAGCACAATTTGTTTTCTAAGTGCACTGGTTTCGCGATTGACCTCCTCCAAATAATCCGCACCCTTTTCAAAATAAAGCTCTAGAATTTTAGACAGAATATCAAAGCCATCCTGGAATTTTTTAGGGCTGGCTAGGATTCGTTTCTGCACATCTTCGAAGATGGGTAGGCTACCATTGTAAAGGGTGAATAAAATGTTGTCTGAAATAAAATAAGTCATCGGCTCGGCATGGAAAGCTAGGGGCGTGTCTTTATAAACAGAATAGGTATTGATGGTAATGGAAGTGCTATTCTCCCAATACTTGGCAATTGCGCTTTTCTCGGGCTCTTCTTGACTGGTGTTGATGTGGTAGTTTTGGACGATGCATTGTAATTCGGTGTCAGTGGGGTTGATGAGCTCAAACCACAAGATATTTTGCTCGTCCAAAGGGAAGGATTCAAAGCCGTGGAAATCCACAATCTCCACTAAGTGGTTGTTTTTGGCAAAAACATTAATCATGATCGGCCCAATTTTGTTTTTGATCCAAAACCTCAAAGGCGACTAAAATCTTGCCCTCCAAAAGCTCCAAACTCGCCCCTCCACCTGTGGAGATAAAACTCACACTATCTTTATCGCCCGCACGGGTCAAAACATCGATGGTGTCGCCTCCGCCAATCAGCGAATAGGCATAGGTGTTGGAAATGCTATGGGCGATCTGAAACGAACCTCGGCTAAAAAGAGGCACTTCATAAACACCTAATGGACCGTTCCAAATGATGGTTTGACTCCCTTGAATCACCAATGAAAAGAGCTTAGAGGTGGCAGGACCAATATCTACGACAATATGGTTTAGTGGGATGTCTTGAGCAGGGGTGATTTGGACTTGATCGGTATGATCCATGTGCGGGGTGCTCACCACATCCACGGGCAAATAGATATGCACACCCTTTTGTTTGGCTTTTTGTAAAATCTCTAGAGCCTCTTGAATCAAATCTTCTTCCACTAAGGAGGCTTGCATATTGTAACCCAGTGCCTTTAAAAAAGTGTTGCTCATCGCCCCGCCGATAATGACCTTATCTACGCGATCTAAAATATTGCGTAAAAGTGTGAGTTTGGAGCTCACCTTAGCCCCACCCACAATCAAGAGCACCGGTCTAAGCGGGTTGGCTAGAGCCTTCGCAAAGGAATTGATCTCTTTTTTGAGCAAGAAGCCTGCCACCTTCACAGACACATAGCCGGCAATCCCATAAGTGCTGGCGTGTTTGCGATGGCTTGTGCCAAAGGCATCATTGACATAAACATCGCACAAACTCGCTAGCTTTTGGGAAAAAGAAGGGTCATTGCTTTTTTCGCCTTTATAAAAGCGCAAATTCTCTACCAAAATAATGGGGTGATCTTGTTCTTGCAAACTCTGCGCCATCTCAAGCGAATGGGCAAACAGCACCTCTTTATTTAAAAGCCTCTCTAGGCGTTTGACCAAGTGGCTAAAGGAAAATTGAATCTGCTTTTCGCCATCTATCTTGGGCTCAGGCCGCCCCAAATGCCCGACCAGCACGACCGACTTAGCCCCATTATCGATACAATAGTTGATCGTGGGGATACTCTCACGCATGCGCGTATCCTCAGTGATATTAAAATCCTTATCCAAGGGCACATTAAAATCTACGCGGATCAAAACCCGTTTATCCTTGAGTGCCACATCCTGAATCCCCAAGACCTCTTGCATTTTCTTAATGCCCGCTAGCATGCTTGTCCTTTGCGTTGGTGAATGTATTGCGCCATATCCACTAAGCGGTGGCTATAACCCACTTCATTATCATACCATGCTAGGATTTTGGCATGGTGCTCGCCTAGCACAAGGGTTTGATCGGGGATGTAGATGGAGCTTAGGGGCGATCCTAAAAAATCGCTGGAAACACATTGGTGTTCATCAATGCCCAATACACCCTGTAAGGAGCCTTGAGAGGCTACATGCATGCTGGCATGGATTTTTTCTAAGCTCAAGGGCGTGCGTGTACTAAAGCTCAAATCTACCAAACTCACATCGGGGGTGGGCACTCTTAGGGCTAGCCCGCTGATCTTGCCAGCCAAATGAGGCAAGACTAGGGCAATGGCTTTATTAACCCCCGTGCTTGTGGGGATAATATTAAGGGCAGCTGCGCGCGCCCGGCGCAAGTCTTTGTGCTTGGAGTCTAGTAGGTTTTGATCGTTGGTGTAGCTGTGAATTGTTGTCATCAAAGCATGTTGCACGCCAAAATTTTCATCCAGCACCTTTAAGAGCGGGGCTAGGGCGTTGGTGGTGCAAGAGGCATTAGAGATAATGGGTTGGTTGTTGTAGGCAGTGTGATTGACCCCATAGACAAAGGTTGGGGTGTTGTTAGCTGGGGCTGAGATCACCACTTGTTGGACTTGGTTTTTGAGGTGGGCTTGGGCTAGGTCCATACTATTAAACTTGCCTGTGCATTCCAACACGACCTGCGCCAAACCAAAATCCAGTCTGGAGGGATCGCGATCGCTTAAGATCCGGACATACCGGCTATGTCCAATGGCGATGTGTTGCGAATCAACTTGCTCAATTTCTAGCGCGTGCTTGTGCAAGGAGTCAAAGCGCAAAAGGTGGATTAAAGTTTCTAGTGGACATGTGGAGTTGATTGCTACCAACTCGATGTCTTTTCTAGCCCCAACGACCCGGCTTGCACACAAGCCGATCCGCCCTGTCCCATTGATCGCTACGCGCACCCTTAAAATCCCTTAAAGCTTAGTATGAGGGGCTATCATACAAGTAGCTAGCTTGAATCGCTCTTAAAGGGGGGTGTCTGCCTTGAGATTTAAGGCTCTAAAGGAAGGTTGGAGCGGGTTTTGTTCCCTAAAATTTACATTTTGTAGTATAATGCTTGCCGTATTTTAAGCATGTCAGAAAGGTTTGAGATGAAAAAAGCGGAGTTTGTCGATTTACTTAAGGAAGAGGGTGAATTTGAGAGCAAAAAAGACGCTGAAAAGGCGTTAGATGGTTTTGTAAAAGCCATTGAAAAGGTGTTAGGCACGCATGAGAGTGTGGAGCTGGTAGGTTTTGGCAAGTTTGAAGTGGCGTTGCAAAAAGGCAAGAGCGGGAAGGTGCCCGGTAGCGATAAGACCTATAGCACACCGGATAAAATGGTCCCCAAGTTCAAGCCCGGTAAGTTGTTAAAAGATGTGGTGGCAGCGCACAAGAAGCCCAAAGTAAATAAGAAGAAGTAGCTTAGCTTTAAGCCTGATTTTTGATGAGTGTGGATCACACTCAGAATCCGGTGTTGTTGCTTTCTGTTAGATGGATTGGTCCTTGTAGCTCAGTTGGATAGAGCGTACGATTCCTAATCGTAAGGTCGTGGGTTCAAATCCCGCCAAGGACACCACCCATTTTTGTGTGTTGCTTAAATTGGAGTTAGTCGTGGGTTTTTTGCGTTTTTTACCAATCCAAAGTAAGAGGTTCTCATGGATTAAGGGCGGTTTGGCATTGGCTTTTTGCTGGAATTTACAGGGTTTGGAATTAGAGACCTATTCTCCCCCCGGAGATGATCTAGGCCCCAATATGAAACAATTAGAAAATATGGAGGATCGCAAATTTGCCGATACACAAGGGCATGCGCTGGGTTTGGCAGATTTAATCAAAAATGCAGACAATAACTATTCCCTCCAAGCAGCCCGCCTGCAAGTGCGCCAAGCCCTCAAAAACCACGCCATTGCTAAGGCTAAGTTTTTACCCACCTTGAGTAGCAATTACACCTATAACCACCGCAACAGAAACACGCCTTTTTATCCCGAATACGACATGCAATTACTCAACACCAATCTAAAACTCAATGTCTTCAATGGCTTTAGCGATGTTAATAATGTCAAAGAAAAATCAGCCAGTTACCGCTCTAGTAGTGCCAATATGGAATACACCAAGCAAAGCATTTATTTGCAAGTGGTCCAGCAGTATTACCAATATTTCAACAACATGGCACAGCTGGTCGCCTCCAAAAAGAAATTAGCTGAGTTGCGTTCTGATATTGAGCGCACCAGACAACTCTTTGAGCAAGGATTAACCACGGCTGATAATTTAGAGAGCGCAAAGGCACAGGGGGCTCTTAGCGAAAATGATATTACCCAAATGGAATTTGATATTGAGCAAAACCGCTTGACCTTAGAGTATCTGACCAATAGCAAGATTCCCTCTCTAAAGAGAACCACTCTACTTTCTCCCACTCTCTCATTAAAAGAGCGAGCAGATCTGCGCGCCCTAAGAGAACAGATTACGGCGATTCACTACCAAAACAAACAACTCAACTATTACCCAACCGTTGATGTTAATGACGACTGGCAATATTATATCCAAAAACCTGCCTTTGCACGGGGGAGTGATAACCGATTTGGAAACTTGTTCCCTAACCAGCAAAACACCGTGGGGGTCGTAGTAACCTTGAACATTTTGAATGATATTGGCTTGAATTTGCAAAAACAATACCTGCGCTTAAACCAAATGGCGCAAGAAAAAAATCTGATGTATAAAAAAATGGAACAAGTCAAGGATGTGGAACTTTACCGCAAGTCTTTAGACATGGCACGATCGCGCATCCGTAGCTCTGAAGCCAGCTTAAAATCTGCCAATATCGCCTATGAGAGCATTAAGAAAAAATACAATGCCAATTTGGTTGATTTTACTACCTATTTGAGGGCTCTAAGGACACGCTTTGATGCCGAAGTAATCTATAACCAATCTCTCAACAACTACGAAATGCAAAAAGCCAATTACATTTTTTATAGTGGGCATCATATCCAAGATTATGTGCGCTAAGGGATTCAGTATGCGATTAATATTCATTGCCCTATTCTTGATGGTAGGGCTCCAAGCAAAAGAGGTTTATGCGATTTTTAATGTGGTCGCGCTCAAAGATGCCAGTCTAAAATTAGATTCAGCGGGTATTGTGGATGCCATTTATGTAGATGTAGGCTCTCATGTCAAAAAAGGCGATGTGCTCTTAACCCTTTATAACAGGGACAAGAAAGCCCAAGCCGATTCAATCACCCAGCAATATGACTTTACGCAAAAACAATATGCGCGTTACCAAAAAATCGGGCGTGCCGTGGATAAGAATACGCTAGACAAATATTATGCAGATTATAAAAAACTCGAATACGATCGCGACTATGCCCTCTCGGTGGTGGAAAAGACCATTTTAAAAGCCCCTTTTGATGGGGTGATCGCTAGCAAGAATATTGAGCTAGGGGAGGGGACTAGTGCGAATAGCACCGTACTTTTTAGATTGGTGAGCAAGCGGGTAAAGATTGTGCTAGAGTTTGACTCGAAATATTTGCCTGTCGTCAAAGTGGGGGATAGATTCATCTATAGCATCGATGGCAAACCTGAGAAAAAAGAAGTCAAGATCACTAAGATTTACCCCACGATTGATGTCAGCACCCGCAAGGTGAATGCAGAAGCCCTACTGCCTGCCAACAGCCCCCTAGTCCCCGGCATCTTTGGGGATGGCTTTATCCAATAGGGGGCTTTTGTGTATAAGTTTGCGATCCAAAGACCCATCACAACCTTAATGTTTGCGTGCATGGTGGTCTTCTTTGGCACGATGGCACTCAAAAAAATCAGTGTTGCGCTCTTCCCCAATATTGACTTCCCCATTATCGTGGTGAAAACCGCTTACCCGGGGGCGAGTGCGGACATTGTGGAGAGTAAAGTAACCGACAAGATTGAAGAAGCTGTCATGGGTGTGGATGGGATCAAGAAGGTTACTTCCAATAGTGCGCGCAATATTAGTATTGTGGTCGTGGAATTTGTGCTTGAAAAGCCCATCACGGTAGCTCTCAATGACATCATCAACAAAGTTTCCTCCGTGAGTTTTGGTGATCCCAATATCCGCCGCCCTTCCATCGATAAGGTCGATACCAGTGGGCAAGCGATTCTCTCGATCTTTTTAACCAGCAAGACCAAGACTCCGGCCGAGCTCAACGATCATGCTAAAAACATCATCAAACCCATGTTGCAAAAGATCGAGGGTGTGGGTGGGGTGCAATTACAAGGTTTTGAAGAAAAGCAAGTGAGGATTTATGCCGACCCAAGTTTGATGAACAAATATGGCTTGACCTACACCGACCTTTACAACGCCCTAAAAAGCCAAAACCTAGAAATGGACGGGGGCAAGATCACTGGTCCTAAGAAAAACTACGCCATTTTGGTGGATGGCAATAGCTATACCCTTGAAGAATTGGCTAATATCCAAATTGGTAACCATGTTCGCCTAGCCGACATCGCCACGATTGAAAAGGGCATTGATCCGGACATCACTTATGCTAGTTACAAGCACGATCAAGGTATCGTTTTAGAGGTGCAAAAGATTGCCGGAGCCAATGAGATCAAAATTGTGGATGCGGTGTATCAAGAAATGGATGCCATGCGCGCAGTGAGCCCGGGCTATGAGTTGCGCCCCTTTTTAGACACCACCGATTACACCCGCCACTCCATTAAAGATGTCAAGTTTGACTTGATATTGGGGGGGATTTTAGCGATCTCTGTAGTCTTTTTCTTTTTGCGTAGTCTATCCATCACCTTTGTATCCGCAATGAGTATCCCCATCTCCATTATGGGGACATTCGCGCTCATCCAGTGGATGGGCTTTTCTTTGAATATGCTGACCATGGTTGCGCTCACACTCTCCATTGGGATCATCATAGACGATGCGATTGTGGTGATTGAAAATATCCACAAAAAGCTAGAAGCGGGCATGGACAAAAGAACCGCCAGCTATGAGGGCGTGCATGAAATCGCCTTTGCAATCATTGCCATTTCGGCAATGCTTTTATCTGTCTTTATTCCTGTGGGCAACATGAGCGGGATTGTGGGGCGCTTTTTCCAAAGCTTTGGGATCACGGTTGCCCTAGCTATTGTGATTTCTTATTTTGTGGTGGTTACAGTGATCCCCATGTTAAGCTCTATCATCGTATCCACCGAGCAATCTAAATTTTACAAGCGCACAGAACCCTTTTTCCAAAAAATGGAGCAATCTTATGCCAAGTTATTAAGCTGGCTTTTAAACCATAAATTGATTGTGGGATTAGCCGTGGCGGGGATTTTTGCTAGCTCTGTGCACGTGGCTGGTAAGCTGGGCATGGAGTTTATGTTAAAAGAAGATCGGGGCATGTTTTATGTCTATGTCAAAGCACAAACTGACATTAGTCTAAAAGCGATGCTGGCCAAAATGAAAGCTTTACAAGCCGTGATTGAAAAGGACCCTGATGTGGAGTTTGACTCCATGCAAGTGGGTTATGGCAATATCCAAAGCACCTTTAAAGGTAAATTCTATGTCAAGCTCAAAAAAGGGCACAAAAGAAGCCAATTTGTGATTATGGAGGAGATGCGTCACAAATTAAGGGCCATCCCAGAGGCTAAAGACATTGCCTCCATTAATCTAGCCGAAGTGCCTTTGATTGGTGGGGGGGATAATTCGGCGTTTCAAGTCTATGTCTATGGCCCCACGCAAAAGCTCGTGGATGAAAGCGTGGCAAATCTCCAAAAATTCTTGCTAGAAAGCCCTGAGATGAAGGGCAAGGTAGCAGGCTACCACACCAACACCTCAGATTATCAAACCCAATACCAATTACGCGTTTTAAGGGCAGCCACAACCAAATACGGCGTGAGTGCCCAAGACATTGCGAGCGTGGTGAGCAACGCCTTCTCAGGGGAGAATCGGGTGAGCTACTTTAAAGAGGATGGCAAGGAATATGACATTGTGATCCGTGTCCCCTCCAATAAAAAAATCAATATGGATGACATCAAGCGGCTACAGATCAAAAACAAAGATGGCAAACTGATGTTTTTAGATGGGCTGATTGAAGTCGTTGAGCGTAAAGTACCCTCCAATATCACTCGCTACAACCGCCAAAGGAGTGTTACTGTGCTTGCCCGCCCCGCTACTGGGGTGGATTTAGGCGAACTCTTAAGCCAAGTGCAAAAGCACCAAGATCAATGGCTGGCTAAAGGGGCAGCTTTCCGCTTTACAGGCGACTCAGACAAACTCAAAGAAACTAATGAGGCCTTTGGCGTGGCGATCGCCACTGCCTTTATTCTCATTTACATGATCTTGGCCGCCCTTTATGAGTCGCTCTTAGAGCCCCTGATCATCATGGTTACCATGCCTCTAAGTTTCTCAGGGGCATTCTTTGCGCTAGGGCTCGTGCATCAGCCCATGAGCATGTTCTCTTTAATGGGGCTGATTTTGCTCATCGGCATGGTGGGCAAGAACGCCACGCTCATCATTGACATTGCTAACGATCGGCGTAAAGAAGGGCATGGCATTGAAGAAGCCATCATTTTGGCCGGTGAGTCGCGCTTACGACCCATTTTGATGACCACGATCGCGATGGTGTGTGGGATGTTGCCTTTGGCTTTGGCTGTAGGGCAGGGCTCGGCGATGAAGTCGCCTATAGGTATTGCGATGAGTGGGGGACTATTGGTGTCTATGGCATTAAGCTTGTTGGTCGTGCCAATTTTCTATCGCTTATTAGCTCCTTTAGATGACAAGTTAAAGCGATTCTATCAGGATCGCAAATGATAAAACGGATATGCGGACTCTTGCTGGGTGTGGGGTTATTGGGTGCTACTAGCGAGAAAATCCAGCATAAAAGCCATATTTTTGTGGGTGTGATGAGCGGTTTTGAAACCTATAGACTTTCCATTGCGCCCAAACGTCCTTGGACAAATTCTTTTTTGTGGGGGATCAGGGCAGGTTATCAATACGATTTGGTGAAGTATGCCACTTTGCGTGTGGATTTGAGTTATATCATGGGTTTAAAGCCCACAGCGTTCCATACCCTCGTGCATTCCTTTTTAAGCCTCAATATGGATGTGGTGAGCGATTTTTACAAGATAGGCAAATATTATTTTGGAGCTTATGCGGGTTTGGGGTTTGGGTATTTTCAAGGTGCCCCCACTTTGGTCAGCTCAGATAGCAACCGCTCTTTTATGGGTTATAACGGGGTTTTTAATGTGGGCGTGGGGAGCACCATTGAGCAAAGACACCGCGTGGAGTTAGGGGTTAAAATCCCCTTTGGCAAGACAAAAGCACTCATGGGGAAAGGATTCTACTCGGAGCGTTTCTACTGGGTGGCTAGTTATGCTTATTTGTTTTAATGCCACTGGCTGGCAAAACTTGGCTTTTTAGTCTGTAGAAATCTCTAAAAATCTTTGGGCGACCTTGAGTTGGCGCATCTGCACGCCCAAAGTTTGTTGCTCCTCTTGGAGTCGTTCAATGGTCGTGCTGATAAGGGCTTTAGCGGTCTCTAAAGTGGGCAAATCGCTACAACCCTCTTTGAGGAGCGGGCACTCTTCAACCAGCTTAAAAGCTTTTTGCGTGTTGTTTTCTAAAAGCGCGATCTTGAGCTCATCGACCCAATTCATGAGCATGGATCTCCCGCCAAGCCTCTAACAAGCCCCTAGCAACCCCCATCACCAAATCGATTTTAGTGCTATCATTCTCCACATTGGCCTGTGTGAGGGTTTTGATCTGGTGGGTGTAAAGCCCGGTTAGATAAACAGCCACTTCACCCCCACGCTCATAATCCAAGACATTTAAGAGTTCGGTAAAAATATCGGCGACCTTATTGATATAGAGAATCTTTTTTTCAATATCATCGGCTTCCATGTGCCTTTTAGCCTGGGCAGCGAATTTCAAGATACCCTCATAAAGCATCTCAATCAGTTTAGCCGGAGACTCCACACTCACAGAGTTTTGCTGGTATAGATTATACGCATTTGCCTTAAACATCTTCATCCTCACTAATTCTTTTTGGCTGTTGCTTGATCGATCATCATTTGCACCGCATCAAATGACTTGTTGGCTTTGGAGATCTGCCCGTCATAGGCGGCAAAACGCTCCGCCATGATGTCATAACGAGTTTTCAACAAATCCATCGCGCTCTGTTTGTCACGACGCAAATCCTTAGCATCTTGTTCTAAGGAGTCTCCATATATTTTCAAGCTAGCACTACTACCATCGACTAAATGCGATAAAACTTTACCGAGTCGTTCAAAAATCCCCTCCTGGTGAATCTCCTTGCCCCCCATGCTTTTTACCTGAGACCCATAGAAAAAGTCTTGCACACCTTGAGGATCTGTGCCAAGAGCACTGGACAGCTTGCTTTCATCTAGACTCAACTGCCCGTTCTCATTAAACATGATCCCATATTTCATCAAGCTATCCACGCCCTTCTCAGTGGTGCGTGTAAAAGCGATGGCATTGTTGATTGAGGAACGGATCGTGCGGATATCCCCCACACCATTAAAAATCCCGGCAATCCTAGTATCGGGGTCGTAACGGGTGGTCTCATCTAATTTGGGAATCAAGGCGTTGTAAGCTTTGACAAACTCTTTGACATGATCGACAATGGCTTTATTGTCTCTAGTGATGCTCACAATAGCGGGTTTGCCCGGCTCAGTCTTGCCTAGTAAGCTCAAAGACACACCATTGATCACATCATTGACTTCGTTAGTGGGGCGGGTGATGGTCGCCCCATCGTAGGTGAATTTCGCATCGCCTGCCTTCTGGAGATTCTTAAGTGCGAAGAGACCTTGCGTGTGGGCGTAGTTTTGGGTGAGCCCTTCTGTGAGCCCAATATTCCTAAGACCTGCCTTGCCGGTAGGTCCCACACCGGCTATGCGCAACTCTCCGCTATCGCTATTGAGCACCAACTTACCATCTGCTCCCATAGAAGCGTGCAAGCCCTTAATGGCATTGATGGCTTTGACAATTGCCTCCCCATTCTGTGTGCTAGAATTACCTATCAAGGTAATTGCCCCGAGATTGATGTCGTGATCATTGATGCGGATCGTGCCCTCAATCTTGCCCTGCTTGATTCCTGTGGTGGCTTTAAACAGATCACCACTCTCGGATTTATCTTGGACAAAGCCCAACTCCCCAGCCTTAGCCCCCCCAACGGCTACCTCTAACCCGCGTTTGTCATTGATAATGAGCGATTTGCCATCATCAACCACTTCTACATTGAGCTGACCGGAATCCACTAAGGACTTTGTATCGGGGTTATCTTCCAGGGCCTTTTGGATGGCTGCACGCAAGACTTCATTTTTCTTAGGCACAGGCGTAGCGGTGCTCAAATCAAGGGCAATGGGGATCTCTACTAGCTTGTTATTGGCATCATAAACTTTGACAAAAAAATCATGCTCGGCTTTGGCTGGAGTCTTGCCATCAGGGCTAGGCGCGCTAGCTAGGCTTAGAGTGATGGGTGCATCGCTACTCAAATGCGAAACCACGCTTGTGCCAAAAAAGAGACGGCTATTGGCTCCAGTGTTTTTGGAGTTGATCATCAACTGGTAGGGTTTGTCCCCTCCAGTTTTCATCACGATCCCCATCGCATTCCCATCGCTTCCATCGGTGATCGCTTGGGCCACATCGCCCAAACTCATGCCCGCCTTGATGTCAATGGTGTAATTTTTGCCATTGGTATAAAAGTGCAACTTGGTATTGGCTTGGCTAAAGGCATCATCTCGGGAGCGAAAATGCGTCCCCACCTCGTTAATATCCCCCTGTGCCAAGCTTTCAACGTCAACTTTGATATTTTGGAGCGGAATCCCCGGACTGACACTTGCTTTAAGCGCATCTCCACTCACATGGCTATTTCTAGCCGTGTAGGTGGAGTAGTCGCTCAAGGCTTGCACGGGAGACTCCAAGGCGGAAATGAGGCTTTTGATCTCTACCAAAGCTTTTTGCTTTTGGATATTATTTTCCATTTTTTTGTCAATAGGGGCGATCATGGTCTTCTCATCAGCCGCCTTGAGCTTGTCGATCACATCGTAATTTAAGACCTTGCTCCCAATCCCTAAAGAACTTAGTTTCCCAACACCCATTTTCTACTCCAAAGACACCTAGCCTTTTTTATCAAAAATAATCCCCACAATGTCGCGCATCTTCTCCATCAAGCGCACCATCCCCTGAGGTGGGATTTCGCGGATAATGTGCTCACCCTTACTATCCTTAACCACCACCACCAAACTCCCAATCTCCTCATTGTATTTGAAGACCAAATTAGAGTGGATGCGCTTCATCTCTCTATTGAGTTCCTTGCTCAGTTTCTGCAAATCCTGTTCCTCTAGCAACAGGGCATTATTGGCATCTTGTTCTGCCTTCTCTACTTTTTTCAAATCTGCTTTATTGGCAATGGGCCGTAGTAAATCGCTATGCTCCTCCATGTTGATCGAACTGACTTGCGGGACTGCTTGTAATAAATGAGGTTGTTTTGTAAAATTAATGGTTTCAACTGACATGGAACTCTCCTTTCAAAACGCTCGTTTTGAGATCGGCATGTCTTTGTTACTTTTAATGTGTTTGGGCGATGATCTCCAAAGGATCGATGTGTTTGTCCTTTATGGTAACCTCAAAGCTTAGGCGTTGATCGATACGCCCGATCACATAGCCCTTTTGCACCCGTAAGCCGTGCTTGATCGTGGGGGCGATTTTATCTAGCTGGGAATAAATCGTGTGCATGCCCCCCTTGTGCTCAATGATGATCACTTTTTTTAAGATCGGCACTTCTTTAGCATAGACCACCCGCCCATCAAAGATACTCCGCACGACCGCATTGGGTTTTGTAGAAACAAGCGTGATGTATTCATTAAAGACCTTGAGTTTATAGACCGGATCAAAGTAAGGCCCAAATTTTTGCACGATTTTATAATTAGCTAGGGGGGCGATGGTCTTAGGACCATTGTAAGCGATAGTAACAATATCGCGGTAAGAATTAGCCACCTGCCGCACCTCTAAAGGGGCTTGGATACCCCCGATTGCACGCGGTGCTTTTTGCTTGTTTTGCTGTTCTCTTTCTAGTTCTTTTTCTTTATTGCGTTTGATAATATTTAAAGAGGCTAGGAGCTGATCGAGTTCTTTGCGTTCCTTGTCTAAAGCAGTTAATTTTTTGTTATAAATGGCTAATTCAGCGCGCATAGTTGCGATTAACTTCTGTTGTTCTGAAACCATGATTTCTAAATTGTGTTGGCGATCTTTTTGTACCCCGATGGTTTTATTGATTTGGTTGATACTTTGGGTGATTTGGGTGATTTTGCTATTGATCTGCTCTTCTTTGAGATTCAAGTCGGCTAATTTGATTTTGGAGTCTTGATTAACATGCTTGAAGATTTCTTGCAAGATCAAATCCTCCGGGTTTGCCGAACTCTCTTGTTCCAAGATCAAGACAAATAATAAATCTTTAAGCAACACGCTTGTAACGGCATCTTGGATTTGGTGGCGATCCTTTTTTAAACTATTTAGCAAGGAGCGGTGTTGTTCGAGAGATTTTTCTTGGAGCAAGTTTTGTGCTTGGTTTTTTTCAATGCTTCTTTGGAGGGCTTGGATTTGTTGGGATAATTCTTGGCTTTGCTGGTATTTTTGGTTGATGGCATTGCCCAAGCTGGTTAAATGGTTGCTCAATTTGGTTTTTTCTAGAGTGGTCTCCTCTAATTTATTTTGATTGAGCATGATATTGCGGTTGATGTCCTCTAAACCTGTCCCCTTATTGCCCAACAAGCCCATGCTAAATAAACCCATTAAACCCAAAAGCCTTAAGGCTTTCATGCCACTCTCCTTTGGATTACAACCACCCACACACACATTAAGGACACCACAATAGAAGTGCCTAAAAAGATCAACATATCTTCTTGCCACACAAACAAACCGCCCTTAATTTCTAGGGCTTGCAAGATCGCTTGGAATTTGTCTTGTAGGGATAAATACAAACTCCCGATCAGCACCCCCGCGCTGGCCAAAATGGAATCCACCAAAGCCAATTTGAACAAAAAGCCGTTTTTGATCCGCATGGGTGCGCCCAAAAGTTCCATGATCTCAATACGCTTAGAATATTGCAAATTCCACACGCTCACTTGCTTCATCAAGAGCAAGATTGAGAGTGCCACCACAAGCACGCCAAGAACCATGATGCTTTTTTTGAGCAAGAGTAGTAGGCGGTATTCTTGGTCGTGGGTTTTGCTAAAGACTTCGATTTTTTCCACCCCCGGGATTTTTAAAAGCTTTTGGTGGATTTGCTGGAGTTGTGCTGAGGTGGGGAAGATGGCTAGTTTGAGCGAGTAAAAATAGGGGAGATTTTTTTTGATATTGGTGATATTGGTTTGGGTTAAATTTTGTTGGAGCTTTTCTAAAAGCATGTCAGGATCAATGAGGGTGAGTATAGCACTCTCTTTGATATTTTGCTTTAAAAAGGGCAGTGTGAGCTTTTGCTTGCTGGCAATGGTGATTGTGTAGCTCTTAGAAAGCTTTTCTTCTCTAATATTGACGGCACGATTGATAAATAAAATGCTTTCCAAGCTAAAGAGCAAAGCCATTAAAGGCAACAAAAAACCCAAATGTTCTTTAAGTGTATTCATGAATCTCCCCGTCTTTGATGTAAATTTTGCGGTAAGGGATATTAAAACTACTGGGAATCCTATGCGTCACCACCACAATCGTGATGTCTAGTTGTTTGTTAGCCCCTTTAAGCAAGCTCCAAATCATATCGCTTGAATAATCATCAAGGTTACCCGTAGGCTCATCAGCTAAGATTAAAAAGGGCTTGTGGGCAATCGCGCGCGCCATCGCCACGCGTTGTTGCTCCCCCCCACTAAGTTCCAGCGGGTAGCGGTTAGACTTGTAGAGCAAATCCACATGGGCTAAGAGTTTTTCAGCTTGGATGTTGCATTCATCTTTTTTATAGCCATTGATGGTCATGGGTAATTTAATATTTTGCTCCACAGTCCATTCCTCAATCAACTTATAATCTTGGAACACCACACCAATATTGCGTCTTAACTCATTAATAAAGGTCTTAGAAGCCCGATTGACATTGATATTGCACACCTCTAAGCTCCCGCCCATCATGGGCAAATCCCCATAGAGCGAGCGCAATAAAGTGCTCTTCCCGCTCCCACTAGCCCCCGAGATAAACACAAAATCCTTACGTTCAATACGCAGATTTGCCCCCCTGATCACCCATTCATCTTTTTTATACCCCAAACACAAATCTTTAGCCACAATGATACTAGCCACAATTCTCCTCCTGCAAAATCTCTAGCAAATGTTGGTGCGCTTGTCTGTGGGCTTTTGTATTGAGCGGTAAGCCCCCGATATACTCGATCGTGCCCTTTTTGCGATCCACAACGACCATTTTATTTAAGGGGGTGAGCAAGTCCCCCAAGCTCAACACCAATAACCACAAATTTTCATATTCTAACACATCTTGAATATTTAAAAAACAATTCTCCTGTATCCACGCCTTTTGTTGCCACAAATGCAGAGGTTCTTGTTTGGTGGGTGCTTTAAAGTGCAGGGGTGCATCTAATGAAAAGGGCAGGTAAGAGCGATTAATGGGGTTTAAGACGCGCAATTTTAAATCCCAAATATCTTTTTGTTGCCGCCTCCAACGCGCCTCGTATTTGCTCAATACCATATCTTGATCTATATTCTTGCAAACTTGCAGATCACAACAAGGCAAGCTTAAAACCAGTTGCAAACTCTGTTGGAAATAGGGTTTATCATCGCTCCTTAGCCACAACCACGCATTTTTGCATAAAATTGCGCGCATGTGCTCTAAGGTCTGGGGATTCATCACACGCCGATTAGGGCTCTTGCTCCAAGGCACGGGAAAATGCACATCCAAGCCCAAACAGCCTGAGGGCAAGATTTCTAACAGCGCGCGCGCGTCAGCTTGAGCCAGGTAGAGATTTTTAAGCCCTAAAAGTTCAATTTGGCGCAAGACTTGCTCTAAAGAGGGGGTGTGAATCTCCACTCCGATATAGGTTTCTTGTGGGTTTTTTTGGGCTTTGTTGAGCAAATGCCGCCCTGAACCAAAACCAATTTCTAGGTGGTAGGATTGGGGGAATGCAAAGCGATCCCAATGGATCAAAAAGGGGCTTTCAAAATATGGGCTAGGCGTGCCCAAATTAGAATAAGACACCTTGCAAAAGCGCGCCAAAATTTGCAAGGCTTTTTGCAAGACACCCACTGGGAGAGGGCGTGTAGATTTTTGCGCCTTGAATAAGTCTCCCCCTTTTTGTTTGATTTGTAAGATACAAAAATCATAGAGCCCATAGAGTCCCTGCTTTTGGACACGAATCGCGCTCAGATGCGCATCTCTCAAACTACAAGCGCGGTATAAGAAAACAAACCCCTCACTCTCAAAGGGGAAATCAGGCAATTTAGCCAAAGAAGCAAACAAGTGCGGCATGCACAACTAGCGATCCAAGCGCAATTCCACTTCTTTACTCGGATTAGACTCCAAGCCAGCTCCATCGACGCTCACCACTTGGTAGCGGTATTTTTGCCCACTCACCATGTTGTTATCCACAAAACGAGTCTTGGTAATATCCCCAAAACGCAAGGGCTTAGAACTGGAATTGCCATCAAAGCGATAGACAGCATAGCCCTTAACCCGCCCATCTTGGATGGGTTGCCACTCGATGATAGCCTGCCCATCCTCAATTGTGCCCTTTGTGATCATGGGTGTGGCTGGGCGGGGCAATGTCATGCCCTGAATTGCTGTTGTGGGCATCGCGCTTTCAAGATTGTATTTATCCACTGCCACGACTTTATAAAATCTCTGTACCCCATCTGCATCGACATTATCTAAGTAGCTGGTATCATTGGTTTCAGCGATGTTTTTAAAGCGTTCGTCCATTTTATTAGCTGCATAAATGCGGTAAGACACCACATCTTTTTGATCAGAGGGAGTCCAACTCAGCTGGATTTTACGCGTGAGGTTATTGCTGGCTTGCACGCTAGTTACCCCTATTGGGGGCTCTTTTGTCCTGCCTGTTACTACAGCACTGGGCAAAGACTTAGCCCCTTCAAAACTCTCGGCAATCACGCGGTAACGATATGCGCTCCCATCGGGCAAATCCTTATCAAAATACTCCACATACAGTCTATTTTTCACCACCCCAATATTGGAAAATTTGCCATCGCTCCCCTCCCGCTGGATAATGTATTTATCAATGCTTGGATTTGGGTGCGGGCTCCAAAAAACCTTGATCTCCTTGGGCTCGACATGGCTAGCAAAAACACTCTCCACCGGATTAATAAAGGAAGTGCGGACACTAATTGTTTCGGAGGCGCGCGAGATTCCACCGTTTTTACCAATGGTGGCAATTTGGTAGTAATATTGGGTTTGGGGGGTGAGTCCATCATCATAGTAATGCGTGGCTAGCGGATTACGCACAATCGCCACGCGCCTAAAGCTTTGATCGGCTTGCATGCGGTAGAGCACAAACCCATCAATGAGTCCCGGATTGCTCACAGGTTGCCATTCAAATCCCACAGACTGCACATCATCGATGGTTTTAATCCCCTGCACAATAGGTAAGTTCGGATTAAGGGTCTCTTCTTTTTTCCCAAAAAATGAGAGAACATTATTCTTCCTTGTAGGTGCACAACTAACCAGCAATACTGCCAAACAAGTCACCAATACTGCTTTCCAACCCATCCCAACTCATCCCTTCAAAGTGATTTTCTAAATATTGTAGCATATCCTTTAGCATGTTGGCTTTAAAAAGAAGTTTGCGCCCATCTTTTGGGTGGGTGACATAAAGCAAGTAGGCGTGCAATAAAATGCGTCCTGCGTAGCTATCTTTTTGCCCATATAGTGGATCGCCTACGATGTGGCGATTCAGGCTTTCCAAGTGCGCGCGGATTTGGTGGGTGCGTCCGGTTTCTAATTTGGCACAAATAAGCTGGGTCTGGTTAGTGCCTGTGATTAAGGGCACAAAATGGGTTTTAGACATTTTGCCACCCCTAATGGGAGTTCTGAGCGCATCTAAATTGGTCATTTTCAAGCGGTTGTTGGGGTGGCGGCCCAAATGGCATGCCACACTCACCGGATTATTCAGAGGTTCTGAGAGAATGGCCAAATAATAACGCCCCATTTGTTTGCTTTTCAGCTGGGTTGCCAAATGCGCATGGCTGGCGTTGTTCTTAGCCACCACCAATACCCCGCTTGTGTCTTTATCCAAACGATGCACGATCCCATAGCGCAACGCCCCGCTCAGAGTTGAGAGCGCATAGCCCCTAGCCTGCAAATAATCCACCAAAGTTGCCTCTTTGACACTGCTAGCATGATGAACAACCAAATGAGGGGGTTTATTGATCACCAAAATATCCTCATCTTCGTAAATGATCTCCAAATCTAGGGGTGGCAGGCTCAAAGGCTGGCTTTCTTGGGGCTGGATACTCCAAATCTCCAAAACATCTCCCAATTTTACGCCCACTCCCCCCTTACTACATGCCCCCCCATTGAGGCGCACACAACCAGCTTTGATGAGTTGGAGGACTTGATTTTTAGCCACTTGGAGTTTAGTGCTTAAAAAAGTATCCAAGCGGTCCTTTTGATCCACGATCCAAGTCTGTTTTGGCAAAACAAGCCTTTCATAAACTTTTTATTGCTAAAAGGATTTTAGCAGAAATATTTATGGGTATAATAAGCCGTATTTTGATAATAAGAGCAATTTTTAGAGGAATAAAATGGATAAAATTATTGTTGCCTTAGTCGGACAGCCTAATGTGGGTAAAAGCTCGCTGATCAATGCTATTAGTGGGGCGCATTTAAAAGTGGGTAATTTTGCAGGTGTGACCGTGGAAAAAACAGAAATCCACACTTTTTATGGCGACACCCCCATTGTCATTGTGGACCTGCCCGGCATTTATGCCCTAAATGATTTTACCATTGAGGAGAAGGTTACCCGGCATTTTTTAGAAAACGAGCATTACGATCTGATCTTAAATGTGTTGGATTGCACCAATTTAGAACGCAATTTGGCGTTGAGTCTCCAGCTCTTAAACACGGGACACAAGGTTTTAATGGCACTCAACATGTGGGATGAGGCACTCAAAGAGGGCTTAGAAATTGATCTAGAACGCTTGTCTCAAGCCCTCAACACCCCCTGCATCCCCACCTCAGCACACTCTTACTTTAATATCCAAAAACTCTTGGAACACATCATCGACACACACCACAAAACTTACAGCCCCCCTAAAATCACCTATAGCCCTAAGTTTGAGAATGCCTTAGATGCACTAGCCAAAAAACTAGAGAGTTTGGAGCACCTGCACCACTCTCTTTTAAACCCCAGGCAGCATGCGTGGCTTTTACTACAAGGGAGCTTACAGCCCCCCCAGCAAGAGGCTTTCAAGTATTGCCAAGAAGCCAAGACAGAGTTGAGTGCCTCTTTTGGAGAAAATGCAATTCCTCTCATTTTAAGTCAAGAGGCTCTAGGCTTTTGCAAACGCCTAAGCCAGCAAGTGGTCTCTTTTAAAGAAACACAGACCACCCAACGCACCCAACAAATTGACAAATATCTCATGCACCCCGTTTATGGCTTGCCAATTTTTCTAGCCTTGATGTTTTTGGTATTCTCCTTGAGCTTCTTAGTGGGTGGGGGGTTGCAAACCTATGTTGATGATGCCTTTGCATTTTTGGGCACAGCCATTAAAGAACATGCCAATGATAGCAACTTGGGCTCTCTGCTAGGCGATGGAATCATTGGGGGAGTGGGGGCAGTGATCTCCTTTTTACCCTTGATTGTGGTTTTATACTTGGGTATTTCGCTCTTAGAGGCGACTGGCTATATGAGTCGCGTAGCCTTTTTATTAGATGGCATTTTCCATAAATTTGGTTTGCATGGCAAGAGTTTTATCCCCCTTGTTACGGGCTTTGGCTGTTCAGTGCCCGCCTACATGGCAACCCGCACTTTGCAAAACCAACACGAAAGATTAATCACACTCTTTGTGATCGGTTTTATGAGTTGTAGCGCACGACTACCTATTTATGTGCTCTTTGTGGGGGCGTTTTTTCCCGATAAATACGCCGGATTCGTGCTCTTTGGCATTTATATTTTAGGGGCTGTGGTGGCGTTATTAATGGCCAAATTCTTAAAACTGAGTGTCTTTAGAGGTAAAGAAGAATCCTTTGTGATGGAGATGCCCAAATACCGCATACCCAGCGTTAAGGTGGTTTGGTTTAGCATTTACACTAAATCGATCTCTTATTTGAAAAAGGCGGGCACTTATATTTTAGGCGGGGCGGTGATCATCTGGTTTGCCTCCCAATACCCCAAAAACCCCCAAGTCCTACAGGCTTACCAAGAACAACATGCCAAGATTGAACAAAGCGATCTAAATGAAGCCCAAAAAACCCAAGCCCTAGAGGCTTTAGAGGAGAACTTGCAAAAAAGCACGCTAGAGAATAGTCTAGTGGGGCGCTTGGGGACTTTGATGGATGGGATTTTTAAGCCCATGGACTTTGATTGGAAACTTTCAATCTCGTTGGTAACGGGCTTTATGGCTAAGGAAGTGGTGGTCTCCACTTTGGGTGTGTTGCACTCTTTAAATAATCAGGGCGCAAACTCCATTTTATTCAAAAAAGCCCTCAAAGAGAGCGTGAGCACGCCCTCAGCGATCGCCTTCATTGTTTTTGTGATGTTTTATATCCCTTGCTTTGCAGCCACGATCACCTTTGGTAAAGAGGCAGGGGGGGCTAAATTTGTGTTCTACTTGTTTGTCTTCACAACAGCGGTCGCCTATTGTTTTTCGCTTATTGCTTACTATGCCACCCAATTTATCTTGGGAGTCTTCTTGTGATTATTAAAATATAACAATTTTTAGGAAAAATAACTCCAAAAGCTTGACTTTGTTTTCTCATTTATGCTATAATAATGGGACAAATTCAAACAAAGGAGTTTTTAGTATGTTGCCTAAGGAAACAATCAAAATGCTGAATGCACAGGTGATGGAGGAGTTTTACTCTGGTAATCTTTACATCAGCATGAGTTCATGGTGCTATACCCATGGTTTTGATGGAGCTGGTTTGTTCTTGTTTGACCATGCTAGCGATGAATACGCGCATGCCACCAAGATCATCACCTACCTCAATGAAAACGAAGTGGGCGTGCATTTGAAAGAAATCAAAGCCCCCGAACACGAGTTTAAAAGTTTGGTGGAAATCTTTGAAAAGGCTTATAAGCACGAACAACACATTACCCACTCCATTAATAGCTTGGTGGATAACATGTTGAAAGACAAAGATTATGCCACCTTTAACTTCTTGCAATGGTATGTGGCTGAACAGCACGAGGAAGAAGTGTTGTTTAAAAACATCTTGGACAAAGTCCAGTTGATGGGTGAAAGCGGGCATGGCTTGTATCTGGCCGATCAATACATTAAAAGCCTTGCCAAGGACAAAAAATAATCCCCATCAAAGCCCCTCCGGGGGCATTCACTTTATGATTAGTGCACGATTTACCTTGTATTAGTGCTCCTGTTTTAATATTTTTTTTGCAATAACAATATTGCAAAAAAAGTCACAAGGAGTTTTTTCATGGGAAGCATCGGAAGTATGGGTAAGCCCATTGAGGGTTTTTTGGTCGCAGCCATTCAGTTTCCTGTCCCCGTTGTCAATAGCCGCAAAGACATTGACCACAACATTGAGAGCATCATTAGAACTTTGCACGCTACAAAAGCGGGCTATCCGGGCGTGGAGCTCATCATTTTCCCCGAATACAGCACACAAGGGCTAAACACTGCTAAATGGCTGAGTGAGGAGTTTTTGCTAGATGTTCCGGGCAAAGAAACCGAGATGTATGCCAAGGCGTGTAAAGAGGCCAAAGTTTATGGGGTGTTTTCCATCATGGAGCGCAATCCTGATGCCAACAAAAACCCCTACAACACCGCCATCATCATCAATCCACAGGGTGAGATTATCTTAAAATACCGCAAACTTTTCCCATGGAATCCCATTGAGCCTTGGTATCCCGGGGATTTGGGCATGCCTGTGTGCGATGGCCCCGGAGGCTCAAAACTTGCCGTGTGTATCTGCCACGATGGCATGATCCCCGAGCTTGCCCGTGAAGCTGCCTATAAGGGGTGCAATGTTTATATCCGCATCTCAGGTTATAGTACGCAAGTCAATGACCAATGGATTTTAACCAACCGCTCCAACGCGTGGCACAACCTCATGTACACTGTGAGCGTGAATTTGGCCGGCTATGACAATGTCTTTTACTACTTTGGTGAAGGGCAAATCTGTAACTTCGATGGCACCACTCTTGTGCAAGGGCATCGCAACCCATGGGAAATCGTTACTGGCGAGATTTATCCCAAAATGGCAGACAATGCCCGCCTAAGCTGGGGCTTGGAAAACAACATTTACAACCTCGGCCACCGCGGTTATGTGGCTAAACCGGGAGGCGAATCCGATGCAGGCTTGACCTACATTAAAGACCTCGCCGCTGGCAAATACAAATTGCCTTGGGAAGACCACATGAAAATCAAAGATGGCTCCATCTACGGCTATCCCACCACCGGTGGACGTTTTGGAAAATAACTCTTAATCTGTGCTTTTGCTAGGACCTGCTCAAAGGTCCTAGTCCCCCTCCAAGTTTTAAATCCCGCCCACCCTGAGTGGGTCGGCGTAGCTAGACTTTGAACTTCCTAAACTCACCTTCTAGCTCTTGGTTTTTGGTAACAATTTGCAAGCTGTGTTCCTCAAGTCCTTTGCGCACATTCCTAACCTCCGCAAAGATATTGGTAAATTCACTGATCACTTGGTTGAGCTCTTCCATTTTAGCCAACACCACTTTATTTTGATCCACGGTGTTTTGGGATTTTTCTTTGGTCAAGGTCAAATTATCCTTGGCATTCTTGGCATCGCCGACGAGGAGCGAGGTTTTATCTGAGACCTCTTTAGATTGTGTGGCGACATTTTGGATGCGATCGCCCATGCTCTCAATACTCTGGGTTACCATATTCACCATGGCAGTGATCTCACCCAAAGACTTTTGGGTCTTGCCTGCTAGGTTGCGCACCTCATCAGCCACCACCGCAAAGCCCCGTCCATGTTCGCCCGCTCTGGCGGCCTCAATAGCCGCATTGAGGGCTAAGAGATTGGTTTGGTTGGCGATCTCTTCGATGATGGAGAGCACATTTTTAATTTCTGTAGCATGCTGGATTAGAGAGGTCGAATCGGTGGCAATCTCTTGTTGGCTTTGCACAGAGACCAAGATTAGATCGACTGAATTTTGAATCTTGCTGATAAATTCGTTGAGTACAACACCGGTTTTATCTAAATTGTCAATCGTGCTATGCAAGTTATCTTGGGCTAATTCCAAACTCTCACTCACTTGGTGGTTGATGTCCTTCAAATTCTCCACCGATGCCAATTCTTTCTGTGCTGCTTGCCCTAGGGCTTTGGTCGAATCCTTGAGCGCGTCCCCTACGCGGTTATTATCCTCCACAATGCCTTTCCCAACTTTGATAATGTCGGCGATTTTGCCTAAGAATTGATCGACAAAGCCCGTAGCCAAACCAATTTCATCTCTGCTTTTATAATTCAAACGCTTGGTCAAATCCGCCTCTTGCGAGGAGACCAAATCCCGAGCGGTGTCTTTAAGTTTATTTAAGGGTCTAATAACATCTTTTTGCACCACCAGCAACAACAAGATGATGATCCCCAAGGACACACCCACCATCCAGCTCAAAGTTTTCACGCTAAAAAAGCTAGCGTTTTTATAGGCTTCTTGCAAAGAAAGCTTGACCTCCATCACCCCAATCATGTCCCCGGGCTTATTGTTGGTGTGGCAAGCCACACAAGATTTATCGCCTACTAAGGGTTGCCACACGATCACATGCCTATCTGCTCCCTCTCCGCGCACGAGCACCTGTTGGGGAGTCTTGGGATCGTTAAAATATTTTAAAATCTCCGGGTTTTGTGTAAAAGCTTCGTTGAGTCCAAAAAGGCGGATGTCTCCTTCTCCAGGATAAAACTTCATCTGCACACCGGGCAAGTGGTTGCTATCATCAATAGCTTTATAAATCGCCTCCTTAGTCCCTACGGCAATGGCTTGCACGATGGTATTGATAATGGAGGCATTCAAACTCTTAGCCACCGTGCGGCCTTGCAATTCAGCCAAATTGGCATAATCTCTTTGGATAAGAGTAAAAACCAAAAGAGCAAAGAGAGATAACAAAATAATCAGATAAAACGAAGCCCTAACCTGCAAACTTCTAAACACAGCGATCTCCTATCGTTTTTAGCATTTTACCAAAATAATAAGTTTTAAGACAAACAAACAACGGGCAAGATGGTTTGTGTGGCAATGTCTAAATCCTCTAAACAGCTAAATTCCTGCATTTGGTAACTTTGCACGGCTAAACGCCCAATCATGGCAGCATTGTCTGTGCAAAACTCTAAGGGTGCTAGATGCAGTGCCATGCCAAATTGCTCGCAGAGTGCTTGGATTTTCTCTCTAAGATACAGATTCGCGCTAGCACCCCCCACCAGCCCAAAATTTTGGATTCGTTGTTTTTGGAAGTAACGCTTTAAAACCTTGAGTAAATGCGTGCATGCAATTTTTTGAAACCCCGCACACACCCGCGCTTTAAATTCTTCTGCAAGCTTAGGCGTTTTTTCTTGCTCGCTTAAAATAGCCAAGCGGACGGCATTTTTTAAACCCGAAAAGCTAAAGGCTAGGGCTTTGGAGGCTTTTAAAGGCAGGGGGAAGTCCAATTCTAGCCCCGGGGGGCACTCTTGGGCATATCTCTCCACCACTGGCCCGCCCGGATAGCCCAAACCCAACATCTTAGCCACTTTGTCAAAACTCTCCCCCAAACTATCATCCAGACTTTGGGCGACAATTTGCATGTGGGTGTGGTCAAAACTCTCGATAATGAGCGTGTGCCCCCCAGAGATTAACATGGTGCTGATAGGGAAGATAGCCCTTTGGTTGATGAAGAGCGAATAAATATGCCCCTTGAGGTGATCGATAGAGATTAGCGGAATCTGGAGGCTTAAAGACAGGGCTTTGGCCATCATCAAACCCTCTAAAAGCGTAATACTTAACCCGGGTCGCGTGGTAACACCAATGGCTTTTAGAGAGTTTAGAGAATACCCTTGTGTTTGTAGAAAAGATTGGGCTTGTTTCAAGAGATCTGGGAGATTTTTAGCATGCAAGCGTGAGGCCAGCTCGGGAACTACACCCCCATAAGGGCTGTGATCATTCTCTTGGGACATCTTGGCATGCCAGAGCAATTTAGCCTCTAAATTGGTCAAAGCCAACGAACTATCATCACAACTACTTTCAATGCTTAAAAGCATCCAGTCTCCATTAGGGTATAATAAAATGATTATACTACAAGGGTTTCTATGAAAAGATTTAAAGCCGAATGGGAAGAACAAAGTGCGATTTTAATGGCATTTCCCCATGTGTCTAGTGATTGGATCGGGTGTTTGGCTGATGCGCAAAAGTGTTTTTATGACATCATCGAGACCATTAGTCGTTACCAAAATGTCTTGGTGTGCGTGTCCCCTGATGATTCTGCCACCCAAGATCGCCTCGCGCGTTTTAACCAAGTGCAAATCGTCTTGGTGGAGTGCAATGACACTTGGACGCGCGACTTTGGGCCCCTATGCGTGGAGACCAATAAGGTGATGCTTTACTTGGATTTTATCTTTAATGCTTGGGGGGGGAAGCACAGTGCCCACCTAGATAATGCCATCAGCTCCAAACTAGCCCAAAAAGGACTTTTAAAACACCCCTTAAGATTTGTGGATTTGGTGCTAGAGGGCGGGAGTGTAGAGAGCGATGGGGAGGGGACTTTACTCACCACAACATCTTGCTTGCTCAACCCAGAACGCAACCCTAACAAGGATCAAAACCAGCTCAGTGCGATTCTCAAGCAAGAGCTAGGTGTAGAGCGTATTTTGTGGTTAGATGTGAATCCCTTGGAGGGCGATGACACCGATGGGCATATTGACACCTTAGCGCGTTTTTTAGACCCCAATACAATCGCCTATGTAACCTGCAATGACCCTCACGACTCCCACTACCAGCCCCTAAAAGCGATGGAAAAACAATTAAAGGAGTTTAGGACTTTGAAAGGCAAGCGTTATAACCTCGTGCCTTTACCCCTACCCTACCCCAAATACCATCAAGGAAGACGGCTACCTGCCACCTATGCGAATTTTTTATTCGCCAATAAAGGCGGACAAAAGGTTTTGTTTGCCCCCATCTATAACGATCCGATGGATGCCCCAGTGCTTAAAATCTTACAACAACACACAGGTTTAGAGGTTGTGGGCGTGGATTGTTCCGTGCTCATTAGAGAAAATGGGAGCTTGCATTGTGCCACCATGCAACTCTACTAAGTTTGTCCAAATCATCATCAGCGGGCAAGTGCAGGGGGTGGGTTTTAGGCCCCTTGTCTATCAGTTGGCCAAAGAGTTAGGTGCGTGTGGCTTTGTGCGCAATAGAGGTGGGCAGGTGGAGGTGGTTTTACAAGCAGAACTAAAAACCTTATTTTTGGCCCAACTAGATACCCATAAACCCCTACAAGCACAGATTAACGCCATAGAGTGCCAAGACATACCCCCAATCCACACGCAAGATTTTAAAATCGCCCCCAGCCTAACCCCCTCACTCAGTTTGAAAGATACCCTGCCCCTAGATTTAGCTACCTGCAAGCTGTGTTTGCAAGATCTAGCCAACCCCAAGAGTCGCTTTTTTAACTACCCCTTTGTAGCATGCGCGCATTGTGGCCCTAGATTTAGTTTATTGCACACTCTGCCCTACGATCGCGCCCAAACTTCTATGCGTGATTTGGTGATGTGCCCTGCTTGCCAAAAAGATTACCATAACCCCCAGAGTCGCCGCTTTTTTGCCCAAAGCCTCTCATGCCCGCATTGCCCTATCACACTTAGCTTTTATGATCAAGAGGGCAAACACACAGACCGGCCCCTAGAGCGTGCGATACAAGCTATCCGACAAAGTCAAGTGATCGCTTTGAAGGGCATTGGTGGCTTTGCCTTGGTATGCCATGCACAAGATAGGCAAGCAGTGCAAAAGGTGCGTGCCTTGAAGTGCCGCCCTAAAAAACCCCTAGCCTTGATGGTAAAAAATACAGCAGTGGCACACGCTTTGGTGCATTTAAACCCCCTAGAATTAGAAGCCCTCCAAGCCCCTAGTGCCCCCATTGTGCTGGCCCATAAAAAAAGCCCTTGTTATGACCATGTAGCCCCTAATCTCAATACTCTAGGGATTATCCTCCCCTATAGCGGCCTGCACCACTTGCTTTTGCAATTCTTTGAAGCCCTCATTTTCACCAGTGCCAATTTAAAGGGCGAGCCCATCATCACAGAGTTAGAAACTCTGCGCGCCAAATTTGACTTAGAGGGCATTTTAGATCACAGCCGCCCCATTTTGCATGGGATTGAAGATAGCATTTTGCGTTGTGTGGGCAAGCAAATGGGCATTGTGCGTCTGGCTAGAGGGCTATCTCCCCTATACATGCCCCTAGAAAGCCCCATATCTCTTGTGGGCATGGGCGCGCATAATAAGACCAGTTTGTGCTGGAGTCGAGAATCCAGTTTGGTGATCCCAGAGACGGGTGCGCTAGAGAGTGTAGAGAGTATCCAAAATTACCACAAAGATTGGGATTTTTATAGCAAACTCTATGGTTTGCCACAAACCATCGGCATTGACCAACACCCCCAATACACTTCTAGTCAAATCGGGCAAGAAAAAGCCCTAGAATGCAAGGCAACATGCACGCCTATCCAGCACCATAAAGCGCACATGCATGCATTATTGGGCGAATGGGAGCTAGAACACCCCCCTTTGGAAGGCATGGAAGTCTTGGGGCTTGTGTGCGATGGGAGTGGGCTAGGGGACCATCAAGAACTTTGGGGAGGCGAGGTTTTTAAAGCCCATTTTAGGGGCTTTTGGCAGGTAGAACATCTGTTGTCCTTGCAACGCTTTTGGATTCCAAAAGCCCCCAACTTGATCCAAGATGCCTGCACCATCGGTTATTGTCTGGCCTACCAACACGGCTTGACCAGACTCTTAGCACGCCTTGAAAAGCCTTTGGGTGCGCGTGCTAATGCCCTTAAAGGTATGCTGGATCAAAAAATCCAAGTGTCCCCAACCACTTCTTTAGGGCGGCTTTTTGATGCCATAGCGAGTTTTTGTGGGGTGGGGGAGTTTAACACCTATGAGGGGCAAAGCGCGGCACAATTAGAGAGTTTGGCAAGCACAACGGAGAGTCTGGATTTTTATCCCTTTAGCCTGCAAGATCGCCCCGTTATGGGCACGCCCATGCTCGAAGCGATCGAGCACGAGATTTTAGGCAACCAAGCCCCTCTAGTGGCTAGAAAATTCCACAATACACTAGCCCACATCGCCCTAGCTCTAGCTAAACGGCACAATCTGCCCATGCTCTTTGGGGGTGGAGTCTTTGCCAACCGCCTTTTATGTGAGCATATCACGACTCTTTTTACCCATCGGGTGTTCTTCATGCCCAAACTTCTCTCTTGCAATGATGGGGCATTGGCTTTTGGGCAGGCGCATTTTTTAGCCAACCAACAAAAGGAGCAAACATGGATTTTAAACAAGTCGCATTGAGTTGTGGGAATGGGGGCAAGGAGAGTCTAGAACTCATTGAGCGGGTGTTTAAGCCCTATTTACAAGAGTTTTTAGTGGCTGATGGGGAGGATGGTGGGGTTTTTAGTGGGAGTGGGGATTTTGCAATGAGCACGGATAGCTTTGTGGTCGATCCGCTTTTTTTTGCTGGAGGGGATATTGGTAAGCTGAGTGTGTGTGGGAGTGCCAATGATGTTACGATGATGGGGGCTAGGCCGGAGTATTTGAGCATGGGCTTTATGCTAGAGGAGGGCTTGCAAATAGCCACTTTGGAGCGTATTTTAGAGTCTGTCCGCACACAATTAAGGTTGGGTAAACTCAAACTTTTATCTTTGGATACAAAAGTTCTACCCAAAAATAGCATGGACAAGATTTTTATCAACACCACCGCTTTAGGGCGTGTGGTTTGTCCTGCTTTGAGTGCTAAAAATCTCAAAGAGGGTCAAAGCTTAATTTTGAGTGCCCCCATCGGTAGCCATGGGGCGTTGCTTTTTTCCTTACGCCATGAAATTGGGTTACACTCTGCATTGCAAAGTGATTGCCAACAACTCTTTGGCTTGTTAGAACCTGTTTTGTTAAGTGGGTATTCTCTCTATGCCTTGCGTGATGCCACGAGGGGTGGGTTAGCAGCCCTGCTCCATGAGTGGGCGCGCGCCTCTTTAGTGGAGATTGAGATTGAGGAGCGCAAAATCCCGATCTTAGAAGAGGTGCGGGGGGTGTGTGAGATTTTGGGGCTAGAACCCTATGTTTTGGCAAATGAGGGGGTGTGCGTACTATGTGTGGATACACCCCATGCACCCCCAATATGCGATTTGCTCCAAGCCAATGGAGGCGCGCCTGCGATCATAGGTAGAGTGTTGGGCAAGACCCAAAAACCTTGTGTATATTTAAAAAATGCTTGGGGTTCTAGGCGTTATTTAGAAATGCCTGAAGGCGAATTATTGCCTAGAATTTGTTAATCCGCCATTTCCTCAACACCCTCCGTTTGTTATATAAACATTTAATAATAACATAATCCCTACTCTCGGGTCTTTCCTTGATAGTAACCGCCGTAGGCCTTTTATCTTGCTCTAGTTGCCTTAACCTAGAAGGATTATTAAACCAAGAAGCAATGTGTTAAAAGAATTGCAAAACCCTAACTAAAAAAGCGTGAAGGGTATGGTTAAACTTTGGGGGCGCAAGATTAACGATTTGGCTTTGGTGAGTTTGTGGCTATCTTGAGTGTTCTCATCAAAAACGATGCTTTTGTTCCCAGCTCTAAGATTTGCTCTAGCTGTGGGGCACTCAAAGAGGATTTAAGTCTAAAAGATAGGGTTTTTCATTACCCCTCTTGTGGTTTTTCTTTGGATAGAGATTTGAATGCAAACATTAATATTCATAGAGGGCGGGCTCACTCTTGGAGTAGAGGTGCTTTAGACCCGCCAGTGGCCAAGCCTTGTTGGGACCTTCAATCCTCTAGCTTTGAGCGCGGGGAGTGTGTTAATTGCAAGATTTAGAGAAGTGGCAACAATGGCGGTGGGACGGGATACAAAATCAGAGAAAACCCACGCAAAGCGGACTCGAAGGCGCACCCAAGTGGAAGTTATTGCGATGCCTTGACCAAACACCAGATCAACACGTTTCTAGGGGCTAAAAAGCAGGAGATCAAGAAGACTATCAAGCAGAATTTGAAGCGTTTGGACATTGACCCAAATTGCGCTGGAGTGCTTAACGGAGATTAGCAGTGGATTAGTATAATTTAGGGAATAAAGTTTGCTTTAACTAAGCAATATTTGCATTAAAGGATCACCATGCTCCGCTCTTTATGGTCTGGCGTTAATGGCATGCAAGCCCACCAAATCGCCCTAGATATTGAAAGTAATAACATCGCCAATGTCAATACCACGGGTTTTAAGTATTCTCGGGCTTCCTTTGTGGATATGCTCTCTCAAGTTAAATTGATTGCCACCGCACCCTATAAAAATGGTCTAGCTGGGCAAAACGACTTTTCGGTAGGTTTGGGTGTTGGCGTGGATGCCACCACTAAGATTTTTTCGCAAGGCAACTTGCAAAATACCGATGTCAAAACCGATCTAGCCATCCAAGGCGATGGGTTTTTTGTGATCAGCCCCGATCGGGGGGTGAATCGCAACTACACCCGTAGCGGGGAATTCCTCTTTGATGCAGAGGGCAACTTAGTTACCACAGGGGGGTATGTGGTGCAGGGTTGGGTGCGCGATCCCAAAGACATGGGCACTAAGGGCAGTGAAACGGACATGCTCAAGATTGATAGCACCAAGCCCTTACAAAATATCCGCATCGATCCGGGCATGGTCATGCCTGCACGCGCCAGCACACGGGTGGCGATGCGCGCAAACTTGAATGCTGGGCGGCATGCCGAACAAGTGGCAAATGCCTTCATGCTTGATTCTTCTAGCAAAACCCCCTCAGATGGGGTCAAGCCACAATATGACTCTTCAACCAATCTTACACAAGTGGCTGAAGACATCGGTGCGCTTTATAATGAAGATGGAGATGCCTTCTTGCTCAATGAAGGGCAGGGTGTTTGGGTGAGCTATAAAAACGCTAGCATGAAAAAAGCCATCGTAGCCTCTAAAGGTAGCAACACTTTGGAGCTCAACGGGACTAAGATTTCTTTTACTAACGATTCGGCTGTTACACGTACCTCTTCTTTGAGTGCAGCTCAAAATGCGATCAATGCGGTTAAAGATAAAACCGGCGTTGAAGCTTATATTGATAATGGGCAATTGCGCTTAGAAAATAAAAACAACTTGGAGGGCGATGAGCACATCAAAAATATCGTGGTTACCGGCAAGGGTACGGGGGCTTTTGCTAATTTTGCCAAAGGGGATCAAGACATCACTGCCTTTAGATACCGCTACACTAAGGGCATTGAAGCCGATTCGAGTATCGGGCAATTTAAAACTACCGATCAACTACGCGCCTTAATGCAACATGACGCTAATATTGTCAAAGATCCCAACATGAAAAAGAATTACAAGGATTCAACTGCTTCTGTAGCCGTTACCCTCAACAAATATGGCATGTTTGAGATCACCAACAAGGACAATGGGAATGATAAAAAAGAAAACTTGAGCATTTTTGTTACCAACTACGCTTCAGATAAGGTAACCAAGAATGTCTTATTTGGCAAGACAATGGGTGCGCTTAACACTGCTTCTTTAATTGAGGGTGGGGTTTCAACCTCCACCTCTAAGCTCACCCACGCCATGCATGCTAGTAGCATTGATTTGGTAGATAGTTTGGGGACTAAGCACACTATGCGTTTAGAGTTTTATAAAAGCGGGGGGTCTGAATGGAAATTCCGCGTGATTGTGCCCGAACCGGCTGAGATTGTTGGCTCCTCGCCTGAGCGCCCCAATGTCTTTGAAGAGGGCGTGTTACACTTCAATAAAAACGGGAGCTTGGCGGGCATGAATCCGCCCGTGTTGCAATTTGATCCCAAAAATGGTTCGGATGCGCCCCAACGCATCACGCTCAGTCTTGGCACAGCCGGGGGCTTTGATGGAATCACCAGTGTGGATAAAATATCTGAAACCTATGCGATCGAACAGAATGGCTATCAAGCTGGGGATTTAATGGATGTGCGCTTTAATAATGAGGGGGCGTTGTTGGGGGCTTTTAGCAATGGCAAAACCCTAGCCTTAGCACAGGTGGCTTTGGCTAGCTTTGCTAACGATGCGGGCTTACAAGCTGTGGGGGGGAGTGTATTTTCACAAACGGGCAACTCGGGGCAAGCCTCGATAGGTGCGGCTGGCACGGGTAGACGCGGGAATGTCTCAGGCTCTAAGTTGGAATCGAGCAATGTGGATTTGAGTCGGAGCTTAACCAACTTAATTGTGGTGCAAAGAGGGTTTCAAGCCAACTCAAAGGCGGTTACCACCTCCGATCAAATTTTAAACACCTTGTTGAACCTCAAACAATAGAGGCGTGTATGCACGAATATTCGGTGGTCTCCTCTTTGATGGACTTGTGCGCCACGCATGCCCAAAGACACCATGCCACTAAGGTAGAAAAGGTGGTGGTGAGCATTGGGGAGAGATGCGCGATGGACAAGCAACTTTTTATGAGTGCCTTTGAAACCTTTAAAGAAGAGTTACCCCTATGCCAAGAGGCGATTTTAGAGATTGTAGAGGAAAAGATCGAGCTTAGTTGCAAGGAATGTGGGGTTGTTTTTGTGCCCCAAGGTTTGGATTATGGGGTTTGTGTGCGTTGTGGGGGTCATAGCTTGGAGATCACCAAGGGGACAGAGATGAAACTCTTATCTTTGGAGATGGTGTGAGTGACTCTATCTTTCAAGAATTTATCAAAAAAGCACCCATGATGAAGGAAAAATGGGAGGTCGTGCAACTCTTTGAGGAGGAACGCCAAAAATTCCAAGAGGAGTTGCGCTCTTACGAGCAAGAGATCGAACAGGCACGGGCGGTCTTAAAAAAATTGCGCGCGGAGGTGATGGAAACTAAGGAGAGCTTAAAGGACTTGCAAAAACGCCAAAAGGACAAAGAACAAGAAATGCAACAACTCAAAGAGGAGCTATTATCCCATAGGGTCAAGCGCGATCTCTTGGTCTTAGAAAAAGACAAGGAATTTTTACAAGAGGATAGCCATGAACCCTTGCCCCAACCGGTGAGCTTGGTAGAGATTTATCTTAAGGATCGCTCCGTAGCTAAAGCCCGCCCAGCCAAACGATTCTTTGGCGAGCAACTTTACCGCAAGTACCGCGTCTTGTTGCGTGAAAATCACATGCTTAAAGACAAGCTTTTTAAGTTGGATTTAGAAAATAGCACCCTCAAGGTTGAACTCAGAGACATCAAAACCAAAGATTTTTTAAGTGAGAATGGATATGTCGAGGAATAAGGGGGATTGCCATTTACCAGAAAGATTTAGAAGCCTATTTGAAGCGTGCCACCCCTAGGGCGGCTCTGTTATATGGGGAGTGGGCGTTTTATATCGAATACTACGCCCGCAAAATTGCTAAGGCTTACAGCCAAGCCCAAAAAAGCCAGTTTGATTTTGGGGATTATCGTTTCCAAGAAGTCTTGGAGGTCTTAAGCCAAGACTCCTTGTTTGCAACCGGGAATCTGGTGTGCCTGAGATTGGATAAAAAATTAGGGGCTAAAGAAATTCGTGCCCTCCTAGATACCCTAGCCTTGCACCCTAGAAATGCTTTGATCATCGAGTTCTACCAAGCCAAGGACAAGAGCACCTATGCCCAAGATTTTAAGCAATTTGCTACACAATTCAAACACCCCAAGCTAGGCGATCACATCATCGATGTGCGTTTTTTTATGCCCAATTTAGACACCCTTTTAGAACTCTTGCAAGAAAAGGTGCATGCTTTGGGCTTGATTATTGACACGCAGGCTTTGCTCTTGCTCTTAGAGGTGCAAAATAACGATGTGCGGATCATCTACCAAGACTTAGAAAAATTAGCTTTGCTAGATAAGCCCATAGGGATCACAGAGGTGCAAGAACATGTCTATGGACTGATGGGAGCAGAAACCCAAGAACTCTTAGAAGCTTTGTTTGAAAAACCCAAAAAGGTCTTTGAAAGCTTTGCACGCTTGCAGGGGGTAGAGGAAATGGAACTCATTTGGGGATTGGAGCGTTATTTTTACCAACTCTTTTTGATCTTTGCCTATCTCAAGGGGCATAACAGCATGGACGCTAAGGAGATTTTAGGGTTCAACCCACCCCCAATGGTGCTCAAGCAACTTAGCCAGCGCGCCCAGCAGGTGCAGGATTATCAGGGAGTGTTTGGTGGCTTGCGCACATGGCATATTGCCAGCATGCAGGGGCAAAAAGATGCCGGGTGGCATTTTTTAATTAAAGTGCAAGATTATATCCGCTAGAATGGAGGATTAAGCCTTGCTCTTTTGTACCAACAAAAAGGGCATTATCCAAAAGGAGAACTATGAAACACTATGAGACAATGTTTATTCTCAAGCCCACCTTGGTAGAAGAGGAGATCAAAAACAAGCTTGTATTCTATCAAGATGTGATTAACAAACAGGGAGGCGTAATTGAGGCGACTCTAGATATGGGGCATCGGCATTTAGCCTATGAGATCAAAAAACAAAAACGGGGCTATTATTTTGTGATCTATTTTAAAGCCCAGCCCAAGGCGGTTTTAGAGCTTGAGAGACTGTATCGGATCAATGAGGATGTGTTACGCTTTATCATCTTGAAATATGAGAGCAAAAAAGAGCAGAAGGCATGGCAAACCTTGGTAGATCGCACGCATAAAAAGCCTACTTATCAAAACAACACCTCCCATGAACAACCCAGCCATGCTGAATCGTCCAAGAATCAATCTTTAGATGTTTAATAAGATCACGCTGGTGGGGCATTTGACGCGCGATGTAGAGTTGCGTCATACTCCCGGGGGCATGAGCGTGGGCAAAATAGGGATTGCCACAAACCATGTCTATAAACGCCAAGATGGGAGTAAAGCAGAGGAGACTTGTTTTATCGATGTGGATTTATTTGGGCGCACGGCGGAAGTGGCTGGCCAGTATCTTAACAAGGGCTCGAAGGTCTTGATTGAGGGGCGTTTGCGTTTGGATAGCTGGAACGATCAACAGGGCAATAAGCGTAGCAAGCATGTTGTGGTGGCTGAAAATTTGGTCATGCTAGATAGCAAAAAAGAGAGTGGGGGGCAAATGGGAGCCCACAATCAGAGTTACCCAAGCACGTCCCAAAAGACTTATTCCAAAGGGAGCGTGCCTGAAAAAGTGCCCGAAATTGATGTCAATGATGATTTACCTTTTTAGGTCATAATAACAACGAGGAGAAGACATGGAGAGAAAAAAGTATGCGAAGCGTTATTGCAAATACACAGAGGCCAAGATCGAGTTTATCGACTACAAAGACTTGGATCTGCTTAAGCATTCGCTATCAGAACGCTATAAAATCATGCCCCGCCGTTTGACGGGCAATAGCAAGAAGTGGCAGGAGAGGGTAGAGGTAGCTATTAAGCGCGCCCGACACATGGCGTTGATTCCCTATGTGGTGGATCGCAAGAAAGTTGTGGATAATCCCTTTAGGCTCGCCTAAAATTATCCTAGAAAAAATCTATCGTAACAAGGAGTGAGCGATGCGTATTAGTAAGTGGGTTTTGTTGGGTAGCCTCGCTGGGGCTTTGGTGGTTATTGGGTGTGGTGGTGAGCCTAAGTCTGGTGTGAGCAAGGAGAATAAGGCGTATAGTGCCGAAACGAAGGGCGCACCTAAATGGACATTCGGAGATTTGAATGATGTTTCTAAGCACTACCCTAATTACTCGGGAGTGTTTTTAGGGCGTGGTGAGGAGGATATTGTAGGGGGTGTTAGTGGTGTGGATTATGCTACAGAACAGGCTACCATGAAAGCCCGTGCCAATTTAGCCAGCAATCTAAAATCACAGCTCCACAAAGAAGTGCAATCTCATGAAGCGCGGGAGGGGCAGTCTTTGAACAAAACAAGTAGCATTGACATCTCTCAGATGGTCGATAAAGAGCTTGTGGCGACCAAACAACTTGCGCGGTGGGTTGGCAAAGACCATGTGTGGGTGTTGGTAGGGCTAGATAATGGCATCGTGGATAAAATCCGCTCAGAAATGGGGATGGAACCGGGTAAAAAGTAGGCTGTGTTGAAGCCTTTGAGGCTGTTGGGGGGCTTTTTGTGCAGTGTTTTCTGCGCCTGTTTGGTGGATGCGCGCACTCCTAAGTGGGTTAGGCATTGCGATGAGGGTGCTCAAGTCCATCAAGGTCGGGTGGTGGCATGCGGTGTTGGAGACATCTTAGATGGGGATGTGGCTTATGCCGTTAGCATTGCTAGCGCGAGGGCTAAAGATAAATTGGCAGACTTTTCGCTTAAGAGCCAACAGCCCGCTTTGAGCGGGAAGTTCCATGTGGAGATTCGCAACACCAAGCTAGATGCTAGGTGGGTGGGTCAAGGACAAACTTATGTCTTGCTCAGCATGGATTTAGAGGAGAACAAACAGGCTAAGATCACGCAAGAGCCAGAGACGGTGGACGATCTTGATAAACAAAGGGATCTTGCTCCCAAGGGTGTAGGGGTTTCTGAGACTCCTAAGAATACCGAAAAGATCGAACAAAAAGAGCAACCAAAACAGCAAAAACATGAGGGAGAAGAGTGAAGATGACGCAGGATTTAAAAAAGGGTTTGAATAAAAAAGTATGGGCTTCTTGTATAGTGGGTGCGCTCATCTTGGCTGGTTGTGGGCAAGAGGTGAGCTATGTCTCCCAAAAGGATCAAGATTCTAAAAAGTATGCCACTGCTGGGCTGGATTACCAAGATATTGAATACGCCGCCAAGACAGCCGTTCAGTCCATGTTAGCTAGTGGGGAAATGCAAGAGCTTAAAGGTAAGCAGGTTATTGCCGTGTCTGATGTCTTGAATGACACCATGCAACACTTTGATACCGAGCAACTCACCCAAATGGTGATCCAAACTTTAACCGATCAAGTTAAAGGCAAGTTTTATGTAACCAAAGCCATTGCTGGTAGTGGAGGTAGTGCCGATCACATGATTGGCAAGGTTAGACAACTCCGCGACGATGAGGAATTTAACCAAGAGACCACCCAAGAAAAGGGCACACTCAGAGCTCCCGATCTCTCTTTGTCTGGCAAGGTGAGCCAAAGAAACGCCCGCGTGAGTTCTAGCAAACAACGCATTGACTATATCTTTATCTTGACCATCACGAGCATTAAGAGCGGTTTGGTGGTGTGGAGTAGAGAATTCCCCATTGTCAAGCTAGGGAGCAATAAATCAGTCTCGTGGTAGGGGGTCTGGTGCCCACTCCATCGGGATATTTTGGGCTTGCAAAAACTCTTGAGCCTTGTTAAAAACCCCACTACCTAAAAACAGGGGGGGGCGTGTTTGAGCGAGCGGGCTTGGGTGGGGAGCTGATAAAACCAAGTGCTGGGGATTAGGGCTTAAAAGCTTGATTTTTTCTTGTGCTACTTTACCCAAGAACATGAAAACTAGAGGGCGTTGCAAGGTGGAAAGTTGCCTTAAAACTTGGTCGGTAAAGGTCTCCCAACCTAAAGATTCATGAGACTTGGGTTTGTTTTTCTCCACGCTTAAAATCGCATTGAGCAGTAAGACACCCTGCCTAGCCCAACCTTGCAAGTTGCCATGGAGGCTGGGTGTAATATTTAAACTTGAGAATAATTCCTTATAAATATTTTGCAAACTCTTAGGGATGGGGGCAACTCTTGGCACGCTGAAGCTCAAACCCATAGCCAAAGGATATTCTTGGTCTTGGTGCATAAAAGTTCCCGGGTAAGGGTCTTGACCTAATAAAATGGTGTGTAAACACTCTAGGGGAGTGCATTCAAATGCCTTAAAAAGCTCGGTTGGCAAGGGAAAAACCCGCGTGTGTTTCATTTGAGCGATTTTAAGACTTTGCATGTAGTTTTGATTGAGCGTTTTAAACTCTGGAGTACTCACAATGGGCATGAGCAAATCGCACCATGCACTCTTTTTAAGACGCTCCAAGATGTGGAAGAGCATGCCAGCAACCTTATACGAACTAAGTCTTTATACCGATTATAGCGTAGTTTAGTTAGATTGGCGGGGGACACACCATTTTGAAGCACTACATAAGGATTTTTGTTTAAATATCAGATCGTCTTTATCATCATTTTTAGGGTTTTTGTGTTAAAATGAAGTGCTAGATTTATGAATAGAAGGGTTATAAGATGAAAAAAGCTGGCTTGGAGTTGGATCGGAGCGTAAGAACTAAAGGGCTCACACCTCTCTCTTTGTCCTTGTTGTCCTTGGGTTTGGTTGTGGGGATTGCCGGGTGTGGTTGGTTTAAAAGACCGGCCACCCAGTTGATTCCCCCCTCAGCCACCGGGTTGCAAGCCCCCATTTACCCGCCCACGACTTTTAACAACCGCCCTATGGCTACAAGACCCCCAGTAACGCTTCCACAGCCCCAAGTTGCCCAACCGACGACGCGCTTTGAAAATCCCGCCCAAAATGTTACACCCAATGTCGCCTCTAATAACGGTGCGGTAGGAGCAATTCCCAACACACCCATTCTCACGCCTACCAATGTAATTGAGATTAGCGCGGTGGGCATGGGTGTGGCCCCTGAATCCACGGTTTCGCCCTCCCAAGCCCTAGCCCTAGCCAAGAGAGCGGCCATTGTCGATGGTTACCGCCAATTGGGCGAAAAGATGTATGGGATTCGCGTCAATGCTACCGACACGGTGAAAGATATGATCTTGCAGAACTCTGTCATCAAAACCCGCGTGAATGCCTTGATCCGTAATGCCGAGATCACAGAGACCATTTATAAAGATGGGTTGTGTCAAGTGAGCATGGAGCTTAGATTAGATGGGCGCATTTGGTATAATGTCTTCAATAGTGCTAGAGGATAATGGAATCGCGTAGTTTCTGATGTCTTGGCGTGGGTTGTGGGCTCTTGTGCTCTTGGGTTTGTTTTTGAGTGCTTGCCACAAGCAACCGCACGCCAAGCAACCGCACGCCAAGTCCAAATCCCATAAGTCCCACAAGTCCAAGAAGCACAAAAGCCTCTTTATTAAGAAGAGTGCCACCCAGCGTGCTCAAGAGGAACAAGCCAAACTCAATCAAGAGATTGACAAATTCCGCCTGATTTATATTTATACGCCCATGTTACGCTACTATGACTATGGTTCCATCGAAAAGACAAAAGAGGGTGAGATTGAGATGGTGCTTTACAAACTAGGCCAACGCTTTGGCGATATTTTAATCAAAAAAAACTATGTTTGTTTTTCGGGCACTTGTTCGGCTAAATGGAGTGTAGCGCGGGATATGTTTGGGAAAGTCAGTTATGGCGATCTCTTTGATGATATTGTGCTGGGGCGTGATATTTTCATGGGGATGGGTAAGCGTTTGGAACCCAATGGGGATTTGATTCAGCGCTTTGTGGAAAATGGGGAGTTGATTTATTATGAGCGCAATGCGGATAGAACCTTGTTCCAAAACATGACAACCGGCATTGCCATCTCGATCCAGCGTTACCACCCCTAGGGACATATTTTGAGAGTCTATCTTATTTTACTAGCTTTGGTGTCGGGTTGTCTTAGGGGCAATGGGTTTAAAATCTCTGAGCAAAGCTTGAATGGCACAGCTCTAGGTTCAGCCTACATTGCCGGGGCGCGTGGGGCAGATTCTAGCTATTATAACCCGGCTAACATGGGCTTTAATAATGATTGGGGAGAGAATCAAAGTGAATTTGAAGTTACCAGCACGGTGATCAATATCCCCGCCTTTAAGTTCATGGTTCCTAGCACCAATCAGGGACTTTATTCGGTTACAAGTCTTAAAATTGACAAATCTAAAGAAAATATGCTTGCCATTGTCAATGCTCTAGGTTTAGGGAGTTTGGCTTCAGACATAGGTAAAACTCTAATCACTGGTGGATTGAAGACGGTGATGAATTTGGTTCAAAGTCTGCAAAATCTCACCAATCAAAAAGTTACCACCGTGGCTTCTGTACCCGATGCGCAAGTGGTGAGTGGTTGGACGGGCACGACTAATTTTATTTTGCCCAAATTCTTTTATAAAACCCGCACACATAATGGCTTTACCTTTGGAGGGAGTTTTACCGCCCCCTCAGGACTGGGCATGAAATGGCATGGCTTGGGCGGGGAGTTCTTGCAAAATGTCTTCATTATGATGGTGGAATTAGCCCCTAGTGTGAGTTATACGCTGGGTAATCGCTTTTCAATTGGGGTTTCAGGGCGGGGACTCTATGCAACCGGGAGTTTTGATAACACCGTTTATGTGCCCTTGCACGGGGCTTCTGTGCTCACTGGAGATCAGATCTTAGGTCTACCCAATAATGTCTTTAGCCAACAGGTGCCCTCAAGCATGCGCGCACAACTCGCTGGCATTGGTGATAAAGCTGCGGCTAACTGCAAAGCCAACATGGACCAGAACTCGCCACAATGTCAGGTTTTCTATAATCAACTTAAAAATGTGATGAAAAATAGTGGCTTGCAGGAGGCGATATCTGATCTCTACGGGACTTCTAAGGTCGTGCAACAAAGTAATGGGAGCTCTTGGGGTGGGGGGTATAAATTGGCTGCGAGCATGCGTGTGTTTAATAATGGCATGTTCTCTATGGTCTATACCAGCAGTGTTACTTTCAATATGCGGGGCAATCTGACGGCCCTAACCCAGCTAGGACCTAGTTTGGGGAATGTGCTCACTAAGGGGCATTTGAATATCAATGTGTCTTTACCCGAGGTCCTCAACATCGCCTATGCACACGAGTTTTTTAAAAACCGCTTGCGTGTGGAGGGTGTGTATGAGCGCACTTTTTGGTCTCAGGGTAATAAATTCTTGGTTACCCCAGACTTTGCTAATGCGAGTTATCAAGGCATTGGGGGCACGGTGCAGTTTTTGAGTGCAGCGACTTTAAAAAAGATGGTGGGATTGGCTGATTTTAGCGGGGTGATGAATATGGGGGCGGGCTGGCGAGACACCAACACCT
Organism: Helicobacter mehlei; assembly: GCF_003660265.1. GTDB lineage: Bacteria > Campylobacterota > Campylobacteria > Campylobacterales > Helicobacteraceae > Helicobacter > Helicobacter mehlei. The sequence goes on from NZ_QXQP01000005.1 coordinate 65,049, forward strand.
TTCGAATCGGGACGACTTATATGGGTCGGAGTCTGCGCCTAATGGGTGCTCTAGCCTACGATCAAGCCCCTAGCCCCCAAGATGCGGTTGGTATCCCTGATTCTGATGGCTACACCATCGCTTTTGGAGCTAAATACAACTTTAGAGGCTTTGATATTGGCTGGGGGGGGACCTTCACTTTTAAGAGCAACCGCAATAGTTATTACCAATCAAATGATATAGGCCAATTACGGATTTTCTCAGCTTCTTTGGGTTATCGGTGGTAGTATTATTATCTCATTGCGCGCAACCCCCAATCGCGATTTAGGTGTTTAAAAGGAGCGCGGTGAAAAAAATAATCCTCTTGGGGCTGTATTTTTTAAGCACTTTGCAAGCCACGCCATATTTTTTTAGAGATTTCCACTCTAGCAATTTGGAACACGCAATCCATTTGCACCGCAAGCTTAAGAAAGAAATCCAAGTCTGTGCGCAACTCAATACGCTACCACACTACACCCCCACAGGTGAGAGAAAAGCCGATCCGTGCAGTGCTGCATTTAAAAGATCCGCCACTTTGTCCTACGATTTGGCTTTAGGTTTTTTGGTGAGTGGGAAACAGGAATACGCCAAGAGGGCTCAAGAGATTTTAGAAAAGTGGGCACGGGGTCTTGAAGTGGTGGGCTCAAAGGAGGCTGAAAATCTGATTAATTTTTACATGCCCTATATGAACATGGCTTATCTCTTTATCCGCTCAAAGTTTCCCAGCCGCGCATTTGAACGCTTTTCTAGCGGCATGTTAGCGTATGCGCGCTATGGCAAGACGAATAATATCGGGGCTTGGGCTATCCTTTTGGGTGTGAGTAGCGCGCTTGTTACCCACGATGACAATCTGCTTTCAAAAATGGCGCATAAATGGCAAGAGTGGATTTTAAACGCCATTGATGAAAATGGTGTGATGGCAAAAGAGATTGTGCGTTCCAACACTGCTGACTACAATGGCGGACCCACTAAGGGCATTAAAGGCATTGCTTACACACATTTTGCCCTCACGCCCATTAGCGTGGCTGGACAACTGCTTGCAGAAAATGGCTTTGATCTTTGGCACAGCCAAGCAGCCCAAAAACTTTTTAAGGCCTACGAAAAAAGCGCAGAATGGGTGCTCAATCCTACAAGTTTTCCTTACTACCAACCAAATTTAATTGGTGTCCATCATGACGCTTATTTTTTGCTCTTAAACCAATATTTTAAGAGTATAGCCGGACAACAAGCCATCCAACAAGACGGCTTTAAAGGGGATCGTTTTAGGTTGCAGTTTAACGATGTTTTAAAAACTATCCAATAGGCATCTAAGTCTTGATTGGGGGGCACCCCCCCCTACCCCCCCTACATTGTTTAATTAAATTAATAATTTTATACTAAAATTCTCGCATTTGCGATTTTATTGTAGGAAACTCAAGAATGGAGGTCAAAATGTCAAGGACGCAGCCTAACCACCTAAATAGGGGGGGGGGGGGGGGTAATAGCTTATGAATTTGTCCAATCTCAGAATCGGCACCAAACTTGTTTCTCTCATTATTGGGGTTTTGCTTGTCATTTTCATTGTCCTCTCTTTGGTGATCACCCACAAGTCTTCTAAAACCTTGCAGACAGAGGCTTATAAAACCCTCTACAATGTCGCTAAGAGGCATGCTAACCGCATCATCCCCGCTTTTAATCAAGGCTTTGCCCTCTTAGAAACTTTAAGGGAGACCATCCAAAACTCCATTGACAATAATTCCTTACGGGAAGATGAATTGACTAATTTTGTCCGCACAGCCTTTGATGAGGCAAATTGGTCAGATTATTGTTTTCTCTATCTCCCCCACGCCGTCTTTAAAGATTCGCCCAGCAAAGTTATACCCAAACCTATAGATGTAGAGCATCCTATCCCTGAGGGCTTTTATTTGGCTCTTGAGGATACTGATGTCTTCCATGTTGGTGGGATTATCTCCCTCTCCCTTCAAGAAAGTGCCAAAATTTTCAATGGACCCAATATCAAAGAAGTGTTGCGCACAAACAAGGACATGCTGAGTGAGCCCATGCCCATCCACATTGCAGGCAAGGATGTAACCTCTGTTATCGCCACAGTCCCCATCAGAAACAAACAAAAACAGGCAATCGGCTTTATTAGTCTGGCAATCGATCTGACTAAAATGCGTCAAGAGGTGATCATGGATAAGACCAGTTCAGTCTATCCGGGCGATATTATTGCGGTGCTCTCCTCTACCGGGCGTGTTGCTGCTTTCCCAGATACCAACATGATTGGCAAACCCTTAATTGAGGTCAATCCGGGTCCCTTGACAGAGACCATTTTAAAGGCTGCCAAAGAGCATCACGAGGGGGTATTCCCTTACATGAATATCAGACACCAAGAATCCTTTATCGGACTTGTGAATTTCAGAGTGTGGCGCGATATCGATCAGTTTTGGTCGGTCTTCATTGTTGCTCCCAAGGACGCTATTTTTAAGCCTAAAGACGAACTTGCAAGACTTGTTATGGTAACTGCGTTTTTTTCTCTCATCATCGCCGGGATATGCGTGGCATTTTTGGCTAATAAGATCATCTCTAGGCGGCTCTCTGCAGTGTTAGAGGGATTGGTTACATTTTTTAGGTTTTTAAACCATGAGAAAGTCTCTCTCAAACTCTTAAAGGTGCAGAGTAATGACGAATTGGGGCAGATGGTGGGTGTCATTAATGCCAATATCCAAAAGATTCAACAATCCTTAGAGGAAGACCAACAAGCCGTGTCCCAATCGGTCAGCACGGCTAAGATCATCGAGTCGGGCGATTTGAGTGCGCGCATCACGCAAATTCCAGCCAACCCCCAGCTCAAAGAACTTAAAAATGTGCTCAACACCATGCTAGACACCCTAGAGCACAAGGTGGGGCGCAATATGGATACCATCAACGCTGTTTTTGAAGCCTACAAGAAATTTGACTTCACGGCTAAAATCCCAGAGGCTAAGGGCGCGGTGGAGATCACTATCAATATGCTAGGTCAAGACATCCGCGAGATGCTGAGTGCCTCTTATGCCTTTGCCAAAGAATTATCCTCCCAAAGCGAGATTTTGAAAGAATCCATGCAAACCCTCTCCCAGAGCAGTGTGGAGCAATCTAACTCCCTAGAAGGGACTGCCCAGCAAATTGCCCAAATCACTGCTTCTATGCAAAACACCAGCGCGCGCACCACCGAGATCACCAAACAAGTCCAAGAGATCAAAAACATCATTGCCATCATCCAAGACATCGCTAACCAAACCAACCTTTTGGCTTTGAATGCGGCTATTGAGGCTGCTAGAGCGGGCGAACACGGGCGAGGCTTTGCTGTGGTAGCCGATGAGGTCAGAAAATTAGCCGAGAGGACCGGGAAATCTTTAGGCGAGATCGAGGCCAATACAAACTCATTGGTCCAAAGCATGAACGAGATTGTGTCTAATATCCAAGAGCAGGCCAGTGGGATTGAAGCGGTCAATGAGACGGTCGAACAATTAGAAGTCGTGGTGCAAAAAAACGCCCAAATCGCCCAAGACACCGATCAGATCACCCAAAAAGTCAATGACATCGCTAAGGAAATTTTTGATGATGTCAATAAGAAAAAGTTTTAGAGTGCCATCGTTAAGTTTTACCATGCGTATCCAAGCGATCGCAATCGTAGTTGTTCATGGGGAATTTAGTCAAATGGGGGTAAAATGGGGGAGGTTGGGGGTGGGAGTAGGAATTTCACAATAGGTGGTCGGTGTGCGTTTTTGGGGCTTTTGGGTAATCAGTTGTTCGTGGTTGCTAGCACAAGGGACGGATAGCTTTTTTAGTGCCATTGAAGCGCAGTTAAAAAGCAACACGGCTAAGGGCATTTTGATGTTGATTTTTATCGGCATTGCCTTTTATGTGTGGCGCAATTTGGATCGCTGGCGTGAGATTTTCTTCACCATTTTGGGCGTGGTGTTGGGGATTGTGCTTTTTTTCAAGGCTCCAGCTTTAGCTTCTTGGTTTATGGGGTTGTTTTGATGGGTGCACGCTATCCCGTGCTGGTGATCTCTGTGCCTAATCTCAAAGAAATCTCGACCAAAGAAAAATTCTTATGGCTGAATGCCAAATCGTGGATTTTGGCGATTTTCATTCCTTTTATTTTGTTCCCATGGCTGGGCTTGATCTATGCCCTCTTGCTCTATGGGGTATTTTTAGGACTCTTTAGCATTTTAGAATTTTTTGATGAGGATATCGCCGATATTTTGGTGGCGCGCTCCAAGATCAAAACGCCCAGCGCGCACTTTTACGCTTAAGCCAGTTGCTCTAAGATACGATCCACAATCAAACGCGCGCCATCACTGGAAATCTTAGCCCGAAGCCTTGAACTCACTTCACAAATATAAGGCCCCTCTTTTTTGGGCGTTTCTAACCATTGGATAAAATCAAAGAGATGTTGGGGGTGCAAATCGTGCTGGAAGGTGATCTTAGCCAAGCCCTCTTGTTCAAACTCTAGGGCATTGAAATACTGGTGGTTATTGGCGGCATAGGGGTAGGGAACAAACATCGTGGGCAGATTGTTGGCGCACAATTCCCAAACACTACTCGCCCCCGCACGGCTCACACAAATATCGGCTTGTTTCATTTTCTCCACTAGATGCAAATCAAAGCCAAAGAGATCCACCTCATCTAAGATGCCCAAACCCTTGTAAAGGGCTACCATGCGATCGTAATGTAAGGTCCCGCATTGGTGGATGATCCGCATACCATTTTTGAGCAATTTACGCGCGCATAAAAGTGCAAACTCACTAATGGCTTTAGCTCCTTGAGAGCCTCCTAAAAATAGGATGGTTTCGACCTTGTTGCGCACACGGGCATGATCAAAAAAAACCTGTTGGACTGGGTAGGGTGTTTGGACATAATTTTTTCTTTTACGATCCTCGCCCTTAAAGCTCCCAAACACGCTCTTGGCATAGGGAGCAACTATTTTATTGAGCGACCCCTGCACAGCATTTTGTTCGTGGATAAAAAGGGGCGTGCGGGTGACCATGCTCGCAAAGCTCCCCGGACCTGCACTAAACCCCCCGACACTGACCATGCCTTTAATTTGGTGTTCCTCGATGATTCTAATTGCTTCTTTGGTGCTTTTTAATTGTTTGAAAAGCGCACCAAACTTCCTAAAAAACCCCTTATTGACCACACCCTCCGTGTTCAAAAAATAGCATTCTTTAAATAGATCGCTATGCTCAAACCATGCCTTGTCCTGCCCAGAGGTGCTCCCCATGAACACGAGGTCTTGCCCCCTGCTTTTGAGTTCTTGGGCTAAAGAGCGCGCAATACATAAATGCCCGCCCGTGCCTCCTCCAGTGATTCCCAACATGGTCTAAAGCGCAACTTGGGAACTATTAGATGTTTGCATGCACACAAAGGATTTGAGCATGTCTCTAAAACCAAAATCGGGATAATCCATAATAGAGAGCGCGACCTGAGCCGCATAGGCGTTTTTGGGGTTAAAGATCAAGGGGGCTAAAAAATTCACCATCGACTCTTCTAGTTTCTTCTGGATCACCACCACGCAAAAGACTTCCACCTGTGAATGCGCATCCAACTCCAAGAGCAACTCAATGTATTTGGGGATACTGAAATGATAATCTCTAAGCTTATAGGGATTAGCCAAGATCATGCTAATGGTCCCATCTAGGCTAGTGATCCGACTAAAGAGGTCGTCAATGTGGGTTAATTCTACTTCTAAAATCCGCTCAAATCCTAAAATAGGAGCTTTCAATTCATAGCGCATGCACTTCCTTATGGCAAAGATACCCTAGATAAAGCAAAGGGTATTCCATAAAAGCCTGTGTTTGAGTTAGGCTTTTTACGCTACAATGCGCCCCAATCAAGGAGAGAACATGCCCTATAATATTAAGAGTATCCCCAAACTCAAAAAGTGGATCATCAAATGGCAAACCCGATCGCTGGGCAAACACCTCCATGTGCATATTTTGATCCTTTCTGTCTTGGTGTTTTCCGATCGTTGCGATCTAGACAAGCAATTAGACAAGATCAAAGTCTATCTGGACAGGGCACTTAACCCCAGATTGGCTAGCATGGTTTTTGAGCGTATTTTGGTTAATATCGCTGATTATAATGCCGATGAGCATTTATACCTCAAGGATCGCATGCGGGTCTTTGAACTTTTGGTGCAAAATATCCAGCTTTATGGCATTGTACTAGACATTTGGGATGAGGAGATTTATCAAGATCACCGTGATATTTTAAAAGTTGCGGTCCAGAATGCCTACGACAAGCGTTATAGCTTGGATTCAGAGAGCCAACGCGCTTTGTCTTACCAAATGCGCATCTTTGCCAATAAGCGTGTGCCGTCTGCAAGCTTTAAAACTTCTTAATTTCAGCAATTTATTAGTTTTAACACACTAGAATGGGCGTTTTTTGATACTATATAAGGGAAGCAAGATGAACTTGACACAATCAATCAGAGCAGAGGAAGTGAAGCGTGCATGGGTGGTTTTAGATGCCAAAGATCAGGTCTTTGGGCGACTCATCACCCAAGTGGCGACTCTTTTGCGTGGTAAGCACCGCCCTTACTACACCCCACATGTGGATTGTGGGGATTTTGTGGTGGTGATCAATGCGGGCAAAGTGAAGTTTTCGGGCATGAAACTAGAGGATAAAGAATATTTCACCCATTCGGGCTATTTTGGAAGCACCAAGAGCAAAACTTTAAAAGAGATGTTGGAGAAGACTCCGGAAAAACTCTTTTTCTTAGCCGTGCGGGGCATGTTGCCCAAAACCAAGTTAGGGCGCGCGATGATCAAGAAACTCAAGGTCTATAAAGATGATAAACACCCACACACCGCTCAGGTGAGCAAAAAGGATAACTAGATGACAAAATTTTATGCCACAGGAAAAAGAAAAACCGCGATCGCCAAAGTTTGGCTATCCCATGGGAGCGGAGAGCTAGACATCAATGGCATGGACTTAAATGCGTGGCTAGGCGGGCATGAGTCCATCAAAATGAAAGTGATGCAACCCTTGGTTTTGACCAAACAAGAAGGGCTGGTGAATATCAAAGCCGTTGTTTTTGGAGGCGGGTATAGTGCCCAAGCAGAGGCTTTGAGACACGGGATTTCTAAGGCTTTAAACCTCTATGATAGTGCTTTTAGAGCCATTCTAAAGCCCAAAGGCTTACTAACACGCGATTCTAGAGTGGTTGAGCGCAAAAAATATGGCAAACATAAGGCTAGACGTAGCCCACAATTCTCTAAACGATAGCACGCAAGGGGGGGTGCTATGGCTGTTGATTTAAGAAAAGATAGTATTCCCCGCCTCTTTTTTTATTATTTTATCCCACTCGCTTTTTCCATGATCTCGCTCTCCACCTACTCCATGATTGATGGCATGTTCGTGGGGAACAAGTTAGGCAAGGATGCCCTTGCGGCTGTGGGGGTGTGTTGGCCTATCTTCCCGACTCTCTTTGCCTATGAATTGCTCTTTGGGCTAGGGGCAGCCTCCATTGCCTCTTATTTTTTGGGTAAAAACCAAGCCCACCGTGCGCGTCTTGTTTTTAGCTCCGTGTTTTATTTTGTAGCACTAAGCATGGGGGTGATTGGCTGGGTTTTAATGCCCTTTAGCGATGATATTGCGCGTTTGTTAGGTAGCAGTGAGTTGCTTTTGCCAATGGTGTCTATTTATATCAAGGTGATCTTGATGGGGGCTGTTTTTATGGTCTTGCACCCCTTAGCCGATGTGTTTGTGGTCAATGACAAACGCCCCATGCTAGCGATGATCGCCATGCTTGTAGGCTCGCTAACCAATGTCTTGTTTAACTATCTCTTGCTCTATGTGGTGGAAATTGGCATCCATGGGAGTGCGATTGCCACGGTTTTAGGGCATGCGGTGGGTTTTTTTGTGTTGCTCTCTCATTTTTTGTTGAAAAAAGGGCAACTTTACTTTGTGCGCCGTTTCAATCTGGCTAGCATCATCTCGTCGGCCAAGAGTGGCCTACCTCAAAGTGTCTCTGAGCTCAGTGCCGCCATTGTCATGCTCTTGTTCAACCACACAATCATGAGCACCACCAACGAACGCGATGTCTCCATCTATGCAATTATCATGTATAATGGAATTGTCTTTTGGACGACCCTACTAGCCATTGGGCAGGGTATCCAACCCATTGCGAGTTTTAGCTATGGTGCGGGCTACATCGATCGAGTTAAGGCGGTTTTTATCTTTGGGCTAAAGGCTTCTTTGTGTGTGGGGAGTGCCCTTTACGTGCTTTTTTATTTCTTTGATACCCATTTGATCAAACTCTATATGGATTCAGACAAACTAGCCAGCGATCCAAACTTTTTGCAAGACACCAAGCACGCCATGAATGTCTATTATGCCGGGCATATTCTCTTAGGGCTCAACCTTTTTTGCGCGATCTTTTTCCAATCCATCCAGCGCACGGCGAGTTCTTTTCTCATCACCCTTTGTGAAACCATCATTTTTATTGCGATTTTGCTCCCGATTTTGAGCCATTTTTTTGGCATCCAAGGCATTTGGATTACTTACCCGCTTTCCCAATTCTTAGCCTTGATTGTGGCGGTGTTTGTGATCCGCTATGAGATCAAAAGAGCACCTTTGCGATGAATCCAGAGCAAAGTCTCCCAAAAAACATGCGATAATGCACCATGCAAATCAAAACCAAATTAGTCCCCAAAGCCCTAAGCCCCCACTACACACACGCTTTGAGCAAGAAAAACAATCAGTTTATCGAGGTGTGTCTAGACCCATTGCTCTATAAAAAAACTAGTTACTATGTCAAAAAACATTTCGCCGAACATGTCAAATTCAAGCACACCCTCATTCTTTTAGAGACAGAGAGTCTCAAAAAAACCTATTTGCTCAACCGCCTTTTTTACGCCAAATACGCCCTGCACCCCTTCCACCACCCCGACACCTTTAAAACCCTCTTACAAAAAATCTTGGATCACGCCCACTTGCCCATTGTGTTTAAAGAGTGCCAAACACCCCATAGTGCAGGTTATAGACCTATCTTGGCTTTGGTGCATCGAATCGAGGTGAATGTGGTGTACATGCAATCGCGTTTGGTATTCTATTACACCAATTTTATTGCCCGTGAGTTTTTGCACGCCACCTTTGCGCCCTATATCTTGTTAGAAACACCTTTTAAAGACAAAAGCAACAAGAGAGAGTTCTTGCATGAAACCCACGTCCACATCGATGCGCTCTCGATCTTAATGACCCTTAGAATCCCCCACTTTAAGCATGCCTATATCCATTTTATTTACCCCACCCAAACACTCTATCTAACCAAACAAGAGGAAATCATTTTAAGGGCACTGCGCACACTAGGCTTGGGTGTGATGCACTCCAAAGAGCAGATCAAGCAACGCTACTTAGAACTAGCCAAACTCTACCACCCGGACACCTCAACCCCCTCCTCTATTTATTCTCAAAGCATCTACAAGCAACGCTTTTTGGAAGTGGCAGAGGCTTATGAGATTTTAAAATGCCTCTGATCTATTTTTTGTGCTTGGTGCCCTCTTTATACTCTTGGATCATGCGGTAAATCTCATCTTTAAGGTGGAGTTTTTTCTTTTTCAACGCCACCACTTTTAAATCATCGGTGTTATGCGCCTCTAAAGTGGCGATCTCATCATCTAGAGCGTTGTGCTCCTCAAAAATCCTATTGAAGTGCGGGTTTTGATTGCTCAACTCTTTGATTTCATCGCGATATTCGTGGAACATAACCATCCTTTAAGTGTAATCTTAGCCCTCTATTATAGTATAATGGGCTTTTTTACCCGCTTAAAGGATTGGCATGCCCGCTGTTTTACTCCGCCTTGTTTTAGTCGGATTTTTAGCCTTAGTGCCCATGAGCGCGATAAGTTTTAAAGATCACATGCGCTACAACCTAGGCTTTAACCTCTTCATCATGGACCATGAGGGCTCGACCAAATATTGGGTCAATACCAATACCACACTCAACACGCGTCTAACCCCTGAGATCGGGTTTGCCTTTGATCTCAAAAATGTCGAACAAAAGTTAATGATCGGGGCGTTCTTCTTCCAAAATATCCACACCTACCAGATGAATTTTCCCTCCAAATGGGGCCCTACGATCTATTATCAGGCAAGAGGACGCTCATTTAACTTCTATGGGGGTATTTTTCCTAGAAAATATTTAAACGGGCACTACCCCTTAAATGTCTTTGCGCCCTATTACTGGTTTATTGACCCCAATGCGCGTGGTTTTTTGGTGCAATATAAACCCATCTACAAACCCGAAAAACCTGCCTATTTAGAGGCAGAGTTCATGCTAGATTGGTTTGGGGGGAACTGTTATACATGCAAATACGGGCGCAATGGCTTGGGCAATGGCATGGATCGCTTTAGTTTTATGGGCTATACCCAGCTTTCCATGCTGAAAAATTTCTTGATTTTGGGGGGAAATGCGCAATATTTCCATGTAGAGGATCAATTCCTGCTCAACTGGCCCCATGTGTCTGCTGGTGTACCTAAAGGCTCGGTATATCTTCTAGATCGCCTGTATTACCAAGCCTACGCCAAGAGTGATTTACTCAATCTCGTCCCCTTTATGGAAAAAATCAATTTTTCAATTGGTGTACTGGGGAATTTAGAGAGATTGCGGCATGTGGATATACCCACCCCCTTTAAAATCAGCACGGGTCTATTTGTGGAAGGGCATTTGCAATATAGAGGGTTTGGAATCAGCGATCTCTTTTTTGCCAGCAAGCATGGCGAGGATTTTTATTACAACAAATACAAAAATGTAGAACTCATCTGTTCTAAGGATTACTGCCCCACGCCCATTTACCGGGGCGTACCCTTTTTCCAAGCCCCCCTGTATAACCGCTTAGACATTTATTATGAGTTTAGAAGCTCTTTTGCGAGCATTAAAACCCAATTTGTCTATAACACCATGAGCGACTATGCCCAAACCAGTTCTTCTTACCAAGTCTATTTCACGGTTGCCCTAGATAGCTACGAATTGTTGAATTTTATCTTGCGGAAAGTCAAACATTAGCAAAATCATAAAAAGCCGATATGTAAGCCAAAACTTAAGGAGCTTACATGCCGGTTTCTATTGTAGGCAATGTAACCTATGTCAATCAAAATGCTCCCTATAGCTCCATTGTCAATCAAAACGCCCTCCCCAAGATCGAAGAGATCAACCAAAAGGAGTTTGTCGAACGCCTGCAAATGGTCCAAGCCACCCGCGCGCTTGAGGAAAATAAAGCCGTGCATCGGGACAAAGAGGAGCAAAAGAATAGCCACCCACAGCAAGAGTCATCCCCAGATCAGCCCGATGCGCGTTGCCACAAAGACAAAACCCATTGCTACCATGGACATTATTACAGCGATCGCGATTTAGAGCGCGCGGTTGAAAATACCCACGAATTAGAGCAATTCGTGGAAAAACATATTTTTGATATTACAATTTAAAAGTTATTCATATTATTATCTTGGTGGCTGGAGGTCATTGTAGAATGGAATAAGCATGGTAACATTGTTAGAAAGCAACAAGGATAGCGCATGGAGTTTGATTACGATTTGGCGGTGATCGGGTTTGGCAAGGGTGGCAAGACTCTAGCTGCCCAAAGTGCTAAGATGGGTAAAAAAGTGGCACTGATCGAACAATCTAGCGAAATGTATGGCGGGACATGCATCAACATCGGGTGCATCCCTTCTAAGGCTCTATTGCACATGGCAACCCATAAAAAAGGTCCGGTGGGCTATAAAGAGAGCATTGAAGAAAAAAATAAGCTGGTGGCATTTTTGCGCCAAAAAAATTACGAAACCATGCAACAAGCCAGGGTGCAGGTTGTTGATGGCACAGCTAGCTTTAAAGACAAGCATACTCTGATGATTTACCACAAGGATAGTTGCCAAGAGATGAGCGCGGCCCATATTGCCATCAACACCGGTTCTATCCCGCTCATGCCCAATATCCCCATCCAATCCCCGCATGTCTATGACAGCACCTCTTTGATGCAACTTGCAACCCTCCCTTCTCATTTGGTTGTGGTGGGTGGCGGGCATATTGGGTTAGAATTTGCCAGCATGTTGGCTGATTTTGGCAACCATGCCCACAAGAACTATACGAAAATCACAATCTTAATGCGTGGGGATACCTTTTTGCCTAAAGAAGATAAGGTCTTCCAAGAGAGCATTTACCAATCCTTAACCCAGCGTGGCATTGAGATTGTTTTAAATGCGCAGGTGCAAAGTATCCAGGATCAATACTTGCACTATGTGGACAGCAAGAGCAACCAAGAGTACACCTTGCAAGCCGATGCCTTTTTGCTCGCCACGGGGCGTGTCCCCAATACCGGGTATTTGCATCTAGAAAAAGCCGGGCTCAGAGTGGGCAAACAACAAGAAATTATCACCAATGAATTTTTAGTGGCTAACCCAGATACGGGTGGGAATATCTATGCTTTGGGTGATGTCAAGGGTGGGGATGTCTTTAGCACCTATGTGAGCTTGGATGATTTTAGGATTGTTTCTAGCCATTTGTATGGGGACAAATCCCGCACCACCCACAACCGCTCTGCCCTGCCCCAGGTGCTTTTCACCCAAACCCCCTATAGCCATGTGGGCATGCGCGCCAAGGATATAGAGAAGTTAGGTCAAAAAGTGTTGGTTAAGACCATCCCTACCGCCTCTATCCCCGGGGCTAGGGTGATTGAGGACACCACAGGGCTTTTGCAGGTTTTAATTGGGGATCAGCCCAAAGAACAAATCTTGGGGGCAAGCCTACACTGCCCACTTTCCCATGAGATCATCAATGTCTTTGCCCTAGCGATTAACCAAAAGTTAGGCTTTAGTGCACTCAAAGACATGATCTACTCCCACCCCTCCATCATGGAGAGCTTTAACACGTTTTAGTGGATATAAAATGCCATCTCTACAAGGCGTTTGGCATAAGCCCATTCGTTGTCATACCATGCCATGATCTTGGCATGTTGGCCCAAACTAAAAGCCATGTCCTCAATCACCACACAACTAGCACTATTGCCTATAATATCCGCACTCACCTTGTAGTGGCTATCCATCTCCAAAATGTTGCGCAAGCGTTCTTGACTAGCCTGCCTAAACACATCGATTAAGGTTTCTGTGGGGATCGAGCGTCCCAAACGTGCGCTCAAATCAATCATAGAAACATCCATAGTCGGCACACGGACACTGCGCCCATGCATTTTGTCTTTAAGCTGGGGGAGCACGAGGTGCAGGGCTTGTGCAGACTTTGTTGTGGTGGGGATGATGTTATGCGCTGCACGGCAACGCCGTTTATCAGTTGCGCCAATCCCATCAACTAGAGCCTGCCCTTTGGTGTAACTATGAATCGTGGTTAAAAGCGCGCTTTTAATTCCAAAGTGTTCGTCTAAAAGCATGCAAATAGGGGCTAGGGCATTGGTGGTGCAAGAAGCGTTGGAAATAATGGGCTGGTTGTCATAAAAATGGTGATTGACTCCTAGTACAAAGGTTGCCGGATTGTTGGGATCGGCATTTTCAAAAGGCGATCCCAAAATGACCTTTTTAGCACCCTGCTCCCTAAACACCTCCAAAGCGGGTATGTTAGAAAATTTTCCCGAAGTTTCCAATAAAACATCGATTCCGCTTAAATCCAAATCTTGTGGGTGGGCATTTTGGGTGATCTCTAAAATGTGATCGCCCACCACCAGCTTAGAGTTACCCAACTCCACATCTTGGTCATAAATCCCATGCACGCTGTCATGCTGGAACAAATACGCTAACATCTCCCAATCCCCAACATCATTAATCTTGACCAAGCATTCTGGATATTCAGCAAGCAAGATTCTAGCCACACAGCGCCCAATCCTTCCAAACCCATTAATGGCAATTTTCAAAACTCTACCTTTGTTTCAAATTCCCCAACTCCCCAGCCAAAATACCCGCAATCTGCCATGTTTTAAGCGAGGTATTAGAGTGCGGTGCTATAATCCTACCACTTTTTAAATTAAAAGGAGTACTATGGCACTTTATGATCGATCTGGCTTGCAACAAGAAGCCTTTTCACACGCACAACAAAGCGAAACAGCCCTTGTTAATTTTGTTAAAACCACCTACAAGTTTTTTGCCGCTAGCCTCTTGCTCGCCACTATCGGCGCGCTAATTGGTTTTATGAATTTCCATATTGCGCTCCAGTATAAGTGGGTGTTTTTCATCGCTGAGATTGTTGCTTTCTTTGGCTTGATGTTCACAAGGAGCATGCCCACCCTCAATATGTTCATGCTCTTTGCCTTCACTTTCCTTTCTGGTATTACCCTTGTGCCCTTGCTGGGTTTTGTGATCGCTAAATCAGGTGCAGCTGCTATTTGGCAAGCTTTGGGCATGACCACCATTGTTTTTGGCGTGATGAGTGTTTATGCCATCAAAACTAAGAACGATCTGGCCAATATGGGCAAAATGCTCTTTATTGCCGTGATTGTAGTTTTGGTCGCCTCTTTAATTAACCTATTCTTAAACTCACCCTTCATGCAAGTAGCGATTGCGGGTGTGAGCGTGATCCTATTTAGCTTGTTTGTGGCTTATGACACCCAAAACATCATCCGCGGTCTATATGAAAGCCCTATCCAAGCAGCCACAGCACTTTATATCGACTTCCTCAACATCTTTGTTTCGCTCTTGCAAATCATGGGCATTATGGGTGGCCGCAACGACTAGAGATTTTGAGCGTCTCTTAGATGCTAATTTAAACCGCTTCAAGGAGGGGGTACGGGTGGTAGAGGATGTGATGCGCTACCTCTACGATCACGCTGAACTGGCCTTGAAACTTAAAAAAGTGCGCCACAACGCCACCTTGATTTTCCAACAAAATAACTTGGATTTATGTGCCCTTTGTGCTGGGCGCGATAGCCAAAACGATGTCCTAGTCGATTCGGACTTTAGCAATGCCGGATCGTGTTTGCAGATGGTGCAGGCTAATTTCAAACGTGCCCAAGAGAGCGCACGGGTGCTAGAAGAGTGCTTTAAATATCTGATTGCATTCGCTAAGCCAGCGGATTTTAAATCCTTGCGCTATGAATTATATACTCTTGAAAAAGAATGTATTGCTTTGATCCAAGCCTAAATATGAGTGCTTGTTTGGCAGATTTGGCTATAATCAACCATCTTAACACAAAGGACTTTGTATGCAACACCCCAAACCCCTACACCATGGCGATCTCAACGCCTTTTTGCACCGCCGTTTTGCGTGTAAAAAATTTGATGCCAGCTACACCTTACCCAAGGAAACCCTAGAGCTCATCTTAGAGGCTGCACGCCTAGCCCCTAGCTCTTATAACACCCAGCCTTGGGAATTTGTGGTCGTGCGTGGCAAGCTCAAAGACCAGCTTTTACCCCATGTGTTTTTTAACGCCGATATGATCCAAAGCTGTTCGGCTTTGGTTGTGGTGGGCTATATGCATGCGGGTTCTCTCAATGCGGAGTATTTGCGTGGGTTTTACACTCAAGAATACCATCAAAGAGTCGCTAATGGCGTGGAAGCCTTGCTCAAAGATCGCTTGAAAAACGATTTGACCTTGATTGAGGGCTACATGAAAGAGCAATGCTACATTGCTGTGGGGCAGATGACCCTAGTAGCCACCCTTTTAGGCGTGGATTCGTGCATCATTGGAGGGTTTGATGCCATTAAGGTCAAACATGTTTTGAATGCGCATTTTAACCCCCCCCACATCGCTTGTTTGGTGGCACTGGGTAAGGCAGACATGCCCACCACTAAAAAGGCACGCAAGCACAAAGATAGCGCAATCAAGTGGCTTTGAGTAAGTAAAAATTTTTGTGGGTGAAGGTTTGCGCCACGATCTCCAAATTGATGGGCGCATCTAATAGCCCCAAATTAGGGACAATGATGATGGGTTGGATACTCTCCAAACCAACGAGCTTTTGACGGATATGGAGTTCTTGCTCATAACTTAGGGGGGTGAAACTAGGCAGATTGAGCAAAGTTGCCACGCCCCTATGATCTAAAAATAGACTTTCATCTTTCACACTCACGCCTAGCATAATCTTTAAAGGCTTGATCTCCAAATGGTGTTGTTGGGCTAACATTTGTTCGGCTAAAGTCGCCTCAATACTATAAAGTTGGATCGTTAAATCCTTGATCACGACCTGCTTGCTCATCGAATGATTCAAAATCACGCTTGGGATCACTTGATCACCCACATGCACAACGCCCCTAAGCAGTAAATAAGTTTGTAAACTTTGTTGTAAAAGCTGGTAATCTTGACGGCTTTGCTCCAATTCATCCCGCTGGCTAAAAACTTGGAGGCGTTTGGTGATGCTAGCCGGGTGGATCTGGCGGCTTAAAGGGCTGATTAATTCCATGCATGGTTTGTCTTGGGCTTGGCGTTGGTCATTGAGGGCAAACTGACACCCGCAATAATTTTGGCGATAAAGTTTGTCGCGTTTGGCTAGGGCATTTTGTTTGGTTACTCCGCCCTGTGCGCGCACATTCAAATAGAGAAACTCCAGCCTATAACGCCCCGCAATTTTTTCCCCCTGTTGTTTTAAAACCACCTGCTCTTTCATCGGGCTTGAGAGTAAAGTGGTGCTAAAGTGCTGGACACCCAGCATTAAGGCGAGTTTAGCGCAAGCCTCCAAACGCACATCAAAGCAGACATTGCAACGCGCCCCCTTTTCTTTTTCTTGTTCTAAACCTTTCACTGCCTCCAGCCATGCGCTCAAGGCGTATTCACCCTCAATGAGGGCAATATCCAAGTGCGCACACGAGCGTTTGACATCTTGGAGGCGTAATAAATATTCCTCATAAGGGTGTATGTTGGGGTTATAAAAAAACCCTACAAGAGAGCTTGTTGGGTAGAGTCTAGCCAATTCTTGCAAAAAATAATGGCTATCCACTGAACAGCAAATATGCACCAGTATCTGATCGGGTGCGCTCATTTTTTAAGCACCATATACACATAATAGCCCACACCGCCCACCAACACGCCGATTAAAAACATGAGCAAAAATAAGTCCAAAAAACCCATCGCCAACCTTGTTTTTGGGATTATAGCATAGCTAGCCCGCTAGGTAGCATTTTAAGTATTTTTTCTCTATAATGGGGGATCGCCTAAAATTGGACTTGAAATGGGATTTAAGAAAAAGATTGCATTGGTGTTAGCCACCGTTTTATTAGTAGGCTTTGGCACTTTTGGGGTTTTTATCGAGCGTTTTGTGCAAAAAATTGTGGTGAAAAGTGTCAAGGCTAATTTGCTAGAAATGGCGCACTCTAGCACGCGTTGGATTGCCGCTTGGAATGAGGATGACTTGCGTTTGTTCAAAATTGGGCTAGAACGCGTCGAGGCGTTAAAAATAACGCCTAACCATCTCCCTAATTTGGAACACTTGCGCGCAATTCTCTCTTATACCAACCAGACCCTACAAGCCTTGCACGTCTATATTGGACTGGAGAATGGAGCGATGTATTCCACCTTAGAAACGCCTAAAGGTTATGATCCTAGGGTGCGCGATTGGTATAAGAGTGCCAAAAGTTTGAAGAAGGCTGAGTTTTACGGTGAAATTTACAAGGATGCCTTTACACAAAAGTTGGTCATGGCCTATAGCGCGCCTCTTTATGTTGATGGGGAATTTGTAGGGGCTATGGGGGCGAGCGTTCCCCTGACTTTTTTCACCGACCATGTCAGCCTCTTGCGTTTTGGGGAGGAAGTGGGGGTTAGCATTTTGAGCGATAAGGGTTTTGTCATCACTTCAACCCGCTTAGAGGCAGGGATTGACATCCACAACTCTAACTCTGCGCTTAAAAATCTTTTTGACAAGATTGTAGCCCGACAAGAGGGGGTTTTAGTCCATACCGATCAAGGCCAAAAGGAGTTTTTGGTTTTCACCACGGTGCCTAGGTATAATTGGAAAATCATCGCGCGTATCCCTGTTAGTTTTGCCCTTAAAAGCGTGTCCTCTTTGCGGATTTTAATGTTTGGCATCTCTAGTTTTTTCTTGCTCCTAGTCTTGCTTGTCATGATCTCTTGGATTTACTACCTAGCCATGCCCTTAGAACGTTTAAATAGCTTGAGTTTGGACTTGACCAAGGGTAGTCGCGATTTGACCAAGCGTATCCCTCTCACAGAGGAGCAAAAGGGCAAAACCAAAGATGAGATCATCTCCATCGCCCAGCACATCAACACCTTTATTGAGCACATGCAAACCATCATGCTCAAATTCAAAAGTAGCGGATCGTCAAATGCCAATATCGCCCAAAGTGTGCGCGCTAAGGTCATCGAGATTCACAAGCGTGCAAGTCGGGCGATTGAGGTGCTCAAGGGCACGTATGATCGCAGTGAGAGCAATGCAAACAAGGTGCTTGATTGTTTGCAAAACACCAATAGCAATAACGAGAAGCTATACAGCACGGGCGCGCAACTCCAGCAAGTGCAAGAACAAATGGAGTCCCTCAATGCACGCTTAAACACCAATGCCAAACAAAGTGTAGAGTTTTCGCATAAACTTGAGGAGACCTCTCGAAGCACGGATAACATCAAAGAGGTTTTAACCATCATCGATGACATTGCTGCCCAAACCAACTTATTGGCCCTTAATGCCGCCATAGAGGCCGCGCGGGCGGGCGAGCATGGGCGCGGATTTGCGGTGGTGGCTGATGAGGTCAGAAAATTAGCCGAAAAAACGCAAAATAGCTTGACAAGTATTAATTCTACCATTAATGAGATGGTACAAAGTGTGGGCGATGTGAATCACAGCCTCAATCAGAATGCCCAAGAACTCGTGGAAACCGCCAAGTTAGCCACCAGCGTGCAGACGATTATGCAAACCAGCATGCAGAATATCCAAGAAGTGATCGATAACACCCGTGCAGATGTCAAAGAATTAGAAAGCGTGGTTGCGCACACCCAAGAGATGAACGATGAAATCAGCCAAATTAACACCATTGCTAGCCAGAACTTAGAAGACATTAGCGATATCCACAAAGCCAGCGACACCTTTGGCGATATCGCTAACGAGCTTAACGCAGATTTAGAAAAGTTCAAGGTTTAAGGCCACAAGAAGGCTTGTAAGATTATGTGCCATTTCAAATAAAATGATACGGTTACTTCTCTTAGCTTTCTTGGTCTTAAATCTGCAGGGCAAAGAACATGTATTGACTATCATGATTCCAATGGAAAAACCCAAAGAAGCTAAAAACACCCAATTTTTCAAGGCGTTTAAGACACTCTATGACTACATGGACAAGTCTTTTAAAGAAATAGAACCTCATGATCCAAACGAGAGACAGTCTTATCCCGATCGTCTATCAATCATGGCAGATTATACAGATGCCTCCATCCCCCTAGCCAAAGCTGTAGCTAGGCAAATACCCTTTCTTCAAGAATTTAAACCCAAAAACCAAAGAGAAGAGCTTTTCTTAGCCCATGTTAAAGACATGGAAATACCCCATGTCCTAGATGTAATCGATATCCTCACCCCCATCCCCGCTACCCATAGAGTAAAACCAAAAACCGCAGCCCATATGTTTTTAGATTCCGTTGCCTTTCTCTACACACCTTTGTTCAACGCCCACAAGGCTGGGCTAGATGTGATCGCCTATCTCCAACAACTCCACAAGGGAATTTCTCAAAAACAACTCGATGGGAGCATCCAAAAGATCATAAAGTTGTTTGATGAGGGTGTTCACCAGATCGGATTGTTCAACACGACAAGAGATCTTGACAAAGTGTTTAAAAACATTGTCCCCCATCAACCTTTTAGAAAACGCCTCACCCAAGATATGTATTATGCAGGAAAACTGATGGGGGCTTTTAGGTTAGACTGGGGCGAATGGGCTAGTATAGTTGTCAGTACAATCCTAAAGAGTGAAATACCACCAACCTTTGTGTTGGAGAATGACTTTTTTGTATTTGTGAGCAAAAACGCCCAACGCATAGACCCCGAACACCTCTTTGATTACTACATAGCACGGGTGTTCCCCTTAAATCGTAACGCCTCTTTTTACGATCGCTTACAAAATGACGACCCCAAGATTTTAAAAGACACGCTAAACGACCACCCCACCATGTGCCTAAGCCCTAAATATTTAAGCCCCAAATCCCGCCAAACCTGCCTACAACTCTTCCAAGCCCAAACTTACAACGCCCAAGACATTCAAGAGCAATTACACCTTCTGCGTTTGATTTCCATTGATGATGCCCCCTGTGTGTATTTAGACCCTAAGGATAAACTCCAAGTGTTTAAGTCTAATAATGCGATCTGCCAAACCCTACAAAAGATTGAATTTTAAGGGTTCACTTTTAAAGATCGCTCCCATTTCCATTCCGTGTATTTTTTCAGCCACGCAGCAATTTGACCGGCAAAATTAAAACGACCTACACGTCCAATAGCATAGCGCGCACCCAAAGAGCAGATCAAGCCCTTTTCTTGAAAAATAAAGGGCGCATTTGGGGCCTTATCCTCTAGGATCAGCCCAAATTGGCTACCCAAGTAAGCCCCCATTTGGCTAGCTAGCTGGGCACTTGCTGGATAGAATTTGCCCAATGGGTTTTTAAAGGCTGCACAATCGCCCAATACAAATATGCCTTGTTGTGGCATGTCCATAGGTTCTAAAAAGGCATTGACTTCTACTCTAGCGCGCGCGCTCGTCAAAAAGGGGGAGTTTTCTACCACTTGATTTCCCCTAACCCCACAAGTCCAAAAAATAAAATCTGCCATGATATCTTGTTTTGCGTGTTCTTTTTGGACCACCACCCTATCCGGGCAACATTCTAAAATCTTAGCTCCCACCTCTAAATGCACACCTAGACTCTGTAAATAAGCCACGCCCTTTTGCACCAACCGATCAGAGAACATGGGTAAAATTTGGGGCATAGCTTCTATGCATGTGATTTTAGCTTGGCTGGGATCAAACCCGTATTTTTTGAAAAACTTAGGGAGATGATCGCTTAGCGCGCCTATGAGCTCAATCCCACTAAACCCACCCCCGCACACCACCACGCTAAAATGCCCCTTGCAGGCTTGGATGGCTTGTAATAACTCTTGGTGGGTATTTTGTGCCTCTTTGTAGCTAACAAGTGCCCTTGTATGTTCTCTAACCCCATGCACCCCAAAACCCTCACTAGAAAAGCCCAGCCCCACAATGAGCTTATCATAGGCATATACGCCCCTTTGTCCCCGCACGCTTCTCGCTTGAATCTCTAGCACCCGATCCTCTATGAATTGCACGCCACTAGGTAAGATTTTAGAGAGTTCTAGGGCATGTTGTGATGCCCCCATTGCTACTTCATGCAAGAGAGTGCTAAAATAATGCAACGGACTTTTTGAGATTAAAGTAATTTGGCATTTTTTGTGCACAGATACACTCAACGCTTTTAAAAAGGCTAAGGACGCATAGCCTGCTCCCAAAACCAACACTCTTGGTGAATTCATGTGATATACCCTTTGTGATCTGCTAGAGATTTTTTGTATGCATAGACGTAGAATTTTAAACTTGGCGGAGTTGTTGGTTTTCTAAGAGGTAAGTGCGGCTACAATCCCGGGCGATTTTTTGATCGTGGGTGGCGAGCACTAGGATGCCCTTGTTGTCGTGAATATAGGCATGCATGGCTTGCATCACGGCTAGGGCGGTGGTGCTGTCTAAATTGCCCGTAGGTTCGTCTGCAAAAATGATTTTGGGCTTTTTGGTGAGGATTCGAGCAATGGAGAGGCGTTGTTGTTGCCCGCCACTCAGTTCGCCAACATGTTGGTTTAGGGTGTGGGCGATACCCAGAGTTTCTAAAAGTTCTGGAGAAATGGGCTGTTTGCTCAAAATGGAGGCCACTTGGAGATTTTCAAGCGCATTAAAACCCTTAAAAAGGTAGTGGGCTTGGAAAATGATCCCAATGGCATAACGCCTAATATCCAAGAGGGTTTTTAAGGGCAAAGCGTAAATATCGGGATGTTCTAGCAAACCAACTTGACCCTGCAAGGGTTGTAGCATGGTAGATAGGTGGTTTAAAAGGGTGCTTTTACCACTCCCACTCACCCCTAAAAGGGCAATGGATTCTTGAGGGCGCACATGCAGATGCACATCTTGATAGAGCCAAGTATCAAAGCGGTGGGCGATATGGGTGGCTTCTAACATGGTTGTCCTTAATAGATATGATCGCCTAGCAAAGCGGGGGTTAAAATATAAGAGGGGGAAAGATTGACGCTGTGGATGATGGTTTTATTAAAGCGTCTAGCGTAGTATTTTAAGAGCATGCGTTGCAAAAAGGGCTCAATGCTGGGTACAAACCATGCGTTGTTGCTGATGACCACCAAATTTGGGGGGCTATTTTCATAGGCTTGCCTAGAAGTGCCCTCATAGCAGACAAGGGGTCTAAAATCTAAATGTTGGGTTTTGATGTCGCTGAAATGGGGTGCATTGCCTAATTTAAAAACATCGGCTCCAAAAAAGAAACGATCCAAGTAGTCGGCTAAAAAACTAGGTAAGGGCATGCGCTCCCCAAAGGGGGCTAGAATGACTTTATGGGCATAGTGGTAATCCCCCTGATCAAAAACATAGGTAGAGTTGTAGATCGTGTCATTTTCTTCATAAAGTGCGCCGGTGATGATGGTGATTTGCTGGCTTAAGCTCAAAAGTGTGGGGATCAAGTTACTTTTATTGAGCGCGATGGGGAAGGCGGTTTCTGGCAGGATCACTACTTGTTTTTGGGCTTGGATGGCTTGTTGGATGGTGGTCAGATTAAGGGCGATTGTGGCATCTAAAAATTCAGGTTGCCATTTTGTTTTTTGGCTGGTGTTGGTTTGCACCACTTCTAGGGCGTTTGGATCAAGCGTGCTAGCAGGTTGTTTCCAGTTGATACACAGCACCAGCAACACCACAGCCAAGATTTTAGAGGGGGCATATAGGGACTTAAAGAACATAAAATTCTTGTAGCGTTGCATGAAAAGAGCAATCGCCACGATCACGCCTAAGAAACTGAGTCGATCCACTTTGAAACCCGAGTAGGCAAAAAAGGCATCGGGGACAAACCAGTCAAATCCAAAGGGGTGGATGTAGCTAGAGAGCCAAAGGGTGACTATGCGGTATAAAAGGGAATTAAAATAGAGCAGTCCATAAAACACCACCGCATAACACAGCGCGATTAAAACCATGATCAAGGGCATTAAAAAGACATTGTCATTGTAGCGGAAACTCAGCGCACACCAATAAAACAAACCCAAACCCACCCAAAATCCAAAGAAAAAACGCTTTTTAGCCGGCACGCTCAAATATGCCCACACGCTCAAAGGCGCGCTAAAACTCCCAAAGATCATCAAGGGTATGGGGTGATGGGCTAGCAATAGAGCACCATAGACGGGCAATAAAAACAACGGTATACACACACATACAAAGCCATAACCCCTCCATAACGATCGCGCAGACAAAGTACCACCTAATTAATAAAGTTTTGCCTATAATTTTAAGATTATAATTGTAGAATACGGCTTAAAGTCTTAAAAAGAATAGCACTTGTGGTATTAGGGAATGGGCGTTAATGGCTTACTATTTTGATGTTACGCTAGCTGTTTTGATTTTACTCATTGGGATTCGGGGTTTTTACAAGGGCTTGATTGATGAAGTGGCTGGCTTGCTGGGCATTGTGGCAGGCGTGTATCTCGCCTCTAGATTTGCCGGAGTTGCCGGGGAATGGTTTTCTGGTCACATCTACCACATACCCAACGACTCACTGGCTACTTTGATAGGCTTTGTGATCGTGTTGGCCAGCATCTGGATTGCATTTTTGATCCTTGGTGTTTTTGTCAGTAAGCTGGTGAATCTGAGTGGTTTGGGCATCATTGATCGGGTTTTGGGATTTATCTTCTCATGCGCCAAGATGTTTTTAGTCTTTGCCTTTCTAGTCTATGGTCTCTCCAGGTTATCAGCCATGAAAGATGTTGATCAGTATTTGCGCACCCATAGTCAAATTTACCCTTATATGCAGGAGGTCGCCTCGCATATCATGCAATTACAAGGCGTGCGCGAGCTTAGCAAGGTGATCCAACCCAAAAGTTCTACAGGAAAGCCCGCAGATAAGCCCGCAGATAAGCCCCAAGAGCCCCCAACCCCTCCCCAAGAAAAAATCAATTTGTAAAGTTTGATCCATGTTTGATAATCCCTATATCCAACAACGCATCCAAAAGGGCGAGCATTTGCGCCAAATGGCTTTAAATCCCTATGACAACCAAGTTACGCGCACTCTAGAAAATGCCACATTTTTAGAGCACTTTAAAGACTTGCACGCCCAAGAAGAGTCTAAAGACCCCAGTAGCGTGCATGCCCTCGTGGGGCGGGTGCGTTTTGTCCGCTTGATGGGCAAGGCGTGCTTTATGAAGATCGAAGATCAAAGTGCCTTAGTACAAGTCTATTTGTCCCAAAACGATGTGGGTAAAGAAGGTTTTGAGAACTTTAAAAAATGCGTGGAAGTGGGGGACATTCTCAATGTAACGGGCTACCCCTTTGTTACCAAAACGGGCGAATTGAGCCTACACGCCACCACTTATAAAATCCTCACCAAAGCTATTGTGCCCTTGCCTGAAAAATTCCATGGCTTGAGCGACATTGAGTTACGCTACCGCCAACGCTATGTGGATTTGATTGCCAACCCCGAAGTCAAAGAGGTTTTTAAAACCCGTAGCCAAGTTGTGGCTATTATCCGCCGTTTTTTTGAGCAAAGGGGTTTTTTGGAAGTGGAAACTCCGATGATGCACCCCATCGCTGGAGGGGCTAATGCACGCCCCTTTATCACCTACCACAATGCTCTAGAGGTGGAACGCTACCTGCGTATCGCCCCTGAATTGTATTTAAAACGCTTGGTGGTGGGCGGGTTTGAGGCGGTTTTTGAGATCAACCGCAATTTCAGAAATGAGGGCATGGATCACTCCCACAACCCCGAATTTACGATGCTGGAATTTTATTGGGCGTATAAGACTTATGAGGATTTGATCGCGCTGACCCAAGAATTATTCCATGAACTCTTAAAAACCCTCCAACTGCCCACCCAAATCCCCTACCAAGACTTAATGATTGACTTTAACGCCTTTAGTGTGATGAGTTTTAGGCAAGCACTCTTGGAAATTGGAGGCATAGCGTTGGGAGTTTTAGAAGACCCCGAGCAATTAAGAGATTTTTTAACCCGACAGGGGGTGACCTTGGAGGTGTCTTTAAATTACGGGCAACTTTTAGCGCAAGCCTTTGATTTGCTTGTAGAACCCAAGCTCATTAACCCGACCTTCATCACGCAATACCCTATAGAGATTAGCCCTCTGGCACGCCGCAACGATCGTGATCCCAGTATCGCCGATCGCTTTGAGCTTTTTATCGCGGGCAAGGAGATCGCCAATGGCTTTAGTGAGCTTAACGACCCAATCGATCAATATACCCGTTTTGAGGAACAAGTCAAAGCCAAAGAACAAGGCGATGAGGAAGCGCAATTCATGGATGAGGATTATGTTTGGGCATTAGGGCATGGCATGCCACCCACAGCTGGGGAGGGGATCGGCATTGATCGGCTGGTGATGTTGCTCACCAATGCCAAGAGCATTAAAGATGTGATTTTATTCCCGGCGATGAAACCCCTACCCCCCAAAGAGAGAGTCCATGAATAGACCTTGTTATGTACAAAAGAGCGACCCAGAGATTTTTAGCTACCTGCAAGAGGAATTAAAACGCCAAAACGACCATCTGGAGATGATCGCTAGTGAAAATTACACCTTTGAAAGTGTGATGGAGGTGATGGGGAGCATTCTAACCAATAAATACGCGGAAGGCTACCCCTTTAAACGCTACTACGGGGGCTGTGAAGTGGTGGATAAAATCGAACAATTGGCCATTGATCGGGCTAAAGAGTTATTTTCCTGTGCATTTGCCAATGTCCAGCCCCATTCGGGGAGCCAAGCCAATATGGCAGTCTATCACGCTTTGCTCAAGCCCTATGACAAGATTTTAAGCATGGATCTAAGTTGTGGGGGGCATTTAACGCATGCTTCCCCGGTGAGTTTGACGGGCAAACATTTCCATGGCTTTCACTATGGAGTCAATGATCAAGGCTGGATTGATTATGACCAAGTGCGCCAAATCGCTAAGTTGGTGCGCCCCCAGATTATTGTTTGCGGGTATTCAGCCTATCCTCGCGAAATTGATTTTAAGAGTTTCCGCGAAATTGCTGATGAGGTGGGTGCATTTTTGCTAGGCGATATCGCCCACATTGCTGGGTTGGTCGTGGCTGGCGAGCACCCCCACCCCTTCCCCCACTGTCATGTGGTGAGTAGCACCACACACAAGACCCTAAGAGGTCCTAGGGGCGGACTGATTTTGAGCAATGACGAGCAAATCGCCACTAAAATTAATCGTGCCATTTTTCCGGGCACACAGGGTGGGCCTTTAATGCATGTTATCGGGGCTAAGGCGGTGGGATTTCTAGAAAATCTCAAACCCACTTGGAAAATTTACGCTAAACAGGTGAAACAAAATATCCAAGTCTTGGCGCAAGAACTCTCCAAACGCGGGTTTGAGCTGGTGAGTGGGGGGAGTGATAACCACTTGATCTTGATGCGTTTTAGCGACTTTACGGGCAAGGATGCCGAACAAGCCCTAGGGCGCGCAGGTATTGCCACCAACAAAAACACGATCCCGGGTGAGACTAGAAGCCCTTTTGTAACCAGCGGATTAAGGCTAGGTTCAGCAGCTCTGACTAGTAGAGGCATGGAAGATAAGGCTTTTGCCTTCATTGCCAATAAGATTGCTGATGTGCTAGGGGATATCCACAACACAGACAAACAAGCCCGCATTAAAGCTGAGGTTGCCGAATTTGTGCGCCCCTATCTAAGTTATGACTCCCCCATCTTTTAAAGGATAATAATGACTGAGATGGATTTAAAACTCATTAAAATGCAAACAAGCCATTATTTTGAGCTCAAACTCGGTTTGGGGCAGAGAGTTACGCATTTGGGGCGTTGCTACTATGACAAGTTCGAACGAGTCGATGCCTCTTTGAGCTCCACGCTGATTCAAAAACATTGGAAAAAAGAGATCACCATTGCACATGGCTTGATTTTGGCTAACAACAAGGTCGAAAATATTGTCTTTGATTACAACGGACGCACTCCCGATCGCTTTTACCATAAAGCCCAACTCTTGCTAAGAGAGGAGGGTTTTATCAACTTTACCGCCTATGAGAGCAAAACCCCGGGGCATTTGCATTTGTACGTGCATAAAGGACACACCGAGCTAGGTGAAGGGTATCGTTTGGCTAAGACCCTTTCAATGAGGTTGGCACAGAACCTGCCTAATGAATGGCGGGTTTTTCCTAATAGCGATCTCCCTCCTTTTTTTAATATCCTCATCTTGCCCTATGCTATCTTTGCCAAAGAACGTGGAGCAAGCTGGGCGAAACATTTGTAGGTTTCAGATCATCTTAAAGGAAAGACATGGACAATAACTCCGAACTCAATCAAGAATTGAATAAAAAACTGAGCGAGGCTTTGGCCGAGGAATCTAGGGGTTCTGGGGTTAAAAAGATCTTGCTAATTGCGGCCATTGCGCTCATCGTGTTGGCCGTGGTGTTGGTCGTGTTTTGGAAAACCTCTCGAGAGCCAACCAAAAGTGTAGCCACCCCACCAGCTGATCAGAGTTTGCAAAAAGTGGGCAATATCCATGATAATAACTTTGAAAACCTGACCTTAGAACCCTCGGCTAACAAAAAACAAGAAGATAAGTTTGACAAAATCGTACAGGACATCCAAGCCAGACAAGCTAAAACTGAGGGCGTGGAAGAGAGTTCCAAGCTTTTAGCCCTCCCCACCAGCCCCCTAGATAAGAAAACAGAACAGTCTCCAGTTAAAAGCGAGTTGCACCCCCAGCCTCTAGAGCAAAAACCGATGCAGGCTGAAAAACCCAAGTCCCTACCCCCCCAACACACCCAAGAGAAGCGTGCTGAAAAACATGCAGAAAAACACGCCCAAAAGCATGCCACAAAGCCCCAAAAACACGCTGAAAACAAGCATGTCGATAAAAAGACTCCCCATGAGGTGAAAAAGCAACCCGAAAAAAGCGCGCAAAAACACCCG
>NZ_QXQP01000060.1 GCF_003660265.1 Helicobacter mehlei
CTAGTTGGGGCTTTTCTAGCCTTTTGGTATCAATTGCCCGTTTGACTATTAAAATGCTAGCGCATTTTGCAAAAGCCTAGGGGCTTTTGCTCATTAAACCCTTCGGCACTCTAGGTGGGGCTTTGCCCTCTATATCATTAAACACTACGCGTTCCGCTACGCTCCATTAAAGCCTTCGGCTTTAACCCTTGTCACCCCTTTTATTTTTAGTTATGATACGCCCATCACGCCCTTTAAGCTTTAAACACTTCTTGGGGGGCGTGTTAAAGGCAGATATGCAAGATTCTAACACCCTTAAAGAGATTTTTAAACAAGATTTAGAAGCCAACACGCCCAGCATTGCAGAATCCAAGCAGGCACTAGCTTATTACCACGGCAACCAGTTACCCCCCGATGTTTTGAACATCATTGAGCAGCGCGGGCAGACCCCCATTGTGGAAAACATCTATAAAATGATTGTGAATAAAATTCTAGGCTATAAAATACAGAGTATCCAAGAAGTTAGATTGACTCCCCGCCAAGAGGAAGACAAGCCCCTAGCGGACCTTTTGAACGATTTATTAAAATACTTCAGCCAAAAGCGCAATTACGACCAAGAGATGATCAAGCGCGATAAGGATTTGATTATGGGTGGCTTAGCGGTGATGGAGCTTTGGGCTATCCAAGACGAGCAGGGTTATATTGACATTGAGCTTAAAGCCCTTGACCCCCGGGCTTTTGTGATAGACCATATGAGCACGCACCCCAATGCGCTAGATGCTAGGCGTTTCCACAAGGTGCTTATCAAAGACGAAGAGAGTTTGAAGCAGATTTTGCCCGATGTAGAGCTTATCTATGAGAAGAACAGCAATGAGCGAGTCGCGCGCATCATAGAAAGTTGGGTGAAAGAGTTTGAGGGGGGGACTTGGGTGTGGAATCGGTATTTGTGGAGCCAACAGGGCGGAATCTACAAGTTTGAGCCCAAGCCCTTTAAAAATAACCGACACCCCTTTATTGTGGCCAAATTCTACCAAGATGAGCAGAATCGCTATTACGGGCTTTTTAGGGATATTAAGCCGATGCAAGATTATATCAACT
>NZ_QXQP01000061.1 GCF_003660265.1 Helicobacter mehlei
AAGACCTAAGGTGTGCAAAAGGAAACTAAGGAATGGCACCAAAATTCAGTGTCCTTGCAGGGGTGCTTGCTGGTTACGTGCAAGCCCTAGATTAGCATTACAACACTCTACAAGAGGATGACTTAGAGTGGAAGAGGATTGATCTAGCTTAGACACGTGGGAACAAAGATGGATGTTTCTTTAGAGGATTTAGAGCAGGCTAGCACCTCTAAAAAAGGCTTTAAGGGCTTAGAAAAGGAAGTTTTGGGGGGTAGCCCAAAACCCCACTCAAGAAAATACTTCCCTAAAAGCAAAAAAGAGCTCCAAGAATTGGTGGAAGATGAAACATCCATTGGACGAGATTGATATTGTGTGGCTAACAGATTTAAGCGGAGTGTTCCAAGCATTCTCACAGAGAGAGTTATGAGGGATTGGAAACTTGGGATATTTCTCGAGTAACAAATATGGAAAAAATGTTTAATTCCTGCAGGAATTTCAACCAGTCTCTTAATATTGGGATGTGTCTAGCGTAGCAATTGGTATTTACAATAAGGCCAGTCCCTAACAGCCCGGATGTATCTAATGCGAGAACTATGAACAGCCTATTTTGTTCATTGCTTGTCCTTTAGTCATTTGGATAATTTGGATATATCCAGCCCCAACTATGGTGTCAATAAGGGGTGAAAAAGCCAAACCAAGTCCTTAGTCCTTGTGTGTGCAAGAGTTCTTGGCTATTGCGCCCACACCCGCCAACAATCCATCTTTAGGATTTGGCCGATCTCTTGGCTGGGTTTGCGCGCGATTATACCTTCTGCACTCTTGCCCAAGCACTCCGTAATAAACCCATGGCAGTTATTCTTAAACAAGTGATAATCTCTAGCTTGCCCCACTAAGGACAATGCCCTTTGGGCTATGTCAAGATTGCCAACCGCTCTTGTGCCCTGACAAGAGACAAAAATGATCTGGCCCCCAGAAAACCCTTGAGAAGCGCATTTTTCAATGCGACTCCCATTAAATTTGCCGGTCAAATGCACAATCTGCCCCCCACCCACATAGATTCCCGTGTGTGAAAACGCATTGGCA
>NZ_QXQP01000062.1 GCF_003660265.1 Helicobacter mehlei
ACCGACACCCCTTTATTGTGGCCAAATTCTACCAAGATGAGCAGAATCGCTATTACGGGCTTTTTAGGGATATTAAGCCGATGCAAGATTATATCAACTATGCCGAAAACCGCATGGGCAACATGATGGGCTCCTTTAAGGCGATGTTTGAAGAGGACGGGGTGTTAAACATTGATGAATTCATCGAGCAGATGGGCCTAGACAACGCCATTGTGAAGGTTAGGCCCGGGGCCCTTAAAGAGGGCAAGATTCAATTTATGAACAACCAAGCCGACATCGCCGCTTTAAGCCAAAAGGCCGAGCAAAAAAGGCAACTCATTAAAATTCTAGCGGGCTTGAATGATGAAAGTTTGGGGATGGCGATGAACAGGCAAAGCGGGGTGGCTATTGCCCAAAGAAGAGAGAGCGGGCTAATGGGCTTGCAAAACTTCTTAAAAATTAGCGATGATATGGACAAATTGGTTTTTGAGTTGGCCGTGAGCTTGATGGGGCATTATTTTACTAAAAAGCAGGTTTTTAGGATTGTCGATCCCAAAGTGGGGGATCGCTACTTTTCCATCAATGATGGGCAACACAACCAGATCAAGCCGTGTAAGTTTGACTTGATTTATAAAACCCAATTGAAAACCGAGAGCAAGGACGAGCGTTTTAGCCATTGGAACGAGTTGTTGAAAGTGATTAGCCCCATAAACCCGACTTTAGTCCCCCAACTCTTGCCCCTCATCTTAAAGGATATGGATAGCCCCATTGTGGCCGATGTGGTAGAGGTTTTAGAGCAAGCCCAACAAGCCCAAGCCCAAGCCCAACAAGCCCAAGCCCCCTATAATGAGCAATTACAGGCTTTAGAATTGCAAAAAATCCAAGCCCAGATTATGGAATTGCAGGCTAAGGCCCAAAAATACAGCCAACAAGGGGCACTAGTGCAGGCGCACACCACCAGTGAGGAAATTAGCCAAGTGCAGGCCATAGAGGGGCAACAAGGCCCAGAGTCTAAAAAGCCCCAAGGCTCAGAGTGGCAAAAATACCCCAGCGCGCACCATTTGGAGTATTA
>NZ_QXQP01000063.1 GCF_003660265.1 Helicobacter mehlei
TAAAACCCAGCCCCAAGAGTTTTTAACGCCCGTGGGTAGAGAAGCCCAAATACAAGCCCAAAAGGACTTTAAGAAGTGGCGTAACACGCATATTGCTAATGCCATTGACCGCACGCTCAAAGAAGGCAAACTTAGCCGCCTTGATGGCAATAGTGTCGCATTGAATTTAACACAGACCTACAATGGCAAAGATTGGGATTTTAAAGCCCGCATTGATTGGAGCAACAACAACGACCCCAGCCAGCCTAGAAGGTGGGTGTTGCAGGATTTCAAGGTGGTGGGGGATGAGCCCCCTAAGGACATTTTAAAACCTAACCCCGCTTTTGGAGAGAATTTTAAAGAATTTGCGTTTAAGGGCAAAGAAGCAGTGGCCAAACTCTTGCAAGAGAAACGCGGACAAGTAGCCGGGGCGTTTTATCGGGAGGATTTGGGGTATATTGATTTGGTGTGGGGAGAAGTTAGAAACAAAGAGGGCAAGATACAAGGACATGGCTTAAGCAAGATTGTAGAAAAACACCTTGATGACTTTAGTGGGTTTGAGGGGGCTAATGCTTTGGAGAAATTGGGGAATGGGCTAGAAAAAATTATACAAAATGGGGAAGTGGTGAAACAAGAGGGCAACAGAACTGCGATTATACAGAACAACCACAATAAGACCTTTAGAATAGGGCTAAAGAATAACTGGAAAGGGAAACCTACAGACAATCACTGGATTATTACGGCTTATTACGATAGGAGAGAGCCTTGAAGTTTATCTCCTCTCAAGGCTTTACTAGGGGCAAGAGTCCGCCCCTAAACTCCTATAATCAAGATAGCATAAACCCCTCCAAAAGTCAAATGAAATGGGGTTACAAGAAAGGGCCAATCAATTGAAAACCTTAGTTGTCTATGCCTATCTCTATTTTTTAAGGACCCCCCATGCTAACCCCCTATCTTAACCAAGTTTTTAACGCCGATGCGTTAGGCTTTATGCAGGGCTTGCCTAATGCTTGTATAGATTGTGTGTGTATCGATCCGCCCTATTGTAGCGGGGGGG
>NZ_QXQP01000064.1 GCF_003660265.1 Helicobacter mehlei
CAAAGATTGGGATTTTAAAGCCCGCATTGATTGGACCAACAACAACGACCCCAGCCAGCCTAGAAGGTGGGTGTTGCAGGATTTCAAGGTGGTGGGGGATGAGCCCATAGCAGAGCCTAGCGCAGTGAGGGGAGGAGACAACAGGAGTGGAGGGGATAAGCCATTCCACTATAAGACAGAGGGGACTAAAAGCCTTACAGACTTGAGGGCAGATTTAAAACAGAGTCTAGCCCCTATTCTAAACCAAGACATCACTAACAAAGAAACGGGGGTAGTTGCTAGGATTTCAAGAAAAGGGTTAGACAAAATATCGAGCACAAAGGCTTTAGGCAAGAGTATAGAAAATGGTTTTTCTAAAGAGGAGCATTTTAAGGTGGGGCAAGACGTCAAAACTCTTTTTGAAAATGCGACCTTGAGAGAAACACATGGTGATTATAAGAAACGGACAGATATAAAAGCCATCCATCGGTATTTTACAAATATTAAAATTAATGGCAAAGGAGCACAAGTCAAGATGACACTCACAGAGAGCGTAGAACAAGGGCATAGAATCTATAGTTTAGAATTAGAGGAGTTGAACCCCCTACCTTAAGGGCTGTAGCACACCCATACATCCCAGTAGAGGCAGACTCTAAACTCACCAAGAGGTGGAAGATGCGCGTAGGTTTCTACCTTTTCCACGACTATTTAAAGCCCGTGAGCGAGCCTACAACAAAAGCCCTTAAGAATTGCCAAAGAGTTAGAAACCTAAAACAAGGCTTGAGAATGAAGGAAGAAAACTTAACTTTGTACTTCTGTGGTGCTTTAAGGGGTTTTAATGCTAACCCCCTATCTTAACCAAGTCTTTCACGCCGATGCGTTAGGCTTTATGCAGGGCTTGCCTAATGCTTGTATAGATTGTGTGTGTATCGATCCGCCCTATTGTAGCGGGGGGG
>NZ_QXQP01000065.1 GCF_003660265.1 Helicobacter mehlei
CGGAGTCCCAGCGGGGTGGGGTGGCGTTGCGCATGAAGCGGGCGAGGAAGAACCAGAGGTTGCGGTCAATGCGGAAAGGCATATGCAGTGGGGAGTCCACATCAAAAAGTGTTCTGGCACCGTAGCGCCACAGGCTGGGATCAGCCAGGGGCAGGGTTTTCGCCGGGGTCAGCCATCCCGCATTTCCCCAGGATGAACCTGCCGCCACACCTTCCCGGTCTATAACGCTGACTGTGTAGCCACGTTCCTGGAGATGCCAGGCGGTGGACAGTCCCACCATTCCGGCACCGATCACGATCACCTTGCCCATAACTTGACCTCCCTTGAAATGTGACCTCCAACATAGCGAAAAGGCAGCTGGCCCTGTTAAGAAACCCCTTCAGGTCACGGCAGTCGGTATTCACGATTCAAATGGTGCCGCCAAACCGGATTGCCAGCGTACCCAGGAGCGGAAACCACCCTGTTCATGCTGCAAGGCAGGGAAATACCGCCCACCCACAGCGCCTCCCCGACAGGTCTGCGCATCGCACCGTGGTGGCCGCATTTTTACCACAGGTCCCAATAATGCTTTATGAGGTGTGGGAGTGACTGCCGACCAGTGCCGTGGCAATCCGGATGGACGGATTGGCCGGGTGGCCGCGCCCCGATGACCGAGTGTAACGTAGCTAACATTTAAAGGGTGCCTATCGCACTGATCACGGGTACGGTCGGAGGGAACGGAAAGGAAGATCATGCTTGCAAGAACCTCCTCCAGAACCCGCCTCACCGCAGCGGTGCTGGCCGCACCACTACTCCTGGCGGCTCAGCGCCTGCACCGACACCGAGGAACAGACAGACGAGACTGCCACCACGGCTGTACCCACCACCATGACCAGTGCAGCAACAAC
>NZ_QXQP01000066.1 GCF_003660265.1 Helicobacter mehlei
AATACGTTCCCGGGCCTTGTACACACCGCCCGTCACGTCATGAAAGTTGGTAACACCCGAAGCCAGTGGCCCAACCAGTTTACTGGGGGGAGCTGTCGAAGGTGGGATCGGCGATTGGGACGAAGTCGTAACAAGGTAGCCGTACCGGAAGGTGCGGCTGGATCACCTCCTTTCTAAGGAGCTTTATTAACCCACCGCAGACTGTGTCTGGTGTGTGGGTTGTTGATGTTGGAACCCATGTGTGGTTGCCATCAACACAATTATAATCGGGTGGATGATGACCCTGGATCGACAAACACACTTACACAGTTAAGTGCATAAAATATGTGGCATGCTGTTGGGTGTCTGGAATGACATTGTTTATTCCTAACAAGGCAGTCATAGTCACCGCCTGGAACGGTTGTTCTGGTGTGTGTGGTGTGGGTGTTGTGTTGTGTGAGAACTGTATAGTTGGACGCGAGCATCTTTATTTTTTGTTTATTTTATTGTGTATCCGAACGTTGATGATCACCTTGTTTAACCACGGGTGATTGTTGTTTTAGTGTTTGTTTTAAGGGCACACGGTGGATGCCTTGGCATATCAAGCCGATGAAGGACGTGAGAGGCTGCGTTATGCCTCGGGGAGTTGCCAACTAAGCGTTGATCCGAGGATGTCCGAATGGGGAAACCCAGCCGCAGTAATGTGTGGTTACCTGCCGGTGAATATATAGCCGGTGTGGAGGTTGACACGGGGAAGTGAAACATCTCAGTACCCGTAGGAGAAGAAAACAATTGTGATTCCGTTAGTAGTGGCGAGCGAACGCGGATGATGGCTAAAACCTATGTGTGTGATACCCGGCAGGGGTTGCA
>NZ_QXQP01000067.1 GCF_003660265.1 Helicobacter mehlei
ATACCAACTCAGCCCCTCCAATGTGCAAACCTTTACAGACGCTCTTAAAAATTTGGTTTTAAATTACCATATCCCAAAAGAGTTATTGTCTGGGGTACCGTGAGACCCTACCTTTAAATTATGGGCACATAAGATGTGTCTAAAACACTCTGGCTCAAAAAAATTAAGAGTATAGGCACTCCATGTCTTTCTTTTCAAATTATCTGGGCAATGTTACTTAGACACAAAAAATCTAACAGTACCCTGTCCTACCACCAAGCTCTCAAGGCTTACAAAAGGAAGTATTTCTCCAAAATGAAGATGAACTTGAAAAATTAGTCAAAAATGAAAGTATCTGCTTAGGTGAGATCGCTATTGATCCTTTAGATAACTTGTATGGTTTGTTTTCTTGTCATATGGTTCTACCAGTAGTAAAACCTTTGGAGGGCTAGAAAAAATGCGCTAGCATGGCAAAAAGTTAAAAATTTAGGTTTTTTGGTTACAATAGCGTTAGTGGCCCACCCCTTAAGGCTTAAGGGGTGGTTTAGTTTAGTACAGCGGTTGCGCCAACAAGACCGCTATAACCACAAACGCCACGAGCATATCTCTGTTAGGTTCTCCTCTCTAGGAGGCCACCCGCTACACTCCTAACCCTTAAAAGCTCTTTTTAAAGCTCAATGCTCCAAATTTGGCGCAAAAGAGTAACCCAACATTGTAGGGGTATTTTACTCTAAATTGCCCATAAATCCCCTAATACTCCAAATGGTGCGCGCTGGGGTATTTTTGCCACTCTGAGCCTTGGGGCTTTTTAGACTCTGGGCCTTGTTGCCCCTCTATGGCCTGCACTTGG
>NZ_QXQP01000068.1 GCF_003660265.1 Helicobacter mehlei
CATAATTCCTAATGTGCAGTGGCTTTTTACCTGTGTTGCTCCCACAAGTAGAGCAGATTTGAGAGCTAGGAAAGTATTGGTCAATCTTTAGCAAAGTTTTGCCTTTCCAACTAGCCTTATATTCTAATAGACTAATGAGCCTAGACCAGCTGGCATTGGCAATGCTCTTAGCTAGTTTGTGGTTTTTGACCAAATTCCTAACTTTCAAGGTTTCTACTGCTATCAAATCGTATTGATTGATCTGGCTACTGATTTTATGCAAGTATTCCTCTCTACTATTCCTAATAGTAGCGCGGATTTGTGCCACTTTCTTAACTTGTTTCTTTCTATTACTAGAACCTTTGAGTTTTTTAAACAATCTCCTTTGTATTTTAGTGAGCTTGGTTTGTAGATTTTGGAAAAACTTTTATAGGGGTAAAACACGCCATTACTGGCGATGACTAGAGACTCTAAGCCCATATCTAAACCTACAGCTTTTTTGATAGTTACGGGTTTAGGTTCAGGCTTATTGTCCCCATAACTGACAGAGAGGTAGTATTTATCCGCTACACAAGAGATAAACCCCTGTTTGATGACAGAGCCTATAGGCAAATGTCTATGAAACTTGGCTTTAATAGCTTCTTTTGGGTAGTTTTACTTGATTGCTTTCTTGTTTGATTTCTAAGTGTTGCGGGACACAGAAAGATTGCTTAGAATGCTTTTTAGATTTGAATCTAGGATAACCTGCTAACTTGGAAAAGAATTTATCAAAAGCTATAGTTAGTTGCCTTAATGCCACTTGCAAGCTTTGAGAGTTGCATTCGTTTAGGTAAG
>NZ_QXQP01000006.1 GCF_003660265.1 Helicobacter mehlei
CTTTTAAAGATGGTGCGCAACAATTTAGAGAATGCCAAGGGCAATCCAGTTATTATCGCGGCCGCTGAAAAGGTGGCTAGGATGTTCAGCGATTTAAAAATCAGCCTCTATGGCAAAGAAAGCCTATTGCCCACTGAAAGCACCCAGAACGATTACACCCAGATGACCACCCAAGAGCTGTTAAAATTGGCTAATGACCCACCCTCTTAAATGCCTCTAGCAATTGGGTGGCGTGATCTAATTTCTCTGTGCAAGTCTTTAAGTCTTGGGATTGCAGGTGGGAATAGTGTTGCGCAATGCTTTTAAGCTGTAGGGGCTTTTGCGCGTTATAAGTTTCCCAGTCTAGTTCTAGCTTTTTGATTTGGGCATTTTGGTGGTCTAAGTGTTCTTGGGCGATTTTAAGCCTCTCTTCATAGAGGGTGGCTTTTTTATGGTAGTGCCATAGGCCCCCCAGCGCGCTTAAAAGGGCAATGCCCAAACTTATAAGCGGTAGAACAACTAGATTCATTTGCGCAACCCCAAAATCTTTTTAACCACTTCTAGCGCGTTATCTAACCCTAGATAGCCTATCGCCGCGCTCACCCCCACCTTTGCCAAGTAGGGTAAATCGGTCGCAGAGAGTATCCCAAAGGCACAGATGCACAAAAAAGAGCTAGTTAGCACCACAACCAGGGCATTACGCGCACTCTGTTCGGCATTGTTAAAATAGTTTAAACCCCCGGCTAGCAAACCCACGAGTGCGATGGGGATGAGTTCTAGCATCTCCTCTAAATGCGTGTTCATCATTCTAGCCTTTCCCTTATCTCCAACATTAAAATTTGTTTGCTAATGCCGTGTTTTTGCGCCTCTTTGATCAGATCGTCAATCACGCCGGCAGTGCTTGTGTTGTCTTTTTTGTTCTCTTCTTCTTTGATCAGGGCTTTTTGCAATTGTTCTTTTATTTGTTTGGTCGCGGGTGTGCTATCTTTATTGCCCACAAAGATCAACAAGGTGGCGATCGAGGAATTGTATTTGATGAAGTAGTGGATATTTTGGGCCACTGAAAGCACGAGGGCAAGGGCGATGAACACTCCCACAAGGGCCTTAAGCCTTTCTTTAGAGGGGGACATCTTAATCCCCTTCTTCTTCATCTAGCCCAATGATGGTGAGGCTAAAGTTTTCCACCCCGTGGGTTTCGCACAGGTTGTAAAAGCGTTCCACCGCCTTAGTGCTTTCTGTGATCTTGCCACTCTCTTTGTTATACCCTAAACCCAGCAGGATACAGCCCAGCGTATCGATGGCGTCAT
The DNA here is from genome assembly GCF_003660265.1 of Helicobacter mehlei. Classification (GTDB taxonomy): domain Bacteria; phylum Campylobacterota; class Campylobacteria; order Campylobacterales; family Helicobacteraceae; genus Helicobacter; species Helicobacter mehlei. Next base: position 1,287 of record NZ_QXQP01000006.1, read on the forward strand.
TGCCAATGTGGATCATGATGCGCCGATTGGCAAAGCCTAGGACTTCGGGGGTTTTTAACCATAGGGCCTTATTGCGCCCATTGGTGCCTTTTTGGCGGTAGCTAGGTGGGACACACACGCCACTATCAGCCCAAGCTAGGCTGTATTGGCGGGGGATGATGGGGCGGTCCAAGCCCGCCTTATCTGTGGGCTTGCCGCTATTTTCCATTGTGTAACAGCTGAAAATCTCTGTTTTGCCCGCCCAGACCACCAGCCGCCCCAAAGTGCCTTTTTCTTTCTTCCCATTTTTGGCAACTTCTTTGGAAGTGTGTTGCCTTGTGATGATGACCTCAAAGGGTTTAGCCATTTTTTGCTCCTTGCGTTTTAATTTTTGGGGGAGCAATCTTAGCCCAAAGTAGTTCCCCAAAAAAAGGGTTAATTCGGCAGTGCCCTAGGCTAGAGGCTTTAAAACCAAGATGCGCTTTTTTAGGTTAGCCCTTGTGGCTTAACCCCCCCTTTAAATCTGAAAATTTTTAAAAAGTCCTAAGACAAACAGACAAAGCGACTCTAGTAAGTAAAGTGGGTTTGGGGGCACTTAAGAAATTGGGACTTTGCCCCCATTTTAAAAAACAGGACTCTTTAAAAATTTAAGTGCTTGACACATTTAAAAAATTTGGGTAGCATTCTAGGACTTTAATGTTCTTTGACTTGTTAGACGCGCCCAAATTGAGCCAAAAATAGACACTTTGGCACAATAGGCAGGCTTAAACCCCCTAGGGTAGGGATTTATTAGGGGCGGTGTTGTAGTGAAGTTCAATACTAACCAGAAAAATTTAAGGAACGGGGTGGTAGAATTGGGTTTCTTTTTGGTGGTTATTTTTTAGAGGGCTTATAGCTCAGGTGGTTAGAGCGCACCCCTGATAAGGGTGAGGTCAGAGGTTCGAGTCCTCTTAAGCCCACCATTTCCTTTATATTTTTAATAATTTTTTTGGGGGATTAGCTCAGTTTGGGAGAGCGCCTGCTTTGCACGCAGGAGGTCAGCGGTTCGAGCCCGCTATCCTCCACCATTTTTAACCAAGTTCGCTTTTAATCCTAACTCTTGACACCAAGTCCTAGAATATTTACAAGCATTTATTTTTGGATCTATGCGCAACATAGTATTTCTCATTGGAACAGACCTAAAACATAGGCACAGGCACGCGGTAAGCAAAATTCAATAAAATTGTGCCTAGCCCCTCAAAGTCAATCTCCAATTTGGCTTCCTGCGCGGATAAATAATCTAATTTAGCAAAGGCAACCAAATAACCCTTAGCATATCGGTTGGTCGTGTAAAGCACATCATCAAATTCAGCTTTGCCAATCTCGCGACTCCACATAGGCTCGATCGCACCATGGGTTCCATAGAGTTTATAAGAGATCATGTCATTCTCATAGATACTAGAATCTTGGCTAAGCACTTCCACAAAGAAAAATTCGCGTTCATGGTAGATTACGGGATCTACATCGTTTAAATGCGTGGTAAACACGCTCACAACGGGGCGTAAATTTTGGATGATCTCGCCCTTGCGGGTCGCTTGGGTGCGTTTTTCGGCTAAAAAGTCAGGCTTGTAGGCTTGGTGGAACCCCTCTCCACACCCCGCCCACAACAACACCCCCAAGAGAAGTAAAATTCTCATGTTATAATCCTCCCATCTTGATTGAAAGCAAATAGATGAACCTTATTTTAACCCAAGATTTGTGTGATGCAGAGGTTTTGGCCCTCTTAAAGCGCGCCAATACATTTCTAGCCCAAGATTTGCAATATGGAGGGTCCTTAAACCATAAGGTCATTGTGGCGTTGTTTTTTGAGCATTCCACCCGCACGATCGCTAGCTTCCAAAATGCTGCCTTTAGATTACACGCCAATTTTAACGCCTTTAATATCCAATCTAGCTCGACCAAAAAGGGCGAGAGTTTACTCGACACCCTCTTAAACCTGCAAGCCATGCAAGTGGATTTGCTCATCACACGCCACCACCACTCCAGCGCAGCGCATTTTTTTGCCAAGCACCTTACATGCCCGCTGATCAATGCCGGGAGCGGGTCGCTAGCCCACCCCACCCAAGCCCTGCTAGACTTGCTCACCCTTTACAACCACTTTGAGGGGCAATTACAAGGCAAGACCATCGCCCTTGTGGGGGATATTAAAAACTCTAGGGTGGCTAATAGCAATTTAGCCCTCTTGCCCCGCTTTGGGCTCAAACCCCTGTTGGTTGCTCCCCCGCATTTCTTGCCCAAGACCTCTTTTGATCACACCCATGATCTGCAAGAAGCCCTAGAAGTGGCAGACATTGTGATGAGTTTGCGCACCCAAACTGAGCGCCATTCTTTGCAAACCTATGGGTCGTTGCAAGATTATGCACACCATTATTGCTTAAAACAATCCATGTTAAAAGATAGAGAAATTGTGATCTTACACCCCGGACCCGTGCACCGTAATATTGACATCGAAGACGCTTTGTTAGACGATCCGCGTTGTAAAGTCCTCGAGCAAGTCAAGCTAGGCGTGGCTTTGCGCATGGCACTGCTCGAATCAATGTTATCTGAGTCTGTGTAGTATCTCGCTAAACGCATTTTTAAAGGCCATTAAACCCTTTTCCAAGAGTTCCGAATAGAGACTGGAATATAAAAAATTTTTAGCGGTCGCGCTGAGATTTTTAGAGAGGGCGGGGGGTGGGCTAGGCTCGTTGTAATAGGCGTGCAAAGCCTCTAGGGGGGCGGTGCTGATGCTATGCTCAAGCTTTAGGGCTTGGAGGTAGTAATCTTTGGGCAGTATGGGGTCCTTAACCCCCGTGCTGGCAAAGAGGGGGTAGATAGTGTTAGATACCTCCCGCACTTGTTCATAACACGCTAGGGCATTGCCAATCCCGATTTTATTGCGCAAGTGTTGTTGAGTCCATAAAGAGAGGTAGGAATGTTTTAATAAGTCATTGGCTTGGGTATCCACCCTAGAAACAAAGATACTCACCACCGCCATCGGGGCTTTTTTTAGGGCTAGGGCACATCGGCGCGCCTGATTAGGGCTAAAAACCAAGGTGGCATTTAAAGGCATGTCCTCGCCCTCTGCCAAGCGTTCCATCACCTTAATCCCCTCGTTGGTAGCGGGGATTTTGATCATCACATTGGGCATGCCAATGCGCTCAAACAACGCCCGCGCCTCTACAATGCTTGCACTAACATCATTTGCTAAGTTGGGATCAACTTCTAGGCTAATATAGCCCGTGGCTTTGTTTTTCTCCCATAGAGGCAATAACATGTGTGCGCATTGCTTAATATCCTCAATCACCAAAGATTCATAAATATCCTTAGCTGGGGTGTTCGTGGCTTTAAGTTGCTTGATAGACTCTTGGTAGGCTGGGGAGCTCAAGGCTTGGGCAAAAATAGTGGGGTTAGAGGTCGCCCCAAAGATGTGCCTTTTTTCTAAGAGTTCCTTAAACTGCGTGGTTAAAAAAGTGCACTCAATAAAATCACACCACAGATAATGATCTTTCATGTTCTCTCCTCAAAGTAAGTTTTCACCACTTCTCCATCATCAAAGGGTAGGTTTTGATTGCCAACAATCTGCACGCTCTCATCGCCCTTACCCAAAATCAGCAATACCTCATCGCTTTTGAGTGCCTCAAGAGCTAGAATGATCGCCTCTTTGCGATCAACCTCCAAGATCACTTGGGTGCGCTTGTGCTTAGGGATACCGGCTAAAATCTCTTGCATGATCTCTAGGGGATCTTCATCTCTAGGGTTATCCGAGGTGATATAAATCTGCATGGCATGTTGGCTAGCAATCGCACCCATTAAGGGGCGTTTGGTCCTATCCCGATTACCCCCCGCCCCAAAAAGTGCCTTGATCTTGTGCCCCTTAAAACTATTAAAAATCTGCTCAAACCCATCAGCGGTGTGGGCAAAATCCACAATCACCAAAGGCTTAGCATGCACCACTTCCATACGCCCCTGCACGCCCAAGAAGTTTTGCGCCAATACGCTTAACTTCTCTAGATTCTCTTTTGTTAAAAGCTTCACACACAAGAGCCCCCCCAAGAGGTTATAAAGATTATGTAACCCCATTAAAGGGGAGTGCAACAAACACGCCTCATGCCTGCTCTTTTCTGGTGATCGATAACGCATACTGGGATTTTCCCAAAACTCCACATGCGCGCTTAGACTGGGCGATAAAGAATACGCGCTCACACTCAAATGGCTTTTACTCTCAATGCCATACCCATAGGCATTTGTGGGGTTAAAACGCACATGGGGATCATCCCGGTTAATGATCTTCAAGCCCGTATCGTTTAAAAATGCATTTTTGACTGCCCGGTATTCTTCTAGGGTGTGGTGGTAGTCCAAATGATCGCTGGTGATATTGGTGATCACTTTGGCACTAAAATCTAGCCCCAAAATGCGCTCTTGGGCGATCGCATGCGAGCTAACTTCCATGACAAAATAACGTACCCCCTCTTGCTTGGCGCGCTCAACATCGCTATAAAGCTCCAAAAGTGGGGGTGTGGTGAGTCCTTTTGGCTTTAAGCGTCTATCATTACAAAAAAAACCCCTTGTGCCCAGCAACGCACAGCCATAGCCCAAATCCAAAAGCAAGGAATAAATCAGACTTGCTGTTGTGGTCTTGCCATTGGTGCCGGTGATCCCAATGATATGAGGCCCCAAATCAAAATGATTTTTCAACTCTGAAGCGTGGATATAGGGTGTGTTGGGGAATTTTTCTAGATGGGCTTGCACAAAGGCTTGGTTACTAGGGGTTTGGAGCAACAAACAATGCGGATCGCCCAAATCGCGTGTGTCATCGCTAATGGCACCAAATACACGCCCCAAAACTTCTATGCGTTTGGCAAGTTTCATTTTTTAGAGGCTTTGAGGGTTTGTTTTTCTAAAAGGAGGGCTTTTTGCAAGATGGCACCAATGCGCTTATCATACCAAAGCAACTCACGCATGTTTTCGATGTAGGAGATCGACATCTCATAAAACTGGTTGGCGACCAAATTGTCTAAAAACTCATAAAAGTCCTCTTTTTTATCAAAGATCACCTTGGTGCTGAACATCAGATTTTCAAAGACCTCTTTAAAATTTTTACCCACACACATCGCCTTAAAATCAGCATATAAAATCCCATCCAAGCTCTCTGCTTTGAGCTGGTTTTCTTGCCCAAACATCCGCGCCATTTTGCTCAAACTCTCATCAAAGGAATTGATCAAATCCATGATTTGGTTTTGGATACTAGTTTTATAACGGCGTGGCTGGGAGTCTAGGAGGTTTTGGTAGAGCTCATAAAAACTATGGGCTTCTTTGGGGAAATCTAGAGCAATGTCGCTTAAAAGTAAGCCGATTTTGGCATGCGCATCCAAAGGTTCTAAAAACAAGGCTTGGGAGAATAAAAACAACGCCCTAAAATATTGCTTCTGCAAAAAAGCCTTATAACCTTGCGTGTTTAAGGATCGTTTCTTAGGATCGCTTATGGACATGCGCCCTCTTTGAAAAGTTGCCGGTATTGCTCTTTGGATACATGCACCACCTGCATATCGGGGTGAATCTCCTCTTGTAAGCACCGCTCAATGCCAAATTTAAGCGTATTGGCACTGCTAGGACAGCCCTTGCAAGCCCCCTCTAGGCTCACATAGACCTTTGCCTCTTTGATCCCTAGCAACACCACATCGCCCCCATCTCTTAAAAGCATGGGGCGGATTTTCTCTAGGGCTATCTCCACGGGTTTTTGTAATTCTGCATCGCTAAAAACCATCATCACTCCTTAAAGCCTTTCATTATAGCTTATATCGTATTCTGAGCAACTTATAAATATATTGGCAACCCTACAGCAATAATTTAACCAGCCCAAAACCCCCCACCAGCAATACGCCCCACAAAATCAAAGCCAAGCTAAAAGCCTTGCCACCCAGTTCTAAAAACTGCTTCAAATTGACCTGCAAGCCTAAAGCCACCATCGCACACACCAAGCACACAACTGAGAGTTCTTGCAAAACCCGCACGCCTTGTGTCAAGGTTTGTGCATCCACAAAGCCACCAAGCTTAGGCAAAAGCGAATGCGACACCACCACGCCCAAAAAGGCAAAAGCAAAATAGGGGATTTGCAAGGGCGTTTTTTGCGTGCTGGGTGTGGCGCGCTTGAGATAAAACAACACCCCCAAGAGCAAGGGGATGAGCATGATCACGCGCACCATTTTAAGGGTGATTGCGACCTTTTCGGTCTCCGGTGAAATGGCACTAGCCGCACCCACCACATTAGCCACTTCATGTAAGGTCGCACCAATATAGATTCCCTCATGCAAAGGGCTTAGTGGGATCAAGCCTAGCTGGTAGAGCAGGGGGTATAAAAACATGCTTAATAGCCCAAAAACAATCACAGAGCCCACAGCCACCACGCCCTTATGCGGTGCCGATTTAAGAACACTCTCTAGGGCTAAGACCGCCGCTGCCCCGCACACCGCACTCCCACACGCCACCAACATCGCCAAATCCAGCTCCAAGCCCATTTTACGCCCCACATACACGCCCAGCAAAAACACCCCCACCACCACGATCAAGGCGATGATCAAGGGCATATAGCCATAGTGCAAGATGTCATGCAAGGTTACATTAAAGCCATAGAGGATAATACCCAAACGCAAGAGTTTTTTAGCACTAAAATGCACGCCCGCCTGCGTGGTTGTGGCGATTTTGGGATAGACAAAGGAGAATCCAAAACCTAGGAGCACCCCCACTAAAAGTGGGGAAATATGGTGTTGTGCCAATACGGGGAAATGTGCCCCATAAAGTGCCAACGCACTCAGTCCAGCCACGAAGATAAGCCCTAAAAACATCTAACCCCCAAGCGTGATTTAGAGCACTAGGATAGCACAAAAGGGCAATGATTGGCTATGAGATGGGGGTGCTCAAGGCGTATTTGCGCTTTAACCCCCTTATTTGCCTCAATCTCCTATAACGCCCCTTTTACACAAGAGGAATCCATGTCTAGCCAAAAAGAAGCTCATAGAAGATCAAATCAAAGACGGGTTAAAGACGCTCAAACTGCATTACTACGCCAAAACAAACCCGATCAATTTTTGCATGACGACATTTTATACGCCAACGCGCTCCGAGGTTACTTCTTTGAAACTAGCTGTGGTCTTTAAACAGCTACACCAGTGCCAACACCGTAGCCAAAACCGCCATTTTTTAAATAGATGTTAAAGCGACATCGTTTGTTTTGGATCATTCCAACCCCTCTAGGGCCTGCATCGCCTCTTCATTGCCAAACTCCACAGCTTTTTCTAAGAATTTTTTAGCCTTTCCACGCTTTTTGCCCGTGCCAATCCCCATTTTATAAGCCATCCCAATTTGGTAAAGGGTTTTACCAGTGTACTCCTTAGCAACCATGTTTTTGTTAAATTTTGTTACTTGTAAGAGTTTAAGATTAATGATATGTTTAAAGACTGAACCCACCATGAGATCAGAAATTGGATCGATGCCTAAGCCTCCATGATTTAAAAATGTTGCCATCCCATTAGCTCCCGATTCAATAATGATCTGCCTATACACTTTGAGGGCTTTCTTGGGGTCTTTAGGTACGCCCAGACCTTTTTGAGCCATGGTGGCTAGACCGTAATCAGTGAGCATGTAAGCAGTTGCAGCTTTTACTGGGCTAAGTCCTCCAGCAGCCAGATCTTCTGTGTTGCCTTTCTGCTTACGCCAAGCTTCTAGCCTGCGCCATACGGAATCAAAATAGGTTTTAGCCTGATAATAATCCACCTTTGTCCCCCTACCCTCTAAGTAGCAAATCCCTAAAAAGGCCGTGCCTAAAACATTATCGTCTGCATCTGCCTGCTTGAAGTGCTCAAAAGCCTCTTTGTCGCGGTGTTTGTTTAGGGCTTCATACCCTTGTTCAACTTGCTGGCCTAGGGAATAGTCTACCCAATACGCCCTCAAAGGGGTACATACAAGCCAAAAAAATCCAAACAACAATGCCCATTTGCGTAAACTAACCGACATGTTTATCCTTTTATTTAAATTATTTAAAGATCACGCATAGCCTTTAAGGCTTCCTTATTGCCTAAGTCAAAAGCCATGTTGAAACATTCCTTTGCCTTTTTGTGGCTTCTGCCTGTGCCTACCCCCATTTTATAAGCCATGCCCATTTTATAAAGGGTTTGGCCCACCAAAATTTTAATAAAAGGGAGTCGGCGTAAAAGCGCAACGGGCAATTTTTTCAAATTAAAAGTCTTCGAAACTGGGAGGCGGGCTAAACCACCTACATAAGGCAACATATTTGTTAAAGACCATCCATGCCCGTTATTCGCCCCTACATTGGCTAAGATCAGTTTATAAAGCTTAAACGCTTTTTTGGGGTCTTTTTTACCCTCCAAGCCCTCTTCATACATGTGGGCTAAACTCAAATTCACCACAATCATGGCAGCACTAAGGTAAGTTGGGATATATGGTTCCCTCTCACCAAGGAGGCCCTCACCAGGGTTACTCCCATCAAGACTATTGTATGTATGTGCTTTAGACACTTCTTTCTTAACCGCAGGATTGTTCAGTACAATATGGAAATAGACTTTGGCTTTATTGAGGTTAGCCTCAACCCCTAAGCCATAGGCATAGAGCCTACCCAAAAGTGCCGTACCCAACACATCGCCTTTTTTATTGGCCTGCTCGTAAATCTCATAGGCTTTCTTGTAATTTTGATTGAATAGATCCGCTTGAATGCCCTCGTATAAAGAAGGGCTGATCTTTTCATCAAAATTCTCATCCCCTCTTAAGGGTGCAAACGCTACCCACAATGCCAAAAAACCTACTAGGATTTTTTCAAGCACAGACCAAAAACCGTGATTGACTCGTTTTTCATAACACATCAATTTTCCTTTCCTTGAGAGAGTTTTTTAACGCTTTGGCAAGCTTTATCTACTGCCAACAACAAGACCACTTGCCACACACGCTTTTTCAACACAACGCAAGATTTTATTTTGAAATCCACTTTTAAAACTTGGCATCATGAAGTTTTAAACTTCATTTTTTAAGAGGCTAGGGCTTTAAGATTTTTACAGCTTACTTGCGCTCTTTTAAAACTCTTAAATCTTCACAACCCCGCTTATCACCTAGTCGGCAAGCCTTTTTATAATATTCTTCGGCCTTAGCTTCTGATGCCCCCTTTGGGAACACACCTGTTGCCGTTGCGCACTCAGCACTTCCGTATAAAGCCCCCAAAGCAGTATAAGCCTCAGCATCCCCCATCTTGGTAGCTTTTTCATAGTATCCTAGAATTTTTGGAAGGGCACTTGTGTTTTGACCATCTGTGTTTTGACCATCAACAAATATGTTTTGATTATCTGGACTTTGACTATCATAAAAATCATGGTCGCAATAGAGATTCCCCAAAGCAGTATAAGCTTTGGCACTTCCCATTTTTGCCGCTTTTTTATAGTATTCCTTGGCTGCTTGGTAATAAGAATCTGCCATGCTGTAATAAGAATCTGACATATCCTTGTATTTCTTTGACTGCTCGTCCGTCAGCTTACGAAAATCTTTACGATTTTCCGGAAGATTTTCCATACCTTTGTTATCGTAATCTTCGGCTTTTTCAAAATAAAATTTTGCAGCTTTGAGATACGCATCCACATTATGATTTTGAGGCGCATTGCTTAGGATTTTGCTTAGGGTTTCAGCTTTTTGACAAACCTCTTTATCCCTCGCAATTTGGCAAAATTTTTGGTAATAATGGTGCGCCACTTTGCCATCTTGCTCCACTCCCATGCCATTCTCATACATGACCCCTAACATGCCATATGAGCTAGCATTCTCCATTTTTGCCCCTTTTTGGAAGTATTGCAGGGCTTTAGAGTAATCTTTAGCAACACCTTTGCCATTGAAATACATCAACCCCAAGTCGAAATAAGCCCTAGTCTCCCCCATATCTGCCCCTTTTTGGTAGTATTGCAGGGCTTTAGAGTAGTCTTTATTCTCATCGTAAGACTTTGCCATTTTGTAATACTCATCTGCCTGACTATTGGCATAACAAACCCCTAAAACCACTGCGAGCCCTAGCAAAACCCGCAACACACATTTTTTAAACGCCACTGACATTTTTACTCCTTGTCAAGATTTAGATTTAAGACTTAATTCTGTAGCTTTCTGCAAGTAAGCTTTTGTTTCATTCCCTACCATACAAAAGCAAGCCAGCTCAAAAAGAGCCTGCCCCAATGCTTTACATCTCCAGTCATCACTAGAATAATGATCTGCCATGATGATTTCAAGGTCAATTTTGTTTTTTTGATTTGTTAAGTCCAAAACTATATTGCGCAGTATTTTGGACACTTCTAGCAATCTAGTTTGCAAAAAATGTAAGAGTTCAGATAAAAACACTTGGAGAACCCCAAAACTATCAAGCGTAGCGCCCATGATTGCCCACTTCTTGCTTTTTAAACTTTTAAAATCTATAAGATGAAAGGCAGGAGTGGAAAAAGGCGAGGGGTTAGAACAAAACTTTAGTTCAGCTGTGCTTAGTGGTTGTATGGGGGGGGGGGGGGGGGGTGAAAATAAAGGCAAGTTTTTAAGGTGCATACAAAGTCCCAAAGTCAATTTTAATAGCTTGCTGTGTCAAAGACAAGGGTGCATTATAGCATGGTTTTTGAAAAAAGGGCTAGAAACGGCAACTTAAAACCTATAAATAAAACTATACAAATTTTTTATAGGATCATTTTTGCCCCAATAGTCCCAATTTTTGTTAAAATAGGCGTTACCTTTAACGCTTGCGGACATGCGAAAAGCCAGACACCCGAAAACCAACGGTGCAGAGCAGGCATGGATGAACCAAGAATACAGCAGAAATCCGAGCTTTGCAGGATTTTGCAGAGTTTTATAGGATTTTATAGGTCTGTAAGAACGGTTAGCCCTTTAATGTCTTTAAGCCAACCACCTTAGCCTAGACGCTAGTATTTTGCCATCCACCACAAATTTTTTTAAGGTTGTCTTAACCCCCTTATTTGTTTAAATCCCCTATAATGCCCCCTTTTATAAAGGAGAAACATGCCCAGCCAAGAAGAAACCATGGAATACGGAATCAAAAAAGAACTAGAAGCCCTTAACATTGCCTACTACGCCAAAACAGCCCCCATCAATGAGGAAACCCAAAGGGCGTTAGAACAAGCCCCTTCAAAGAGCGGGGGGAGTGGCAAGAATTACCCCGATCTCAAATTGCTTTTAAGCACGCCCAGCGCGCGCAAATTGCCCGTGATGATCGAGGTCAAGGGACTTAAGGGGCGTTTAGCCAAGTTTGGCAAGGATCATAGCCCAGATTTAAGCACCAACGCCATTAAAAATTACGCCCTCAATGGGGCGTTGCACTACGCCAATGCGATTTTAGATTATAGCTATAGCTACAATGAGGCGATCGCCATAGGGATCAATGGCTATGAAGAAGCGGGCAAACTCTACAAGCAATACGCCCTTTACTATCTCAACACCAAGCACCTAGCCGTGCCTCAAAGGATCGGGGAATTTAGTGATTTGGGGATTTTGGCGGATTTAGGGAGGTTAGAACAAGCCCTAGACAACCTCACTTTAAGCGAGGCGGAGCGCAATAAAGCTATTGAGGACTTAGAGAGCCAAACAGAGGCGCAACTCAACAAGCTTAACCAGTTCTTGCATGACGATATTTTAAATTTAAACCCCAACGCCCGAGTGGCGTTGTTGGTGGGCATGATCATGGCGGCTACGGGCGTGGCAGATAAAATCCGCCCCCTAAAATTAGAGGATTTGCATGGCGAACAAGACAAGGACACCCACGATGGGCATGAATTTTTAAAGAAAATCAAAGCTTTTTTAAACGCCAAGCATTTACCCCAAGAAAAAGTCGAAATTATCCTTGATGAACTCAAGCAAGCCTTTATCCACTCCAAGTTGTGGTTTTTAAACAGCTACACCAGTGCCAACACTGCCGAAAGCCCTTTAAAAAAGATTTATGGGCGGTTTTTAGAGGGGGTTTATCCGCTCGTTAAAAAGCTCACCAGTGCAGACATTGCGGGTAGGCTGTTTAATTCAATCACCAAGTGGCTTGAAGTCCCGGACAATGAAAAAAACGATGTGGTTCTAACCCCTCGTATGGTGGTGGATTTAATGGTGGAGTTGGCCCAAGTCAATAAAGATTCTTATGTTTGGGATTATGCCACGGGCTCGGGGGCGTTTTTGGTTTCTAGCATGAATAAAATGTTAAAAGATTGCGAAGAGAAGATCACAAATCCCACAGACAGAGAGAAGAAAAAGGCACAAATTCGAGCGTATCAACTCTTAGGCATTGAAAAGAGGGCAGATATTTACTTGTTAGGCGTGCTGAACATGCTTTTATTGGGCGATGGGAGCGCGAATTTGTTACACAAGGATAGTTTAGTGGATTTTGAGGAGGGGCAACCCGTCAAATATGAGCAAGGCGATCGCAAAAACGAACCTTTTAGGGCAAATGTGTTTTTACTCAACCCCCCCTACAGCGCAAAGGGCAAGGGCTTTATTTTTGTGGAGCGGGCATTAGAGAGGATGAAAAGCGGGCGCGCGGTGGTGATCATTCAAGAAAATGCCGGAAGTGGCAATGGCGACATTTACACCAAAAAGATTTTAGAACACAGCACTTTAGTGGCAAGCATTAAAATGCCCCTAGATTTGTTCGTGGGTAAATCTAGCGTGCAAACCGCGATCTATGTTTTTGATGTGGGCACGCCCCACGACCCCAATAAAAATGTCAAATTCATAGACTTTAGCAACGATGGCTACACCCGCGCGGCGCGCAAAAAGGCAAGGGCTAGCACAAATTTACGCGACACCGACCACGCCAAAGAGCGCTACGCCGAGTTGGTTGCCTTAGTTTTAGGCAATAAAAGAGAAACAAACTTTTATAAAGATTGCTACATAGAGGACACGATCAACACTGAGGGCAAGGACTGGACCTATGCCCAACACCAAAAGATAGACACCACGCCTAAGCTGGGCGATTTTAGCGGTAGCGTGGCGGAGTTTTTAGCCTATGAAGTGTCCTTAGTGCTCAAAGGCACAGAGGGAAAGCCCCTAACCCACGCCTAAAAAGCTGGCAGGCTTTGTGCGCCCTAGAGTGGTGTGGGGTGCAATTAGGGGGGATTTTTGAGGTGTTTAAGCCTGCCAAACACAGCCACCAAAAACGGCTTTTACCCACAGAACCCAAAGAGGGCTATATCCCGGCCATCACTTGCACCACGCAAAACAACGGCATCGCCTGTTATATGCCAAAAGAGGGGGCTTTGGTGCTGGAAAATATGATTTCTGTGGGGGCTAATGGCGATGCGCCCGCCTTTTACCAACCTAGAGAATTTACACTTTTGCAAGATTGTTACGCCCTAAAATTTAAGGGCAAAGAGCTAAACCGCTTGCAATATTTGTTTTTGGTCGTGTGCCTAAATAAGGTCTTGGCTAAGTTTAACTGGAACAACAAATCCGGTTGGGCTAAGGTCAGCCAAGAGAAAATCCTTTTGCCCTTTGCCAAGAATGGGGAAATTGCTTTTGAAGTGATAGAGGTATTTATAAGGGAACTTCAAGCGGAGCGCTTGAGGGAACTTCAAGCGTATCTAAAAGTAACAGGATTGGAGGACACTATGCTAACCCCAGAGGAAAAACACGCCTTAAATATTTTCACAAACTATTTTGTTTGGAAATCGGGGGGGGGGGGGGGGGGGGGAGAACCCTTAACTTGGCAAGAGTTTAAAATCGGGGCGTTGTTTGACATAAAGACCCCTAAAAGAAAATTTGACGCTAATAAGGTGCGCTTTTGTGTGGGTGGATACCCGTATGTGGCAAGGGGGGCAACTAACAACGGCATTAGGGGCAATATTGAAGCAGACCCCATTTTTTTAAATAATGCCCCAAGTATCAGTTTCGGGCAGGACACAGCGACCATTTTTTACCAAGACAAACCTTACTTCACGGGCGATAAAATCAAGATTTTCACGCTAAAAGAGGGCAGGCTAGAACGCCATAGGGCGTTATTTTTCATTGCGAGCATGCGTAAAGCCTTTAGCTCTTTTAGCTGGGGCAGCACTTCTTTTAAACAATCCCTTTTAGAGAACATACCCTTTAAATTGCCCACCCATAAAGATGGCACCATCGCCTATGATCTCATGGAAAACTTCATCAAAGTCCTAGAGAAACAACAGATCGAGAGAGTCATGGCTTTGTGGGATCAAAAGTTAAACGCTTATGACAAAGTCTTAAGCACGCCGTTAAAGCCCGTTTAAATGGGGTTAAAATGAGAGGTGGTTACAATGGGAGCAAAAATTTTAAAGGAGTGCCAATGACCCTACAAGAGAACAACGCCCCCGTTATGACTATGGGGGGGGGGGGGGGTAAGTCTAGATAGTTTTAAATGGCAGGAGTTTAAAATCAAAGACATTTTTGAAGTGGCTATGTCTAAAAAGATTTTCCATGCCAACACTTTAAACATTGAGGAAAACCCTAAAGAGGGCTTTTACCCCTATGTGGTGCGGAGCGCGCGTAATAATGGCATTCGGGGGTTTATCCAAGAACAAGAGGTTTATTTAAACCCGGGCAACACTCTAATCTTTGCGATGGACACCTTTAGCGTGTTTTACCAAGAAACCCCCTACTTTACGGGCAATAAGATTAAGATTTTAATCCCCAAATTTGGCATGACAAGGTGGAGCGCACTTTTTATCGCGGTGTGTTGCCAAAAGGCGTTTAAAACTTTCACATGGGGCATGAACGCCACCCACCAAGATGTAGAGAACTTTAAAATCCCCTTGCCCGTGATCCAAGACCAAATTACCTATGAATACATGGAGCACTTCATCAAAGCCCTAGAAAAACAACACATTGAAAGGGTAAAGGCGTTGTGGGATCAAAGATTAAAGGCGTATGAGGATACAATACGCGTTTAAAACCTAAAGGATTCATCAATGAAATTTAAAGATAACAGCCCTGCCACTGGGGGGGGGGGGGGGGTGAGCCTTGAGAGCCTTCAGTGGCAAGAATTTAGCTTTAGCGAGGTGTTTATTTATGAGAGGGGGAGGCGTTATAAAAGAGGGGATCACACCAGCGGAGAGATCGCCTATATCTCCTCAAGTGCCTTGAATAATGGCGTGGATGGGTTTGTCAGCCCGCCAAGCTACATGAAAATCCACCAAAACAAAATCACCTTAGCCAATAGCGGGAGTGTGGGGAGTTGTTTTTACCACCCCTACCCCTTTGTGGCCTCCGATCATTGCATGGTGGTGTGGCTCAAAGAGAGAGAATTAAACCGCCATTTAGCCCTATTTTGCACCACGATTTTACGCCATAGCGTGCAACACAAATATGGCTTTAATCGCGAGATCAACCGCGAACGACTCTTAGAAGAAAAATTTAGCCTGCCCGTCCATGCAAATGGCACCATCGCTTACGATCTCATGGAGAATTTCATCAAAGCCCTAGAAAAACAGCAGATAGAAAGAGTTATGGCGTTGTGGGATCGCAAGTTGGGGGCGTATGAGGGGGTGGGGCGGGGGCTTTAGGGCGTGGGTGGTAACCAAGTGCTTTGAGCGTAGCGTATTGTCTTTAAGCATTTCTTAGAGAATTTTATATTAAAGTCCTGCCCATATGAGAGCTTCACATGAAATCTAAAACAAGCAGTTCGTTCCAAAAGACTTTCAAAGAACTCCAACGGGACAATGTCAAAATCACGCTTGCCATCGTGTTTGTCGTGGTCATTGCGGGTATGGCACTCTTTTGGGGGGATGTGAGTTTCCATTTGCCCCTATTGGTTTTAGCCACGGTGGTGGGGGGGTATATGGCGATGAATATCGGGGCTAATGATGTGGCTAACAATGTGGGTCCCTTGGTGGGCTCGCAAGCGATCACTTTGGGCATGGCGATTTTAATCGCGGCTATTTGTGAGGTGTTGGGGGCGGTGTTGGCTGGATCGGAGGTGGTACAAAGCATTAAGGGCAAGATCATCAATCCCGCCCACATCGAGAGTAGTGCTGTCTTTGTGGGGGTGATGTTTGCGGCTTTGCTGTCTGGGGCTTTGTGGTTGCACTTGGCTACGGCGATTGGCGCGCCGGTTTCCACCACGCATTCAATTGTGGGGGGGGTTTTGGGTGCGGGCTTGATGGCTGGGGGTGTGGGGGCTGTGGAATGGCACTTTTTGGGGGGCATTGTGGCTAGTTGGGTGATCTCGCCTTTAATGGGCGGGGGGATTGCCATGGGACTCTTGGTGCTCATCAAAAGCGTTTTGAGTGATCGGGAGGATAAAAAGCAAGCTGCCCTAAAGAGTATGCCCTTGATGATCGGGGTGATGGGGTTTGCCTTTGGCTGGTACATGCTAGCTAAGGTGTTGCACAAGCACATCCCTTTAGCCAACTGGGAGGAGTTGCTCTTAAGTGTGGTGTTAGGGGGTATCCTCTACCAAAGCTTTAAGGTTTATATTCTTAAAAAGCTCCCCAGTTTGCAGAACACTAAAGAGAGTGTGCATGCCCTCTTTACACTCCCCTTGATTTTTGGGGCAGCCCTGCTGAGTTTTGCGCATGGGGCTAATGATGTGGCTAATGCCGTTGGTCCTCTAGCAGCCATTGTGCAAAGTTTGCGTGAATGGGGCAATCCTACTCCTAGCACCGCTTATGCGCCCTTGTGGATCATGTCCATTGGGGGGTTTGGGATTGCCCTAGGACTTAGTCTCTATGGTCCCAAGTTGATTAAAACCGTGGGGAGTGAGATCACCGAATTAGATAAAATGCAAGCCTTTTGCATCGCCATGGCAACGGTGATCACGGTGTTGCTGGCTTCAAAACTAGGTTTGCCCGTGAGTTCCACGCATATTACGATTGGGGCGGTCTTTGGGGTGGGGTTTTTGCGGGAGTTCTTGCAAAAACGCCTCTTTGAGATGAAACAGATGATTTTAGATGCCCACTATGGCGAAAATACAGAGGTGATCAAGAATTTTTTGGATCGCTTTGAGCGGGCTAACCCCAAGCAAAAAAAAGAGATGTTGGCTTATTTAAAGACTCTCCAAAAAGAAAACAACACCTTAGAATATGCGGTGGGCTTGAGTAAGAAAGAGCGCAAACGCTTGAAAAAAGCCTATAAAAGCGAGTTGGTCAAACGTTCGGTGATCAAAAAAATCATCACCGCTTGGGTGATAACCGTCCCTGTATCGGCTTTTTTGGGTGCGGGGGGGTATTATCTGATCGATGTGTTTAGCCTTGTGGAACGCTTATAAAGCGTGGTTATTTAAAATAGACTATAGTAACACGGATGAAAATTTGAAGGAGAGTGATTGGATTTTTATGAGCCGATTTTAATGTCCGCTCTTGCATTCCTCTTGGTTTTACTCAATGCCTTTTTTGTGCTTTCTGAGTTTGCCATTGTCAAGGTTAGACGTTCTAAATTAGAAGAGTTGAGTTTGCAAAACGATCAAAATGCCATTTTAGCCCTTAAAATCAACGCCTCGATCAACACTTATTTGAGCGCGACCCAGCTAGGCATCACACTAGCTTCTTTGGGGTTGGGTTGGCTAGGTGAGCCTGCTATTGCGCATTTTATCACGATCTTTTTGCAAAAATGGTTGCACTTGGACAATATCCATGCTCTAGCGCATGGCATTAGCGTAGTGATTGCCTTTAGCCTCATCACTCTATTGCATGTGATTTTGGGGGAGATTGTGCCTAAATCCATCGCGATTGTGCATGCTGAAAAAGTGGTGCTTTGGGTGGCTAGACCCTTGCATGCCTTTTGGCTGATCTCCTATCCCGTTGTCAATCTTTTTGATTTTTTAGCTAGAATCGTGCTCAAAATCTTTAGAATCGAACTCCAGCATGACAGTGCGCACTCTGAAGAGGAGTTAAAGATCATTGTGGGGGAAAGTTTGCGCGGAGGGGTGATTGACTATGTGGAAGAGGAGATTATCAAAAATGCGGTGGATTTTTCGGATACGAGTGCTAAAGAGATCATGACACCCAGAAACGACATGGTTTGTTTGGATATGCGTAATTCCTATGAGGATAATATCCAAATCATTTTGAAAAACTCCTACACCCGCTACCCATGCTGTGAGGGGAGCAAGGACAATATCTTGGGGCTGGTGCATATTAGAGATGTGCTCTCCACCTCTTTATTGGAGAATACCAACCTCTCTAGCACCCAAAACCTGAGAAAAATCCTCAAAGAGATGTTGATTGTGCCTGAGAGCGCGTCTATCTCCCAAATCCTCATCAAAATGAACAAACAGCAGATACATACCGCTTTGGTGGTGGATGAATACGGGGGCACTTCGGGTTTATTAACTATTGATGACATTATTGAGGAAATCATGGGCGATCTTTACGATCGGCACGACTTGAAACGCGAGGGGATCAAACAGCTAGATGAGAACACTTTTGAGTGCAATGGCATGGTGGATTTGGAAAGTGTTGAGGAGGTTTTAGGGGTCAAATTCGATCAAGATTATGAGCAAGTTACCTTGGGGGGGTATGTTTTTAGTCTCTTGGAGCGGCTACCCGAAGTGGGCGATGTGGTGGGCGATGCGCATTGTATTTTTGAAGTGCTGGACATGGATAAGGCGCGGATTAAAAAGCTTAAATTGATGAAGAAAGATATTTAGAGATGGCACAAAATCAAGTGTTAAGATGGGCGTTATTAATGGGGCTTTTGGGGGATTTAGCCTTGAGCGACCCTTTGGAGCCCACAGATTTTAATATCCTGCAAGCCCTCAAGGCTTCTCCCAAGATTTTTTCAACCCACCCTTCGCCCATCTCGCTCAAGCAAGCATGGGATATGGTGCTCTCCAACTATGAGGGCATTAAAGCCCAAGACTATGCCCAAAAAAAGGCCAAGAAACTCAGCACAGCGGCCAAACTCTCTTTTTTGCCCGAAATTGACTTGAGTGCCTTTTATGTGCATTTGGGTAAGCCCATTGAGCTCCAGCCCTTTAGTGCTAGCAAGCGTGCCCAAATTCAAGAGGGTGCAAGGGGTTTGGAAAACTCCCTAAAAGCCCCTCTAGCCCATATGCCCCCCCCTTTGAATGGGTTAGGGAATGTCATAGGGGGTGCGGTTGCACAGGGGACTTCGGGTTTAATGGGTCTTTTAAGCGAGCCTTTTTTGTTTTCTAAACAAAATGTGGTCATGGGGGCATTGAGCATTATTTACCCACTCTACATGGGCGGGGCACGTTTTTATATGAGCAAGTTAGCCTCTCTAGCCCATAAAGATTCCATGGAGGTTTCACGGCTCAAAAGACTCTCTACCTTCCAAGAGCTAGTGAAAATTTATTATGGTTTGGTGCTCAATATTGAGGTTTTAGAGGTGCTTAAGGGGGTGGAGGAGGGGCATTTAAAGCATTATCAAAATGCACTCAAACGCCAAAAAGCGGGGCAAATCGCGCGGGTAGAGGTGCTGAGTGCCTCTGTGGCTTATGAAAAAAGCAAGATCAAGACCATGCAGGCTAGAGACTCACTAGAAGTTGCCACCCTAGCTTTCAACACCATTTTATCGAGTGCCAACATGCCCGCCTCTAAGCTCCACTTTGCCCCCACAGCCCATCTGCACTTACGCGCTAAAGCCCTACCCAATGTGGATTTTTTTATTCAAGAGACTTTGAGCTCTTATCCAGCGTTAAAAAGTCTAGCCATCAAACAAAAAAAGTGCTAGAGAGATGACAAAATTACAAATCTCTAAATTTCTGCCCCATTTTAACTTCTTTGGGGCGTATGTGATGAAACAAAATAATTCCCCACTCACCAATATGGTTCCCGAATGGTTTGTGGGCGTGGGGGCAAAACTGCCCATTTTGACCCCGGGGGGGCGTGTGATGCACTACCAAGCGGCTAAAATTGATGAGTTGCAAGTGAGTGCGCTACAAAGCCAAGCTAAAAAAGATATGGAGTTGTTGGTGCACAAAACTTATTTGCAATGCCAAGCCTCTTTGAAGGAATACCAAAGCCTGAACGCTAGCGTGGAGTTAGCTAAAGAAAATCTCAAGCTCCAAGAAGAGGCATTTAACCAAGGCTTGAGCACCAATGCCTTAGTTGTGGATGCGCGCAACTCGCTAGCCGGAATCTTGGTGGAGCAAAAAACCAGCGCGTTTAAATACATCAGTTCTCTAGTGGATTTGATGGTTTTAAGTGATCGCATCGATTCATTCTATGATTTTGTTTATTAGGAGAGGGCATGCCCAAGACTAAAACTACTAATCTTTTGGTTATGATTGTCCTTTTAGCCCTAGCAATCTTAGGCTGGCTGGGGTATTTGTATTACCAAGCTTACAACCACAAAATGCAACGCTTACAAGGCTTTATTGAGGCTAGAGAGTATAGCGTGAGTTCCAAGTTGGCTGGGCGCGTGGAAAATGTGTTGGTCAAAAAGGGGGATATTGTCAAAAAAGGGGCTTTAATGTTTGTGATCAATAGCCCCGAGGCTGAGGCCAAACTTTTACAAGCCAAATCCAGTCACAAGGCCGCACGGGCACTAAAAGATGAGGTGCTTAAAGGGACTCGCTCCCAAACCATCAAGAGTGCTAAAGATGTGTATCAAGCCGCTAAGGCCCAAAGCGATCTAGCCCAAGAAACTTATAAGCGCATCCAAGACCTCTACGATCAGGGGGTTACTAGCTTGCAAAAACGCGATGAAGCCTATGCGGCTTTTCAGAGTGCGACCTTTAATAAAAATGCGGCTTACCAACAATACAAGCTCGCCCTAGAGGGGGCTAGCTCAGAGACCAAAATTGCCGCCCAAGCCAAAGAGAGTGCCGCTTTAGGGCAACTTAATGAAGTGCAAGCCTTTTTGCACGATAAAAATGCTTATAGCCCCATAGATGGGGAAGTGAGCAATGTTTTGTTGTATAGCGGGGAGTTAAGCCCCAAGGGCTTCCCGGTGGTCTTGGTTACGGACACTGCGCATGCGTGGCTGAATTTGAGTGTGCCAGAAAAATACTTGCAACAATTTAGCATCGGTTCTAGCTTTAAGGGCTATGTGCCCGCTTTGCAAAAAGAATTGGAATTTAAAGTAACCCATGTGGCTGTGATGGGGGATTTTGCTACATGGAAGAGCACAAGTTCGAGTAAGAGTTATGACATGAAGAGCTTTAGCATTGAGGCGACCCCCTTAAGCCAAATGCAAGATTTGCGGGTGGGCATGAGCGTCCTAGTGGATATCCCCAAACCTTGAGGTTTAGCGCATGCTGGCTAAATTTTTGCATGATAAATTTAGCTTGGGGCTGTGCTTTGTGGCACCCTTAGTGCTTTGGGGGCTCATTGCGGCTATTTTTTATAAAGAAATCCCCACCCGCTTGAATGTGGGGGTGGTCGATTTGGATCACAGCCACCTGAGCCAAGAGATTGTTACCGCGCTCAATGCCAGTAGCTACCTCAACCTCAAGCATTTTTATAGCGGTTTGGATCAAGCCAAGCCCTTTTTAGCCAACAAAGAGATTTATGGGGTGGTGGTCCTGCCTAAAAATTTGGAGAGGCAGATCAAGCTAGGCATCAAAACCCCCGTGGCACTTTATTATAACGCTGAGTTTGTGTTAGTGGGTAAGTCCATTGCTAATGCGCTCTTACAAACCCTCCTCACTTTAGGGATCAAAAACGATGTGGCTAGAAATCTAGCTACACATAGCGATCTCAACACCGCCAAAGCCCTAGCCTTCCCCTTGCATGTGAATCTGCACCGTCTCTATAATGAAGACAACAACTACGCGCAATTTTTATCCAGCGTGATCTTACCCTGTATGTGGCAAATCATCGTGGCTTTGGGCATGCTTAATTTTCTGATGCAATGCTCCAGCCTAAGCGATATCTTAGGGGCTTTGGGGCTCAACACCGCCATTTTTAGCTTTTGGGGGTTTTTGATGGTGTTTTTTTTAAAACCCTATGATGCGCATTTGGGGGTTTTTCTTTTAGCTGTTATCTTATTGGTGCTGTGTGTCTCTAGCGTGGTGATCGCTTTGCATGCCCTCCTTAGCGACCCACTACGCACTGCCTCAGTGATTGCCGCCTACACCGCCCCCTCTTTAGCCTTTGTGGGGGTAACCTACCCCACGCCCAACATGCCTGTTTTAGGGGAGTTTTGGGGATCACTCTTGCCCATCACCTATTTTATCAAGTCCTTTATCGCCCTGTTGCACTACCAAGAGGGAGTCCCTTTAGCCCTTGCCTCGCTCTCCAAAATGTGGTTTTTCTTGCTCTTCTTGCCCTTGGGGTTGTTAGTCCATGCCTTGAGAAAAAAAACATGTTAGGGCTTTTTACCGCTGAATTTAAAAGAATTTTCACGCATGCGGGCGTGGTGTTTATCATTGTGGTCGGGCCTCTTTTTTATGCCCTGCTCTACCCCCTACCCTACAAAAGCGACATTGTAACCAAGCAAAAAATCGCGCTTGTGGATGCCGATGAAAGTGCACTTTCTAGGCGGCTTATCCGCATGTTAGAGAGCACGCAAGGTATTAGCATCGCCTATCGTCCTAGTTCCATGCAAGAAGCTAAGGCACTTTTAGAACATGAAAAGGTCTATGGGATTGTGTTGATCCCTAAGTTTTTTGAACGCCAAATTTACACCAGTACACCCGCGCATGTCGAGCTTTATGCCAATGCCAATTACTTCTTGATCTATGCCGCCATTGCTAATGCCACCCTAGATGCGATTAACGCGCTTGGCGATCAAATCAAACTCCACAAAGCCCGCTTTGAGTCCCAAAGACCCCAAGAACCCAATCTTTTAACTTTGCAATCCATCCCACTTTTCAACCCCTCTTTGGGCTATCTTAACTACGCCCTAGCCAATGCCCTGATTTTCATCTTGCACCAAACCTTGTTGATGGGCACTAGCATGCTCACCTGCACGCCCAACACCCGCCTACGTGCCTCTAGCTTTTTGGAGGCTTTGGGGGCTATTTTGGTGCGTTGTCTGTGTTTTATGGGTGTTTATCTCTTTTATATTTTCTTGTATTTTGGGGTGCTTTTCCCCTATTATCATATCCACATCCACGCCAATCCGACCACGCTTCTAGCCTTTGGAGCGGTGTTTTTATTGGCAACGGCAAGCTGTGGGGTGGTGTTAGGCACTTATTTATCAAAGCCTATCCGGGCAACCCAGATTCTCTTATTGGCTTCCTTGCCCATGATCTTTATGATGGGCTTTATTTGGCCCTTTGAGCTCTTACCTAGTGCCTTGCGCGTGTTATTGCAAGCCGTGCCTGCTTACCATGCCATCTCAGGAATGGTGATGCTAAACCAATTAGGAGCTGATCTCAGTGCTACTCTTACCCACCTGAGTGCCCTTGTTATTATTGCTTTTATCGCTCTGTTTTGGGGGGCTTTTAGATTAACACGCCTGAAGGGTTAGCCATTGTTTAAAACACCTCTCATATTAGCCTTTAAAGAAGCCTTCCCCCACACGATCCCCATTTGTTTGGGTTATTTGTTGATGGGCGCAGCCTTAGGGATTTTCTTGCAACAAAATGGGTATGGGGTGTTGGCTGCCCTTTGCATGAGCTTGTTTGTCTATGCGGGGGCGGTGCAGTTTATGGTCGTGGCTTTGGTGAGCGTGCATGCCAGTTTGCTGAATATCTTTTTATTGGTGGCTGTTGTGAATGCGCGCCAAATTTGTTATGCGATTGCGATGATTGAGCCCTTTTCTGGCATGAAAAAACGCCTCTACTACATAGCACATGCCCTCAGCGATGAAACTTTCATGCTTTTAAATGTCGCCCAGCCCAAGCAATCGGTGCGCGAGGATTTTATGTTAGCCATCGCCCTTTTAAACCAAAGTTATTGGGTATTAGGGACTTTACTAGGTTCTTTGCTAGGGGATAGCTTTAAATTAGATGTGCGGGGGATGTCTTTTGTGATGGTGAGTATTTTTGTGGTGATCTTTATGGAGCAATGGAAAAGCACTAGCCGGCATGCACCCGCCTTAATTGGGCTTATGAGCGCGTTGGTGTGTTTCATTATTTTTGGCAAGTCCCACTTTTTATTGCCCACTTTAGCGATCATGGTGGCGATATTTCTACTCTTCAAACGCCGTTTAGATTAGAGATGCTAGGTTTATATATCTTAATGGCTTGGGTGATCACAGCCCTAACCACTTACGCCTTCAAGGTCTTTTCTTTCTTGATCTTTAATGCCAAAAGAAAAGCGCCTAGCTGGGTGCTCTATCTGGGGCGCATGTTTGGCTTAGGGGCGGTGGGCATGTTGATTATTTATGGGATCAAAGACGGGTCTTTTGGCGCGCCCCCCTATGGACTCAATGAAATTCTAGCGATTGCGAGTGTGGTGATCGTGCATGGAGTGTTGCGTATTTTTATTATCAGCGTGGCGGTGGGGACAGCCCTTTATATGTTCTTGGTGCAAAGCGCGGTTTTGGAAAAACTCTTTTAAAACTTGTAAAGATACATCAGGTTAAACATCAAGGAGGTTTCAAAACTATTGGAATCTTGGGCACTTTTGTCGGTGGGCAAAACCTTAAAGCCAGCCTCGATGCGGTGTTTGGAATAAAGCGTTAGGGTCATGCCCCCTTGAATCACCAGCCCAAAGGCGTAGATAGCTTGTTTGTTGCGGATTTGAAAATTAGCATTGTCGGCATAAAACACCCCCCCAGCACCCAAGCCCCCATAAAAACCCCAAAAATGTTTAAAAGAACGGGTCAAACTAAATTCCATTGGAATCTCAAAACCCGCACTTGCTACGCCATAAAAGGAAGTCGAGGGTGTGGTCTTAAAAAGCCAATTTGCCTTAGAAGTGGCTAAATCCAAAGCAAAAAAAACGCGAATCCCCACATAATGTTCAAAGAAAGTCTGCAAGCCCCCCTTCAAACTCAAAATAATGGGAAAATTCTCCAGCTTGGTATTTTGATAGTCTTTTTTGATATTGATCATGCCCAAACCCACACCAAAATACCCACCATTTTTTTGTTTGAGGCGGCGGTGCTTATTGACTAGGCGGGTATAACTATCCTCTTCTTTGAGCAAGCTTTCTAAAGATTTGGGTAACTTGGAATTTTTGGCTAAAAGTGGCAACACCAGCAAGCCACACCCAAGAAGCTTTTTTAAAAGACACAAATGCACATAACCCTATGAACTTTAATATTTGATATTTGTTGTATAATAACATAAAATTGTGGTGGAGCGATGTTTAGTTTTTTGCCTCTGAAGGGGATTTTTTGATAAGCAACAAGCGGTCATTAGATGCCTATGTCCAAGCGGGTACCTTAGTTTTGCAAGGGAATTGGGATTTTAGAGCCCCTGCTGGTGCTCTCTCTCATCTAAAGAATGTCTTAGAAAATGCCCCCTCAATTCAGGCGATTGACTTCAAGGGAGTGGATAATGTCGATTTTGTGTTTCTGATGTTGCTCTACGATCTGCTCGGACACAAAAAACCAAAATTCCTCAACGCTAATGCCTATACCGCACGGGTGCTAGAAGTCGTGGAGAACTGGATTAGAGAAGATCCCAGTATTTTAAAACAAGAACATGCCATGCGCACCTTCAAAAACCCCCTAGACAAGTTGGGGCGTGGTGTGGCTTCCTTTTATGGGACTTTACTCAACACCTTTAATTTTTGTGGTATGGTGGTCTATTATGTGGGATTGGTTTTGATTCGCCCCAAGACTCTTTGCCTAGCCCCCTTGACCCACCACATCCATGAGAGCGGGTTTAAGGTCTTGCCTGTGAGCATTTTAACCGTCTTTGTCGTGGGCTTTGCGATCGCCTTGCAGGGGGCAGTGGAGCTACAGCAAATGGGTTTTCCGATGATGAGCATTGAGATGACTGCTAAGTTGGCTTTAAGGGAGATGGGTCCCTTTATTTTGGCTTTGGTGGTGGCGGGGCGTAGTGCCTCTAGTTTCACCGCTCAAATTGGGGTGATGAAGATCACCGAAGAATTGGATGCGATGAAAACGATGGGTTTAAACCCCTTCCAATTCTTGGTCTTGCCCCGTGTGTTGGCATTGGTGATCGCCATGCCGTTATTGGTCTTTATTGCCGACACCTTTGCTCTTTTAGGGGCGATGATTGCTATTAAATTCCAATTAAATGTGGGCTTTACGCACTATGTAGCGCGTTTGCACGAAAATGTAGGGTTGTCGCATTTTTTTGTGGGCATGGTCAAAGCACCTTTTTGGGGGTTTGCCATCGCTCTAGTGGGGTGTATGCGGGGGTTTGAGGTCAAGGGCGATACCGAATCCATTGGGCGTTTGACCACCATTAGCGTAGTGAATGCCCTCTTTTGGATCATCTTCTTAGACGCGCTCTTCTCCGTCATTTTTAGCAAACTCAATATCTAAGGTTCCTATGAGCGCGCAAAATCCCTTGATTCAAGTAGAGGGGGTCTATAACGCCTATGGGGATCGCCTGATTCACCGCGGGGTGAGCTTTGAAGTGCAAAAGGGGGAGGTGTTGGCGATTTTAGGAGGGAGCGGGAGTGGGAAGAGCACGCTTTTACGCAGTTTAATTTTGCTTAACCGCCCCATTAAGGGCACGATTAAAATATTTGGGGAGGACATTTGGAAACTCAAAGAATCCCAAAGGCATAAGATTTTCCAGCGTATCGGCGTGCTCTTCCAATTTGGTGCACTCTATAGTTCTTTAAGCGTCTTGGAGAATGTGGGAATCATGTTGGAAGAACATGGGTTTTATCCGCCTAGAAACATTGTTGAAATCTCAAAAATGTGGTTGGATCGGGTGGGCTTGAGCAAAGAAACTTATGAGCTCTACCCCTATGAACTCAGTGGGGGGATGAAAAAGCGCGTGGGGCTGGCGCGCGCGATGGCGACTAACCCGGAGATTTTATTTTTAGATGAACCCACCAGCGGGCTAGACCCCTACTCAGCCGATAAATTTGACGAATTGATCATCTCGCTCAAAGAATCCCTGCACCTCAGCGTGGTGATGATCACCCACGATTTAGATTCCATTAAAAATGCTGTCGATCGTTTTATCATGCTCAAGGATGGCTTGATCGATTTTGATGGCACTTTGCAAGATTTTATCCGGCGTGCTCACGATCGCCCCTTAGAAGAGGGGAATTTATTTAATTCGACAAGAGGAGAGAAATTTTGGAAAGGCATGTGAATTATACCCTCATTGGCGGGCTTTTTCTAGCATGCATGGTGGCGATGGTTTTTTTTATCCTGTGGTTAGGGCATGTCAATATTGAGGATAAAAAATACCTTGACTATGTGGTCTATACCGATAAGGACTTAAATGGCATTGCGGCCAATACACCCATCAACTACAAGGGGATTCAGATTGGATCAGTCAGAAGCGTGGGGTTTGATAAAGGGCATTTGGGCGTGGTCAAGCTCATGATCCAAATCCAAAGTAAAGTGCCTGTTAAACGGGACTCTTCACTTAAAGTCGAATCCCAAGGGCTTGTGGGGCTAAAATATTTAAGCTTGATACAAAGCAACTCTAAGGAATTTTACACTGAAAATGACCATGAACGCATCTTGCACTACGAGCAGAGTTTTTTAGAACAGCTCACCAGCAGTGCGGGGCATATCTCCAATGAAGTGCTCTATATCATCAAAAGCATTGATAAAATTTTGAGTCCCCAAAACATTGAGAACTTAAGCAAAATCATCGCCTCAATCCAAAAAACAACACAGAATTTAGACAAAACTAAAAATGCCATTGATATTTTGCTTGCCAAAGCGACACAGACATTAGGCAAGGGCGATGAATTGGTTAGCCATGTGCGAACTTTGTCCGATCATGTGCAAACTCTTGCCGATCGTGGTAGCCAATTAGTTTTAGATGTGGATTCCAAGATTCGTGACAAACAATACGACTTTAAAACCATGCTCACACCCTTGATCATGCAGATGCAACTAAGCCTACGCAATATTGACAACTTCGTGCAAAAAGGATCGAGTTTGATTGATAAGTTTGATGCCAACCCCTACAAAACCATCTTTGGGGATCGCAAATGAAACGCGCGATCGCTTATACGGGCTTGGCACTCAGTTTGCATGGGTGCTTGAATCTCAATCTCAAGCAGATTCTACCCAAGATTGCCACCTACGATCTCAATGCCTCGCAAGTTGCACCCCAAAAGTGTACCCAAACCAAGACCATTAGCCTAGTGGGGATTTTGAGCGCGGATATGTTCAACACTAAAGAGGTGGTGTTTAAAAATACTCAAGGAGAGATTCACTACGAAAAGCACCAACAATTTGTGGATCTCCCCAAAAACATGCTCAAAACCATGGTGATCTTGCAAGCCTTTAAAGAATGTGTCTTTGTGAGTCTCCCCCCCCATAGTGCCCTCCCCCACGCCACACTCAAGCTCAATATCCTATCCTTTGGGATTTTAGATCAAGGCGATCACAAGCAAGCAGAAATTGTGTTGGGGTATGACATCAGCACGCCACAAGGCACACAAACTTATTTGGTCGCCAAGCATGAAAAGATAAGCCAACAGCCTACCAAAGGGGGGGTAGAAAAATCAGAAGGCGTGATAAGTGCCCTCCAACATGTGAGCCAACAAGCGATCCAAGAGGTGGTAATGCAGATCAAGAAAACTTTATAGTTAAATGGAGCCAAACATGCCAGATGAGTTATCAAAAGAATTAATTAGCCCTACTGAAGAAGAAGAGATACAGGAGGATTTGGAGGAAGAGCCAGAGACTTTAGGGGATATTGAGCCGGGCTCGGCTAGGCACTATCTATTTCTAGCCCACCAAGCCTATAAAAGTAGGGATTATGCAGGAGCCCTTAAAAATTATGAACAAGCCGCTGGTATGGGCGATGCACGGGCATTGGTGGGGCTGGGGGTGATGTATGCCAATGGCAGAGGAGTTAGTGAAGATAATATGCGTGCCCTGAATTATTTCCAACAAGCGGCGAATTTGGGGGATAGTCAAGGGCTTGTCAATCTGGGCGTGATGTACAACTTGGGCAAGGGGATTAAAAAGGATTACCAAAAGGCTTTGGATTTTTTCAAACAGGGGGCGGGATTTAATGATGTGAATGCAATCAATTACATGGCATTGATGTATCGGACGGGTAAGGGCGTGGGGGTGAATTACCAAAAAGCCTTAGAACTTTACGAGCAAGCTGCCAATCTGGGGAGTATTAGAGCCCTAGTTAGTCTAGGGACAATGTATCATAACGGGCACGGTGTACCTAAAAATTACCCCCAAGCCATCGAGTATTTCAAAAAAGCTGCTGATTTAGGCGATGCGCGGGCATATTATAATTTGGCGATCATGTGCGAGAGCGGGGAGGGCATGGATAAAGATACTGAACAATCGCGGGAATTTTTTAAAGAGTCTTCTAAACTGGGCTTTTCAAAGGCGACCTGCACTCTAGCCAGCATGTATGAAGCTGGAGATGGGGTGGATAAGGACTTGGATAGAGCGATCGAGCTCTACCAAGAGGCGGGCAACATGGGCGATGCCGATGCACTTGCTAGTTTGGCTAACTTGTACCGCGTGGGTAAGGGGGTTAAACAGGACAAATACACTGCCATCGCCTACTACAAAGAGGCGGCCGATTTGGGGGATAGCCAGGCCCTAGCTAATTTAAACGCTATGAGCGATCAGGGTGGGAGTCAAAAGGCCCAAGAACTTTATAATTTGGGGGTGGTTTATTCTAGCAATCAAGGGATTGGCAAAGATGAGCAAAAAGCCCTAGAATATTTCACGCAAGCTGCCAAACTTGGGCATGCCAAGGCTTATTATAATCTGGGCGTGATTTACAATGGGGGCTTGGGGGTGCGCAAAGACCCCGATCAAGCTTTTTCTTGTTTTCAAGAAGCTGCCAAACTAGGCGATGACAAGGCTTATTACAATTTGGGGTTGATGTGCGAATACGCTAAGGGTGTGCCCCAGAATATCCCCCAAGCCTTGTTTTTTTATGAGGAGGCTGCCAAGTTGGAGAACACCAGCGCATTACACCATTTGGGCTCTCTCTACCATGTGGGCAAGATTGTCCCTAAAGACATGGAAAAAGCCTTTGCTTACTTTTACAAAGCTGCCCAACTAGGCTCCATTCGGGATTGTTACAACTTAGGGGTGATGTATAGCAAGGGCGATGGAGTCCAAAAGGACATCCAAAAGGCATTGTCTTATTTTGAGAAAGCCGCTGATTTAGGAAGCTCCAATGCGCTGTATAACTTAGGCATCATCTATTATCAAGGCGAGGGGGTGGAAAAGGATTTGGACAAGGCGATTAACTATTTTAAAAACTCTTGCAAATTAGGCAACAAGAAAGCCCAAGAAACTCTAGATGCGCTGAAAAATTTTCATAACCTCTCTTCTTGAAGCAACTCATTAGCCGCATCGATTACCTCTTGGGGGCTGATGGCTTTCATACAAGCATGGGGCTCGATGGGACCCCCGCTTTTAATCGGGCATGTGCGTTTTTTGCATGGCGCACAAGGGAGATTTTTGAACAAAGAGCGCGCTTTGGGGTGTTGCCAAGGCTTGCCCACTAAGGGGATGGTGGGTCCAAAAAGGGCGATCAGAGGGGTTTGCAAAGCACTAGCCATGTGCATAGGTCCACTATCATTGGCAATGAAGAGGTCCAGCGAAGCGATGGTGTCAATCAAGGCGTGCAAAGTGGTTTGCCCGCATAAATTGTGTAAGTTAGGGTGCGTACCTAGAGGCTGGGTGATCTTTTGCACCAATTCTTGATCGCTGGGCGCGCCTAGGAAATAGATTGCATGCCCTTGTTCTAAAAAATGGCGCGCCACTTGGGTAAAATACGCCGCCTCCCAACGCTTAGAACTCCCAAAAGCCGCCCCCGGACTTAGACCAATCGCCTTGCGGGTGGTTTGCAAATCAAAGGGTTTGGCACTGAGTTTTAAGGGGGGTGCAACAGGGAGGGGATCAATTAGCGGGGACAGCAAATTATAGTAGCTTAATACTTGGTGGGTGTTTTGGAATTGGAGCGCGTGGGTGAGCAAAAAGGAACGCAGATTTTTAGCATACCCGATTCTAATGGGTGCCCCACTCCAATATAAAAGCAGAGCAGAGTAAAGATTGTTGGTCAAGGCAAAGGCTAAATCGCAGGGGGCAAGGCTTTTAGCCAGTTTGTAGGTGGCTAAAAGGCGGTTTTTGGCACTTTTACTCTGATCAACAATCAAGCTATAACCCCCATCGCGCTCAAAGAGGGCACACACGCTTGCTGGGGCGATTAAGATCAAGTGGGCATTAGGAAAATGCGCTTGGAGGGTTTGTAAGAAGGGGGTTGCCATCACGCCATCGCCCAACCAATTAGGCATGCGCACTAAAATTTTCATCCATGATCTCTTTAGTACAAGATATGACTAAGAGCATGCATTAAATAAAGCATGCCCATGTTCTGTTATAATACTAAAAATCCATACAATTAGGCGTTTAATGTTCAAAAGCATCAAATTTAAGGCGACAATCTATGTTGTGGTTGGCTTTTTATTTATAGTCGGGGTGGTTTATGTAACTTTGAGGATCGGGTATGGGCGATTGGCATCTAGGCAAAGTGTGGAATTGGTCAATGTTTTAAACCAAGCCATCATCAATGGGGTGAAGGAAGCAGCGCTCACGGGCGATCCCGAGCAATTAAAACGCACGATTGATGATGGGCGTAATATCCGTGGGGTTAAGGTTACCTTTGTGCCCTCTCAAGAAGTGATCAGCTTATTTGGACTAAGCGAGAGTTTTACTAACAATGCAGAGATGCAACAAATTTTTCTACACAAAAAGAGCGATAAAATTGTGCGTCTAGTCCAAGAAGAGGATGATCGTTATGTGTTGTTGCGCCAGCCTTTTGTAGCCGAGAAACTCTGTTTGAGTTGCCATGTCAATTCTAAGCTGGGCGATGTTTTGGCAATTTTGGATCTGCGCTATGATTTAAACCACGCTTATGATCAAATTTTTTTAGATACATTGCGCACACTGGGCTATATTTTGGGCGTGTTTGTGGTGATCGGACTTGTCATGTTTGTGGTGTTTGAAAAGGATTTATTCAGACCTCTGACTCGTTTGCGTAAAATGGCAGGTTCGCTCACCCAAAGCCAAGAGGCGGATTTAACCAAGCGTTTGGAGAGCAAACGATTAGATGAGGTGGGTAGCACCTCACACTACTTCAATCTTTTTATCCAAAAAATCCAAGATATTTTAAAGAGTGGCAAGAAAATTTTATCCTCCAATATCTCCATCAGCCATGCAATTCAAAATAGCACGCAGGCCCTCCAAGCTAACGAAGCCTCTGAGAGCAAAACCATAGAAACCATGCACCATTTGAGCCAAGAGGTGGATCATAACTCTTCAAGTGCCTTAGAACTCTTGGAGTCTGCCACGCATAAAATCCAAGATGCCGATAGCATGATGGAGCAATTTAGCCAGCGTATCACCCAGCATGTCCAGATGTCTTTAAGTTCCTCTAAGAGTCAGACTGAAATTGCCAATGACTCCAATATACTCATCTCCCATGCTCTAGAGATTAAAAATGTGCTTTCCATCATTGAGGACATCGCCGAACAAACCAATTTGTTAGCCCTGAATGCGGCTATTGAGGCTGCTAGGGCGGGTGAGCAGGGGCGAGGCTTTGCAGTGGTGGCTGATGAGGTGCGTAATTTGGCCAGCAAAACCCAAAAATCATTGGCTGAGATCACAGACATGGTTAATTTTGTTACCCAAAATATCGAAAACATGGGTTCTAAGCTCAAAAATATTGCTATGGAATCTGAGGACATCTCCAAACAAACGGCTAATCTCATCCACGATATTAAGAGTGTGCAAGAGAGTCTATCTATCTCCAAGCAAACTTCTATCGAAGCAATCACCAGTAACCAACAAATTTGCAACAAGATCAAAGAGATGGCGCATGTAACCCAAGAATTGGTGGATATGTTTGCCAAAATGAAACAAGAACGACTCAACTTAGAGCACAATATCAAAGAGATGTTAGACAATAACGCCCACTTAAACCAAGAGTTTTTAAAGTTTAAGGTGTAGCCGATCGGTATTTTTAGACTTTTTGCTAACCCAGATGTGTTAATGAATCTGCTATGATCACAACTCCAAATCCCTTGAAAGGCTCTTTTATGAATGACACCATTACATGCCCTAATTGTGCGCATGCCATCAATATTAAAGAAGTTTTGTCCAAACAGGCACAACAGGAGTTTTCACAACAGATGGCGCAAGAAAAGCAACGCTTTGAGCAGGAATTAAACCAAAAACGCCAAGAATGGAAAAAAGCTTTTGAGGATCTGAATGCCCAAAAGCACCACCTAGAGACACAACAAAAAAACATAGAAGCCAAAGAGCAAGCCCTCACCCAACAAATCCAGCAAAGCGTAGAACAAGCCTTGCAACAAGAACGTGCCCAAGCCCAACTCAAAATAGAACAGGCTTTGCAAAAGGAGCGTGCCCAAGCCCAAGCCCAAGTAGTCGAGCTAGAAAAGAGTTTGCAAGCCAAGATAGAGGCACAATACGAGTTCCAGCTCAAAGAAAAAGAAGTGCAGGTGGAACGCTTGAAAAAAGCCGCCCAAGAAGTGCAAAAAAAGGCTGAACTCACTTCCCAGCAACTGCAAGGCGAGGTGCAGGAATTGGCTATTGAGGCATATTTGCGTGCCCAATTCCCCCTAGATACTATTAAAGAAGTTAAAAAAGGGCATCGAGGGGGGGATTGTGTGCAAATTGTCAATGACTTTAAACTGCAAGATTGTGGCATCATTTGCTATGAGAGCAAGCGCACAAAGGATTTTAAAGAAGAGTGGATTGAGAAATTCAAACAAGATATGCGCGAAGCGGGGGCGCACATTGGGATTTTGGTAACAGAGGCGATGCCCAAATCGCCTAAGCCTATGGAACACGGGGGGCTTTATAAGGGCGTGTATGTCTGCACCTTCCAAGAATTTAAATTGCTTTGTGGGGTTTTGCGCCAAGTGATCATCAATCAGGCATGGGCACAAAAAAGCCAAGAAAACAAAAGCGACAAGGTGGGCGAATTATACGATTACTTGATGAGCCCACAATTTGCCAAAGAAGTGGAAAATGTGTTGCTCACCTTTGAGGAGATGAAAAGGGATTTAGAAAAAGAAAAGCAAGCGATGGAGCGTATTTGGGCCAAACGGGCTAAACAAATCGAGCGGATCGCCACCATCACAGCACGCACACGGGGCTCTATTGAGGGGATCGCCGGGAGTGCAATCGCCCCCATTCCATTTTTAGAGTTGGGCACCAATCAGATTGGCATGGAATAGCGGACATGTGATTTAATGGGCACGAAATCAGGCCCAAAAAAAATGGTTAAAATGGATTTTGGTATTTTTGGTGGTGGTGGGGGGTGCCGGAGGCCGTGAGAATTATTGCAAACTTAGCCAAAATGCTGGAAAATGCACTAATACCTCCTTCATTATTTGTAATTGCGCATTTCTTTTTGCACCTCTTGCGCTGCTTGTAGGCCCACATCTTTAGGGGCTAGGCGCACACAAAGTGGCAAAAATCGTGTCGAAGTTTTCCTAAAAGCTCACGCAATGCCTCTTTTTTTGGATAAAACATCTCGTTTTTTGACATACTCCCCATAGCTAAAGCTAGGGGCTTTACGGCGTGGTTGGTAATTGATACTCAAATCCGTGGTCGCCTGTGTGGCACTACCTACCTGCAAAACATCTAATACGCGATACTCCCCACTAGAACAACAAACTTTTAAAGCCACAAAACTTAAGGGGAGTCCCCCCCCTCCGCACAACACAAATAGAGTTAAGCATCAATACCCTTTTTGAGAAAATGAAGGACCCATTCTAGGGTTTTGCAGTTCGACCTGCTAGTGTCAAAATATGCTTGACTTTTATAGAAAAATACACTACAATTGGGCTTTTTGGGGTATAGCCAAGCGGTAAGGCAGCAGGTTTTGGTCCTGCCATTCAGAGGTTCGAATCCTTTTACCCCAACCAATCAAAGACGCGGGGTAGAGCAGTCCGGTAGCTCGTTGGGCTCATAACCCAAAGGTCGGTGGTTCAAATCCATCTCCCGCAACCATTTACAGCTTCCGTTCAAAGCTTCTTAGTTATCCTTTAAAGTTTCCTCGCGATTGAGATTCCGTAAGTATAGTGCCATGGTCATTTCTGCTATTTTTGAGGTGAGGGTTTTTATGAACGAAATACATGGTTTGCGTGCGCTAGAGACTTTTAGGGGTTTTTATTTTTTCGTCCCCAGCTACCAAAGAGGGTATCGCTGGACAGATCAGGAGGTGGGGGATTTATTGCAAGACATTAAGGATTTTAAGGATAACCCCAAGGGTGCAAAGTTTTATTGCTTGCAACCTGTAGTGGTGCAAAAAGAGGGAGATAGGTTTCGCGTGATCGATGGGCAACAACGCCTAACCACGATCTTTTTGATCATTAAGTTTTTAGAAGGCAGAAGCCACTTTAAAATCGCCTACCAAACCCGCCCTCAGAGCGCGGAGTTTTTAGAAAATATTGCTCATGAAAATCCCGATCAAAAAGATAATATTGATTTTTACCATTTTGTCAAGGCTTACCAAACCATCCAAAAGTTCTTTAAGGAAAAGGAACAAGATAAGCAAGCCTTCCTAAAAACTTTGCTCGATGAGTGTGTGGTGCTTTGGTATGAAACACAGGATGATGAAAATGAGGTTTTTAGACGACTCAATAGTGGTAAAATCCCTTTAATGGAAACAGAAATCATCAAAGCCTTATTTTTAAGTAAGGGTTTAGGTGAGGATGTAGGTACGCTTATAGAGAGATCACAGGCTTGGTATCATTAAGAACGGTCAAAGCGATCAAAATCCTAATACCCTTTGACCCATGCGGACAGCATAGGACTTTGAGCAGATTGCACGCTCTTGATTAACTTAGAACATAAAGCTGGCAAGTCAAGCCAAGATCAAGCTTTTTTAGTGTATAATGAAACTTTTTGAACTTAGCAATAAAGGACAAGTTTGCCTACCATCAACCAATTAATCCGCAAAGAAAGGAAGAAAATCCTTAAAAAGACTAAATCGCCCGCTTTAGTGGAATGTCCTCAAAGACGCGGGGTCTGCACGCGTGTATATACCACAACACCCAAAAAGCCTAACTCTGCCTTGCGTAAAGTGGCTAAGGTGCGTTTGACAAGCAAGTTTGAGGTGATTAGCTATATTCCCGGGGAGGGGCATAATTTGCAAGAACACTCCATTGTGCTTGTGCGCGGTGGCCGGGTAAAAGACTTGCCCGGGGTGAAATACCACATTGTGCGTGGGGCGTTAGATACCGCTGGGGTGAATAAACGCTCTGTATCGCGTAGCAAATATGGGGCTAAGAAAGCTAAGGTAGGGGAACAAAAGGGCAAGCCCAATAAGTAACACAAAAGAGGTGCAAAGATGAGACGAAGAAGAGCTCCCGTTAGGGAGGTGCTAGGCGATCCGGTTTATAATAGCAAGGTAGTTACCAAGTTTATCAACAAGATGATGTATGAGGGCAAAAGAAGCGTGGCTGAGAAAATTATCTACGCTGCCTTGCAAAAAATTGAGGAAAAAAGTGGGGAAAAGGGTATTGAAGTTTTTGAAAAGGCTTTAGAAAATGTCAAGCCCTTAGTGGAGGTGCGCTCACGGCGTGTAGGCGGGGCAACTTACC
The DNA here is from genome assembly GCF_003660265.1 of Helicobacter mehlei. Lineage (GTDB taxonomy): Bacteria > Campylobacterota > Campylobacteria > Campylobacterales > Helicobacteraceae > Helicobacter > Helicobacter mehlei. The sequence goes on from NZ_QXQP01000006.1 coordinate 37,865, forward strand.
AAGTGCCCGTCGAGGTGCGCCCAACTAGGCAACAATCCTTGTCGATTCGCTGGATTTTAGAAGCTAGTCGCAAGCGCAATGAGCGCGCCATGGTGGATAAACTAGCCAATGAGTTATTGGATGCAGCCAGCGATAAGGGTGCGGCGTTTAGAAAAAAAGAAGAAATCCACAAAATGGCAGAAGCCAATAAAGCTTTTGCCCATTACCGCTGGTAAGGGGTCTTTATGGCACGCAAAACTCCTTTAGAAAAAATCCGCAATATTGGGATTGCTGCCCACATTGATGCAGGCAAAACCACCACTCCGAGCGCATTTTGTTTTACACCGGTGTGAGCCACAAAATCGGCGAAGTGCATGACGGCGCGGCCACGATGGACTGGATGGAGCAAGAGAAAGAAAGAGGCATCACCATCACCTCTGCGGCCACCACTTGTTTTTGGAAAGATCACCAAATTAATTTGATTGACACCCCCGGGCATGTGGATTTCACCATTGAGGTTGAGCGATCCATGCGTGTGCTAGATGGTGCGGTGGGGGTTTTTTGCTCAGTAGGTGGGGTACAACCCCAGAGTGAAACCGTGTGGCGACAAGCCAATAAATATGGCGTGCCCCGAATCGTTTTTGTCAATAAGATGGATCGCATCGGGGCAAATTTTTATAGCGTCGAAAACCAAATTAAAGAACGCCTGAAAGCTAACCCTGTGCCCATTAATATTCCCATTGGGGCAGAAGACACTTTTCAGGGTGTGATCGACTTGGTGGCGATGAAAGCCATTATTTGGGCTAATGAGGCGATGGGAGCCAAATACGAAGTCCAAGACATCCCTAGCGATTTGCAAGCCAAAGCCCAAGAGTACCGCGACAAACTCTTAGAGGCGGTGGCTGAACAAGATGAAACTTTGATGGAGAAGTATTTGGGTGGGGAGACTTTGAGTGTGGAGGAGATTAAAAGAGGCATTAAGCTAGGATGCTTGAACATGTCCTTGATCCCTATGCTCTGTGGGTCTTCTTTTAAAAATAAGGGTGTGCAAACTCTATTAGATGCGGTGATTGACTATCTACCCGCCCCCACAGAAGTAGCCGACATCAAGGGGGTTGATCCTAGAAATGAAGAAGAAATCAAGGTGCAATCTAGCGATGAGGGGGATTTTGCCGGGTTGGCTTTTAAGATCATGACCGATCCCTTTGTGGGGCAACTCACTTTTGTGCGTGCTTACCGGGGCAAGCTTGAATCGGGGAGTTATATTTACAACTCCACGAAGGATAAAAAGGAGCGCGTAGGGCGACTCTTAAAAATGCACTCCAACAAGCGTGAGGACATCAAGGAAGTTTATGCTGGGGAAATTTGCGCCTTTGTAGGGCTCAAAGACACACTGACTGGTGACACCCTTTGTCATGAGAAAAGCCCGGTAGTGTTGGAACGGATGGAGTTTCCTGAGCCTGTGATCCACATCGCCGTAGAGCCCAAAACCAAAGCCGACCAAGAAAAAATGGGCGTGGCTTTGGGAAAACTGGCTGAAGAAGACCCCAGCTTTAGGGTGATGACCCAAGAGGAAACGGGGCAAACCTTGATCGGCGGGATGGGTGAATTGCACCTTGAGATCATCGTGGATCGCTTGAAACGGGAGTTTAAAGTCGAGGCGGAGGTGGGCCAACCCCAAGTCGCCTTTAGAGAAACCATTAGAAGCGCGGTGCAAAAAGAGCATAAATACGCCAAACAATCCGGCGGGCGTGGGCAATACGGGCATGTCTTTATTAAGCTTGAGCCTAAAGATCCGGGCACAGGTTATGAGTTTGTCAATGAAATCAGCGGGGGCGTGATCCCCAAAGAGTATATCCCGGCGGTGGATAAGGGCATCCAAGAGGCGATGCAAAGCGGGGTGCTCGCCGGCTATCCGGTCGTGGATTGTAAAGTTACCCTATATGATGGCAGTTACCACGAAGTGGATTCTTCAGAGATGGCCTTTAAAATCGCCGGCTCTATGGCGTTTAAAGAGGCTTGCCGTGCGGCTAACCCTGTGCTTTTAGAGCCCATGATGAAGGTAGAAGTGGAAGTGCCCGAGGAGTATATGGGTGATGTGATTGGGGATTTAAACCGCCGCAGGGGGCAAATCAACGCGATGGACGACAGATTGGGGCTTAAAATCGTCAATGCCTTTGTGCCTTTGGTGGAAATGTTTGGCTACTCCACCGATCTGCGCTCTGCTACGCAAGGACGGGGCACTTATTCTATGGAGTTTGATCACTACGGCGAAGTCCCCGCTAACATCGCTAAGGAAATTGTGGAAAAGAGGAAGGGGTAAAGGGGCTTTGCCCCCTAAAGTTATTCTAGCCTTTAAAAATTGACAACATAATTGACGAACGCTACAATGTTGCGTCTGAGAATGAGTGTGCTGTCGATCTTAATTTTAAGCATTCTCCCCATTGCATAAGTGCCCCTATCGGCATAGTAAAGGTTGTTGATAGTCGGAATCCGCACGCCCACCTCAAAACCTTGATGTTTGGTAAAATTAAACCTAAACCCTAGATTGACAAGGAGTTGCACAAAAGCAGGTGAGAAAGAAGATTTGAGGCCAGGATAGAATTTATGGTTAATGCGCACTTGTTCATTAAAGAATTCGTTCATTGTGATACAACCACTAGAGCCACCCCCGCGTTTGTGGATAGATGACCAACGGCATTGTTTATCCTTGCCCATTGACCAAGAGCTCCACCCCACCATCACGCCTGCAAAAACACCAAAAGAACGCTTATTGCTATCATAGAAGTTGTAGAGCATGTCCATCCCCCCACCATAGAAAAGATTAGTGCCGGGCTGATCGGTAACAACAAATTTAGGATCGGCATTGCTATTCTCAACAGAGTTAGCATACCCTGTCTGCCCACTAAAAAAGCCATAGAGACGCAAGCCAAAGCGTCTTGTTTGACCAAAGAACAGCTTATAACCCACTTGGATATTCCCCCCAAAAAGATTGCCATTGTAGGGGTTTTTGGTTTTGGTTGTCAAGGTGGGTGTTCCTGGTATTGTGTATTGCATAACCGTATCTTGCTTGAAAGCACCAGAAGCGTAAGAATACTGGAATCCCCCTTCTATGAATACACCGCTACTCTCTGCACCTAAAGGGAGCAAGGAGAAAAACCCTATTCCAAAAAAGACTCGTGTCTCCCGCACAAGTTGTTTAAGAACCATTCTCATTTAGCACTCCTTTTTCTATAAGCTTGTTCTAAAGTGGTTGAGGCTAACTTGCGTGTTTTTCTCAAAATATCGAGCTTGAGGGCTCTTGCTTAAGAGTGTAGGGGATAAAAAGATTGTTGGTAGATGGGTGGAGCATGGTCTTTTATCGGGCTAGTGCCCGCTCCAAACTTGGGTAAGCCCTACAAGTTCATATTAGGCAACACGCTAGAGCTATGCGCAACAAACATGACCAGTTCCACCAACCACATCGTTACAAAGAGCCCAAAGGCTAACCGCTCCCATGCAGGTTTAAAAAAGATGATCGCTACCACGATCAGAGTAACGGCAAATCCCAAAAATTCCATGTGCCCTCCTAAGAAAGGCTAAATAAAGGCAATAGAAGCCAAAACAGAGGCATCGCCCCTTCTAATGGCACTCCTATGGATGCTGGTATACCCCCCCTTGCGTTCGGCATACTTGGGAGCAATCTGGGTAACTAGCTTGTGTGTAGCCCTCTTGTGTTGCAAATAAGCAAAGACTTGGCGGTGGGCGTTAAAGTCGCCTTTTTTGGCAACACTAACCAGTTTTTCGATGTAGGAGCGCAACTCCTTGGCCTTAAAGACACCCGTTTCAATTTTTTCATACTCAATCAAAGAGATAGCTAGGTTTTTGAGCAACGCTTTTCTGTGGGAACTCGTCCTGCCTAATTTTCTAAACCGATTCTTGTGGCGCATTAGTTTTCCTCATTTTTCATTTTGTCAATCTTGGCTTTCAAAGAAGCTTTAAAGTCGCTGGAAAGATCAGAACCCACGGGGTACTTTAACTGCTCGAGTTTTTCAGCAATCTCATCGTAGGACTTTTTACCCAAGTTCTTAATGCCCTTGAGCTCGTAACTGTCCATCAAAACTAACTCACCGACATACTTAATCCCGATTTTGTCCAAACAATTAAAACAGCGTGCGCTTAGATTAAGTTCTTCGACCTTCATGGTCAATTCCTTGACCTCTAGGCTGTCTTCCAAATGCCCGTGCGCGGCTTTAAAGTCTGCCATGTTCCCATTGAAGATATGTAACTGGGCATTCATGGTTTTGATCGCTTCTTGGAAGGCGTGCTGGGGGTCAATCTGCCCATCGCTTTCAATCTCAAAGATCACTTTTTCAAAATTAGGGTTGCCATCTACAAGTATATTTTCGATGTTATAGACGACCTTTTTAATGGGGGTGAAGTAGGCATCTAGGGGGATGTAGTCGCTGGAGATGTAGCCTCTAATGATCTCACTGGGCACATAACCCATGCCCTTTTGCAAAATAATAGAAAAATCCAACTGAATATCCTCGTTGATGGTGGCTAGGTAGGCTTGCTGATCCACCACATCCACTTCTTCATTGATCAAATCTTTGCCACTCAACTTAGCCGGACCTTTGAAGGAATAATGCACCACCACCTGGTCATTGGGGGCATTTTCTAAGTGCTTGCCCACTAAGCGGATATTTTTTAAGTTGGCAATAAACAATGCCACATCTTCGGACATTCCACGTAACGAATCAAACTCATGGGCAATATTTTCAATCTTGATTCCAATAGGCGCATACCCCACAGAGCTTTGCAAGAGTAGGCGACGGATGGGGTGCGCTAGGGTGATGGCATACCCACTCTCAAAAGCAGAGACACAGACCTTGATATGTCTGTCGCTAATCTTTTCCACACTAATGTCCGTAGGGACATGGGGAGCGACTTTAATCACTTTCATCAGAGCACCGCCCTCTTATTTAGAATAAAGCTCAACAATCAAGCGTTCTTCAATGGGGATCACCACTTCGTCCCTTTCAGGGTAGCGGGTAAAAACACCCATTTTTTGATCTTGATCCACATCAATCCAAGGGGCGATCCCCACTTGGTTGCTTAGCTCCACAGCGCGCATGATTTGGGCATTCTGCTTACTTTTTTCCCTAATCTCTACCTTTTGCCCGCTTTTAATAAAAGCCGAAGGAATATCCATGCGTTTGCCATCTACCAGCACATGTCCGTGGGTTACCAGCTGACGCGCAAAACTCCTCGTGGTTGCAAAGCCCATGCGATAAACCACATTGTCTAAACGCCTTTCTAGCAAACGCACTAAATTTTCTCCCGTATTGCCCTCCATACGGTTGGCTTCAACGAAAATAGAGCGGAATTGTTTTTCGGAAATACCATACATGGCCTTGGCTTTTTGCTTTTCTCTTAGTTGCAAGCCATAATCTGAAATTTTACCTCTTCTTTGCCCATGTTGTCCGGGTCCATAGGCGCGCTTATCCACAGCACTTTTGCCACTCAAGCGACGCTCGCCTTTTAGGGCTAAAGAAATGCCAAACCGACGTTCTAGTTTCTCCACTGCACCTCTGTATCTTGCCATGTCTGCTCCTTACACTCTTCTTCTCTTGGGTGGCCGGCAACCATTGTGTGGTAAGGGCGTTACATCCTTGATCCAAAGCACCTTAATGCCCTCCACACTCCCCACACTCTTAATAGCCGTCTCACGCCCGCTACCTGGACCCTGCACCTTGATCCCCACTTCTTTAAGTCCATGTTCTTTAGCTTTCACCATGGCATTTTCGACAGCTTGCTGGGCGGCATAGGGCGTGGATTTTTTAGAACCTCTAAAGCCTAGCCCTCCAGCGGTCGCCCAACAAATGACATTGCCCATTTCATCGGTAACGGTGATGTTGGTATTATTAAATGAGGCTGCAATATGCACCACGCCCCGTGCAATATTCTTTTTAACAACTCTCTTTTTGACGCCTGTTCGTTTTGCCATCTGTGCTCCTTACTTGCTACCCACGGTTTTTTTCTTGCCTTTGCGGGTGCGGGCGTTGTTTTTCGTGGTTTGTCCGCGCACTGGCAGGCCCTTGCGGTGTCTAATCCCTCTATAGCTCCCCAAATCCATCAAAGCTTTAATATCCATCTGCACCTTTTTACGCAAATCCCCCTCCACGACATAGTTGGCTTGAATCTCTTTGGTGATGCTAGACACTTCATCCTCGCTCAATTCATGTACTCTTTTATCCAAAGAGATTTGCACTTTGGCTAAAATATCCCGTGAGCTCTTTAAACCCACACCATAGATATAAGTTAGGGCGTATTCTACACGTTTTTTCTTGGGTAAATCTACCCCTGCAATCCTTGCCATATTTATCCTTGTCTTTGTTTGTGTTTGGGGGTAACGCAAATCACGCGGATCACACCCCGCCTTTTAATGACCTTGCATTTATCGCACATTTTCTTAACAGAAGGTCTCACTTTCATCTCAATCTCCTTATGCAAAACTTCTACTCTATTTTATCATCACTTAAAAAACACTTAAGTTCATTTGTAGCGGAAAGTGATCCGCCCTTTATCCAAGCTATAAGGCGTGAGTTCCAAACGCACCCGATCGCCTAGAGCAATCCGGATATAATGCATGCGCATCTTGCCCGAAATGCGGCACAACACGATATGCTTATTCTCCAACTCGACTTTAAAGGTAGCATTGGGCAAGCACTCAATCACCCGCCCATCCACCTCAATCACATCATCTTTCGCCATTTAAATCTCCGCTTCAATTAAAAGCCCTCATTCTACCACATAGCCCATTTTTTTTAACTGATCTTTGTGAGAACTCCAATGCTTTTGCACAACGACCTCTAGCTCCAAAAACACCTTTTTTTGCCCAAAATCCTGCATTTTAAGCCGTGCAACCCGTCCAATCTTTTTGATCACTTGTGCGTTTTTGCCAATAACCATCTTTTTTTTGGCTCTCTTTAGCCACAATGATTTGTGCCTTGATTTTGTCTAAATATTTGCTCTCTTGGAAACTGAGAATCAAAACATCGCTCTCGTAGGGGATTTCATCACTCAAAAATTGGAAAATCTGCTCGCGAATCATCTCTTGGTAAATTTCCTTGATCTGTGCATCGCTGATTTGATCGCTATCATAATAAAAGGAGCTAGAGGGCAAGAGTGGGGCTAGCTGGGCTAATAGAACCTCTAAATTTTGCAACTTAGAGGCACTCAAGGGCACTAGTGCCTGAAACTTCGTGGCAAAGGGCTGGTAGTCTCGCATTTTGGCTAGAATTTGGGCGGGCGTGGCGGTGTCAATTTTATTAAGGGCGACGATATGGGGTTGGTGGCATAATTTCAAAAACTCCAAATACCCTTGCAAACCATCATGCACGCTGGCTAAAAACACGGCTACATCACAGCCTGTTAAAGCACGCAAGCTCTCTTGCACCATCACTCGGTTTAAAAGTTTGTTAGAGTGGCACAGACCCGGGGTGTCCAAAAAAATCATTTGGCATTCTATGTTGTCTTGGTCCGTATAGGGGATAATCGCCTTTAGGGCTTTGCGCGTGGCATTGGCCTTGTGTGAGATCAAGGCTATTTGGGTATTTAAGAGGGCATTTAATAGCGTGCTCTTGCCCGCATTGGGGCGGCCTATGAGTGCAATAAAGCCCGCTTTAGTCATAAAATAAAACGAGTCGCATCCACATTATCAACCAAGTTTTGCAAGCGTTGGCTCACATATTCCTTAGTGATTTGGAAACGCTCTCCCTTGTATTCAGAAGCACTAAAGCTAATGTCCTCTAGCACCTTTTCAATGGTGGTGTGCAAGCGCGCGCGCCAATGTCCTCTGCGTTTTGGTTAGCCAAATAAGAGAGTTTGGCTAATTCTCTTAAGGCTTCAGGCTCAAAGACTAAATCTACATCTTCAACAGCCAACAAGGCTTGGTATTGCTTGATGATAGAAGTCTTGGTTTGGGTGAGGATTTTATACATGCTCTCCTCAGAGAGGCTTTCTAGCTCCGCGCGTAAGGGGAAGCGCCCTTGTAACTCGGGGATCAAGTCGCTAGGTTTGCTCAAGTGAAACGCCCCAGCGGCAATGAACAGGATATGATCGGTGCTAATGGGTCCGTACTTGGTGTGAATCGTGCTCCCCTCAATGATGGGCAACAAGTCGCGTTGCACACCCTCTTTACTAGGGTCTTGCCGCCCGCCCTCCTTGACACCCACCGCGATTTTATCAATCTCATCAATGAAGATCACACCTGATTGGGCTGCCCTTTTTAATCCCTCGCGTTGCACCATCTCCATATCCAAGATCGCTTGGGAGACATCATGTCTTAATGCCTCTTTGGCCTCTTTGATTGTCATTTCTTTGGTAACTTTTTCGCCCTCTTTGTTGAAAACCTTAATCAAGCTTTCTTGCACCTTGACAATTTCTGGGGGCATGTTATTAAAATCTCCCTCTAGGTGTTTCTTGTGCAACTCGATCTCTATTTTTTGCTGATCAAGTGCATTGCTACGCACCTTGTCCTTAATCTTGGCAAAACTCAAAGCATATTCTTGTTTTTTGTCCGCACTCACACCACTAGGCAGAGCAGGCAATAACTTTTTGGCGATGCGCTCCACAATGAGCTCTTCAATTTTCTCTTTGTTTTTCTCTTTTTCCTCATTTTCCACCAAGTGGATACTGGTAGCGACCAAATCGCGCACCATCGACTCTACATCACGCCCCACAAAGCCCACCTCCGTGTATTTGCTCGCCTCTACCTTGATAAAAGGAAACCCCTTCACTTTGGCTGCACGGCGTGCGATCTCGGTTTTACCCACGCCCGTAGAGCCGATCATTAAAATATTTTTGGGGGTGATCTCTTCTTGGATGTCCGCACTCACTTGCAAACGCCGCCAGCGGTTACGCAAAGCAATGGCGATTGTCTTTTTAGCCTCATGTTGTCCGATGATATAATCATCTAGGTAAGCCACAATTTCTTGGGGCGTTAAATCCATTCCATCTTTCATCAAAGTTCCAAGATTTTAATGTTTTGGTTGGTGTAAATGCAAAGATTGCCCGCAATTTTGAGCGACTCTTCCACAAGAGTTTTGGGCTCTAGTTTGGCGAATTGATCCAGTGCGCGGGCGGCACTCAAAGCGTAATTGCCTCCACTTCCAATGGCAGCGATTTTGCCATCTTCAGGCTCAACTACATCACCCGTCCCGCTCAAAATAAAAATGGATTGTTTGTTAAGCACAATCATCATCGCCTCTAAACGGCGCAAAAACTTATCCTTACGCCACTCTTTGCTAAAATCCACCACGCTTTTAAACAAATCCCCCTTCTTGCCCTCCAAAATGCGCTCAAACATGTCAAACAAACTAAAGGCATCGGCGGTGCTACCCGCAAATCCGCTTAAAATCTGCCCGTGGTGCAAGGTGCGGATTTTTGTCGCATTGCCTTTGAGCACGCAATTATTAAAGCTAACCTGCCCATCTCCGCCAATAATGGCATAATCCTTGCCTTCAAAATGCGTCTTATAGCCTAAAATCGTGGTGGCGTGGAACATCCTACCTACTCAGCCACGACATCTACTTTTAATACGCCATGCACGCCTAGTCCAAGCTTGACCTCAATTTCGTAAATCCCCGTGCTTTTGATAGGGGTTTTGAGCTCTAGGGTCTTTTTGTCTAAGTTAATGGGGTGACTGGCATGCAACGCCTCAATGACCTCTTCTTTGGTGATCGAGCCAAAGAGCGCGCCATTTGCCCCGACTTTTTTAACGATCCTAAGCGTGATATTCTCTAGGGTTTTGGCTAGCTCTTGCTTATTGGCTAAGTCTTGAGCCTCTTGCTCAGCACGTTTTTTAGCACTGGCTTTGTACTTGTTGATCACCTCGTTGGTGGCTAGTTGGGCTAGAGATTTGGCGATTAAAAAGTTATTGCCATACCCGTCCTTGACCTCAACCACATCGCCTGCCTTGCCTAGATTTTTCACATCTTGTAATAACAACACTTTCATCGCGATCCTTTTTTGCAGATTTGCCATTATAGGGCGTTTAGTTTAAAGTGTCTTTAAGTGCTCTAGCGCAAACTCGGGTCTAGTGGCGCGAACAAATGCCCGTAATTGGGATTATCCCGCAAGAGTTTATTTTTAAAGACGCTGTAATTATTACACCCAGATTGCAAGCCATAACTACACACATACGAAAAGAGATCGAGAGCGCGTTTATCGCTTTGAGGCACACCCAAGCCCTTTTGATACAATACCCCCAAATTATTGCAACTAGACAAATTCCCCCCATCGCACGCCAACTGAAAATATTTTGAGGCATAAAAGTTATTCACAGGCACGCCATTAGCCCCCTTGGCATATATCCAACCCAAGTTGGCGCAACCCTGAATGTCTCCCGCATTACAAGCCAAATAATTAAGATCGACCGTGCTCAATTGTGCTTTATCAATGCCATAGATATTTTTAACATTGCTCATCAGACCCAAATTATAACAACCCAAATCGCTCCCATTGTCGCACGCGTATTTGTAATATTCTAGGGCTTTGTAATAATTCTTAGGTACACCCACCCCATTAGCATACATCCATGCTAAATTATTGCACGCCAACACATCGCCCCCAGAGCATCCCACTGCATAGAGTTGGGCGGCTTTTTCTTTGTCATCAGGGGTCGGATTTTGTTTGTAGTCATAGGTTTGGGCTAAGTTGGCACACGCACTCGCATCGCCCCCGCTACAGCCCATTTCGTAATAACGCGTAGCTTTTTCTGGGTCACTTTGAATCCCCACGCCATTATCATACATCGTGCCCACCGCAAAACAGCCCGCTGGGTTACCCTGATCGCAAGATTTAGCAAAGAGTTTAAAAGCACTGCGGTAATCGCCGACCTTGATTGCGCTAATGCCCGCACTCAAAGCATCTTGTGCCACTGCTGGGGGAGTTAGGCGATCATTCATCGGGGGCTGGGCTTGGGGGGTTGTAAGAGGGGGTTTAGTAGGTTGTTGTTGGCTTAGGGGTTGGTTGGTTTGGGGATTGTTGGGGGCTTGCTGGTTAGGGGTATCTTGGGCGCATAAAAACGCACCCATGAAGAGGACAGCCAAAACCCATCTCACACTCATTAACATCATGTCCCACCTTGATAAAAGTTTAACACAAGCCCAGCATCAGTCATGCAAGCTCTGATTGAGGGTAATCTTGCGCGTGCTTCTAAAAGCCACCATTTTTCCACTTTGGCTACATTGTCTAAAATGCACGCCATGGAGCTCTGAAAGCTCTTTTCCTTTATACAGATTATCTGCACGGGGTTTAAAATCGGTATTCACAGCTTGAAGTTGCTCTGCATCCTCGCTTGAGAGTTCAAAAATTGTGCCCGCCAACACTCCAATGCCCCCATCCACAATGCACCCATCGCCCAAACTGATGCCCACCACGCAATTAGCCCCCAGCAAGCAATTCTTACCAATGCTAATGGGTTTGCTATTGCCTCCAGAGAGTACACCTAAAATGCTTGCCCCTCCGCCAATATCTGTGCCCTCGCCAACAATCACAGAGGAGCTGATCCGCCCCTCATTCATGCAAGCCCCCTCTACACCAGCATTAAAGTTAATGTAACTAGCCCCGGGCATTTGGGTATAACCCCCCTTACCCAAATACGCCCCAAAGCGTGTCTTAGCACTATCTAATAGGCGGATATTATCATATTGAGGGATCACCTGCATCAAGTAACGGGGGAATTTATCCACAAAATCAATACAAGGGTAGGCATCCCGCATTTTTAAATTGACCTCTTGCTCTCTGAGCCAATCAAGTTCATAGGGAGTATTCCCACTCCAAGCGACATTGGGCAGGAGATTAAAAATACCCTCTAAATTCAAACTACGCAATGGGGCTTTACCCAAAGAGAGGGCTAAGAGTTTCATGTAAGCACTCTCCAAACTTTGGCATGGCTTATCCGCATACAGCACCACCAAATGATAATTAAAACAATCTTGCATGGAGACTTTAGAAACATGTTGCTGGGTTTCATGGTCGTAACTGGTGTAGGGATCAAGACTAGAAGGCGTGTAATAAAGGCGTTTCTCTCTAAAAGCCTTGATGAGTTCCACAAGCACTTGGATATTTTTATGCTTGTTTTCATCTTGCAAGGTCTCTTCCAAGAAGGGGGCATAGAGTTTGAGGGCTTGTTGGATAAAGGCTTTATCCACGCCATAAACCACTTCAGATGCTTGCTTGTCCTCTGCATCCATTTGATACAGCGGGACACTATCTTTCACCACGCCCATAAAAACTGAATAAGAGCCTAAATTTTCCTCCCCCCAGTTTAAAACTGGATAGGTCACGCTCAAGGGTTTCCCGCTCTTTTGTCCGCGTTGGACTTTGGCAATCCCAAAGGCTAGGGGTTTGCGGTATTCTGGGGAGTTTTGGTAATTACTCACAAAGAGTTTAAATTTTTGCATATTTTTCCTCGTTTTGGTGTTGGTTGGCTAAAGCTTGCACCTCAGCAACAAAGGTTTCTAACAGTTGATCTTCGGGAAGTTTGTGGATCACCTGCCCTTTTTTGATAATTAAACCGCTTTTTTTGCCAAAGGCAATGGCGATGTCGGCATGCTTTGCCTCCCCTAGGGCATTGACCACACAGCCCATCACGCTCACATCTAAGGGGATTTTAATATGGGCTAGACGTTGCTCTACTTGTGCCATCAAAGCGACTAAATTAGATTCAATGCGCCCACAAGTGGGGCAAGAGATGAAGGTAATACCCTCTTTTTGCCGTCCGCTGTAGCGCAAAATCGCCTTAGCGACTCTAATTTCTTCCTCTAGCTCGCCCGTGATAGACACACGCACGGTATCTCCAATGCCTTGCCGCAATAAATGCCCCAAAGCCATCGCACTTTTAATGCTTGCATGGAACAAGCTCCCCGCCTCTGTAACACCCAGGTGAAAAGGGTATGCAATCAAAGGGCGTAATTGCTCGTAGGCTTGTATTGTGCGTTCCACATCGCTAGCCTTAAGCGATATTTTAATATTGTTAAAGCCCGCATCTTCAAGCAACTTAATATTATAAAGGGCAGATTGCACCATGCCCTCAGCACTCGCGCCATATTTGATCTCAAATTGCTTTTCCAAGCTCCCCCCATTGACCCCAATACGGATTGGCAAGTTGCGGGCACTGCAAGCCTTAGCCACCGCCTCGATCTTGTCTTTAGAGCCGATATTGCCCGGATTGATGCGGATACCATCCACGCTTTCAGCGGCAATTAAAGCCAAGTGGTGGTGGAAGTGTATGTCGGCAATTAAAGGCAAGCTCGCCACTTTTTTAAGCTCTTTGAGGGCGTTTGCGTCCTTTTTATGGCGCACCGCCACGCGTACAAAGTCCGCTCCGGCTAACTTCAAGCGGTCAATTTGCCCCTTAGTGGCTTCTATGTCGCAGGTTTGGCTATATGCCATGCTTTGGGTGCTAATGGGCGCACCCCCACCCACAGGCACAGTACCGACAAAAATTTGCTTGGTTGGCACACGGGCGATCAAAACCATCCTTTAGACTTGGATCAAAAGGGTATTTTAGCCCAAAGTGGCTAAGAGAGAATTAAAGGGTCGGGAGAATATTGAGGCAAAAATGGCTAAAACTATAAGTTTGGTAGGTCTGCCCACTAGCAATCCGACCGACATGGGTGTAGTTGATAGAGATAACCAAGATGGGCATGGGGGGCAGGACTTTTAGGAGTAAGGATAGATGGTGTTCTAAACTCTCTGGGGTGGGGAAAGCATAGGGAAAACAAGCAAAGGGGCTAGAACTCTGCACGATCAAACAAGTGCCGTGGTAGTGTAGAGATTTTGAACCAAAGTGGCGGATTAATTCCAAAGCGACCATATTCTCAAAAACGGGGACTAGGGAGTGGGTGTGGCTAAAAGCATAGGGCAGAGCAAAGTCGTAGAAGTAAATTTTGGGGGGGGCTTTAAAATAGCTAGGGACTAAAAAAAGAGTTAGGCTTTTTTGCAAGGTAGCTAAAAAAAAATAAAGCGTGTCTTTGGAGGTTCTGATGTGTTTTTTAAGCTGGGTGTAGAGGTGGTGGGTGCTGATACTCTTGGCTTGGAAAAAAAGAAGGGCTTTAAACAGATCAAAATGCGCACCAAAGCTAAGAGCACAGATGTCTTGTTTGTAGCGAATTTTGGCATGGGCGGGTAGAAACAGCATAGCGGGCAAATTGCCTTCTTTTAAGAAACGGGCCAGGAGGGCGGGAGGGTCTTTTTTGCAAAAATGCACAAACTCGGCAAAATTTAAGGGCATGGTGGGCTGGCAGATAAAGTGAGCGGGGGCGTGGATGGGCGTGCTATCTATGATGATGGTGGGCACGCTGGGGGGGGTAAAATCTGCAGGCGGGCGGTTAAGAATCAATAAGCCTAGGGGGTTGGTATCACAAAAGGTGTGGATATGAGCACGCATGGAATCTATGAGGCGTGCATCTTGAAAATCCACATAGACAACCTTTTTAAACGCACGTCCAAAGCAGAGAGCCAAACTATTTTTGCCCGACTTAGGGGGTCCATATAAGAGCATGGAGGGCTTGAGGGTATAAAAACGCGTGGCTAATACCCGCTGGGTGCTGGCTAGCTCAAAGCTACTTTCTAAAATGCTGCTCACCATCTCTTGCATAGGTTATCCTAGTCTAGTTTTCCTTTAAAAAAGGATAATAATATTTAAACCTATGCCCGTAAAAGCCCATTTTAACCTTGACTAATGCTTTATTTTATAATAAAATCGTGGTTTTTAAATTTGCCAAGGATTAAGATGGAAAAGATACGACTCAAATTAAAAGCCTATGATCACCGCGTTCTAGATCGTTCGGTGGTGGCGATCGTTGAGGCTGTCAAACGCTCCGGCTCAGAGATTAGGGGTCCCATTCCTCTGCCCACCAAAAATAAGCGTTATACGGTCCTACGCTCCCCACATATCAACAAGGACTCTAGAGAGCAATTTGAGATCCGCGTGCATAGCCGTTTGATTGACATCATGTCCGCTACGCCTGAAACCGTGGATAGCTTAATGAAATTAGATTTAGCTCCAGAGGTAGATGTAGAGGTAACTTCTATGGAAGGGAAATCCTAGCAGGCACTCTGTGTGCGTGATTTTTTAATGGGAGAAAAATAATGGAGTATTTAGTCCAAAAGATTGGCATGAGCCGTATGGTTGGGGCACAGAGTGTCCCGGTTACCTTGCTGAAGGTTTTAGAGAGTAAGGTGTGCGCGCTTAAGGAAAATGGGAAGGCTTTGGTCGCTTATTCTTTGTACAAACGACACAATAAAGCCATTGCAGGACAACAAAAAAAATACCAGCTCAGTAAGGAGTTTAACCGCTTTGCAACTTTGAGTGGTCCAGAAGAACTAGGCGATCTAAAAACAGATGCTCTAGAGAGTGCCCACAAAATCAAAGCCACTTTTTACACCAAAGGACGGGGCTTTAGCGGTGCGATGAAGCGTTGGAACTTCCAGGGTGGTCCAGCAGCGCATGGGAGTCGCTTCCACCGCCGTTTGGGTTCTATTGGTAATAGAGAATGGCCCGGGCGTGTGCAAAAGGGCAAGAAAATGGCAGGTCGCTATGGGAATGAAAAAGTAACATGCCACAATGAAGTGATCTCCTTTGATAAAGAAAGTAAAATCCTCGTGCTTAAGGGCTCTGTAGTGGGCTATGCGGGAGCTTATGGTCGGATCAGTGTCCAGAAGGAGAAAAAATGAAAGCACAAGTCTTAGATGCCCAATGCCAAGTGGTGGGTGAATTGGATTTACCCGCTAGGTATGCCCAAATTAATGCCCATAATCTTTACTTGTATGTCAAGCATTACCGCGCCCTAGCCCGTGCCAACACAGCTAAAAGCAAAAATCGGGGCGAGGTGAGCGGAGGCGGTAGAAAACCTTGGAGTCAAAAGGGCGGGGGGCGCGCGCGCGCAGGTAGCATCACTTCGCCCGTGTTTGTAGGTGGGGGCGTATCGCATGGTGCGACCAATAACCGCAATTATGATCTCAAAATCAATAAAAAGCAGAAAAAACTTGCTCTAGAATATGCACTAGGTCAAAAGGCTCAAGATCGAAGACTCTTAGTGGTGGATCAAATTGAAATCCCTAGTCGTAAAACCAAAGATGCGCAAGTTTTTGTCAAAAATCTCAACCAGCGCGATGTGCTCTTGGTGGTGCAACATCTACAAGAAGGCACAGACTTAGCTTTTAGAAATTTACCCAATTGTTTTTTGGTGGAAACAAGCGAACTGAATGCCTTTTTAATCGCTACATTTAGTGCGGTGGTTATCGAAAAAGCAGCGTTTAACACGCTTGTGTCAGTTCAATGAAGGAGTGGTAATGGCAGATATTACAAACATCAAATCCATACTTTACACTGAAAAATCCCTATCTATGCAAGAAAATGGGGTGATTGTGGTGCAAACCACCATGGGTGTGAGTAAAAACCAGCTCAAGGCGATTTTTAAAGATTACTTTGGTTTCGTCCCCCTAAAAATTAATTCTTTGAGACAAGAGGGCAAGGCGAAACGCTTTAAGGGTCGTTTGGGACGGCGCAATGACTATAAAAAGTTCTATGTCAAAGTCCCCAAAGATGCCAATATTACCGCTTTGAGCGCATAAGGAGAATGCATGGCAATTAAAACTTATAAACCTTACACACCTAGTCGCCGTTTTATGAGTGGCTTAAGCTCTGGCGACATCACAGCTAAAGCAGGTATCAAAAAACTTTTAGTCAAATTGCCCGTGCATGCAGGGCGCAACCACAGCGGGAAGATCACCAGTCGCCACAAGGAGGGTGGAGCTAAAAGACTTTACCGCATCATTGATTTTAAGCGCAATAAATGGGACATTGAGGGCAGGGTGGCAGACATTGAATACGATCCTTATAGGAATGCGCGCATTGCCCTAGTGGTGTATCCAGATGGGGACAAACGCTACATTTTACAGCCTAGTGGGTTGAAAGTGGGTGATGTGGTGGTCGCTGCTGAGGGTGGGCTAGACATTAAAACTGGGTTTGCCATGAAGCTTAAAAATATCCCTATCGGGACCATCGTGCATAATGTGGAAATACACCCAGGGGCGGGCGGACAGCTGGCTAGGAGTGCGGGCATGAGCGCACAGATCATGGGTAAAGAGGGCAAATACACGATTTTGCGCATGCCCAGCGGAGAAATGCGTTATATTTTGAGCGAGTGCATGGCTACAATCGGGGTGATGGGCAATGAGGATTTTATCAATGCTAGCATTGGCAAGGCAGGGCGTAATCGCTATAGGCGTGTGCGCCCGCAAACTAGGGGAAGTGCCATGAACCCTGTGGATCACCCACACGGGGGTGGTGAGGGCAAAACTGGTTCTAGCGGGCACCCCGTATCACCTTGGGGACTTCCTGCCAAGGGCTATAAAACTAGACGCAAAAAAGCAAGCGATCGTTTGATCATTTCACGCAAGAAAGGCAAGTAATGGGAAGGTCAATTAAAAAGGGTCCTTTTATAGACAAGCATCTAATGGATAAGACGCTCAAACACAAAGCCAAAAAAGACAACCGCCCCATTAAAACATGGTCGCGCAGAAGCACCATTTTACCCGATATGATCGGACTCACCTACAATGTGCATAATGGGCGCATCTTTATCCCTGTCTATATCACTGAAAACCATGTTGGCTATAAACTCGGCGAATTTGCCCCGACTAGGACTTTTAAGGGGCATAAGGGCACCGTGCAAAAAAAGATAGGCAAGTAACATGGCAAATTATCACACAAAGGACAACTCATGAGCGTGGCGTTACTCCGCTATACCAGACTTTCTCCAACCAAGGCGCGTTTGTTGGCTAGACAAGTGCAGGGCATGAACGCCGAGGTGGCGATTGCTCGCCTGGAATTCACCCCCAACAAGGCTGCCCGCATTCTCTCTAGGGTGATCAGCGCAGCAGTCTATAACGGACAATATGACTCTAAAGAGGTAGAGGTCTTAAGTTGCCGTGTAGATGCGGGTCCCGTGCTAAGAAGACACATGCCCCGCGCAAGAGGGCGCGCCACTTCTATTAGAAAGCCCACCGCACACATTAGAGTGGAAGTGGGCAAGGGAGGACAAAAGTAAATGGGACAAAAGGTCAATCCAATTGGTTTAAGACTGGGTATTAACCGCAACTGGACTTCCCGCTGGTTCCCTAGCCATGAAACCGTTGCCAACATTGAGGAAGACTACCGCATCCGCAAATTCCTTAAAAAAGAGCTCTACTATGCTGGAGTCAGTGAGATTTTGATTGAACGCGCGGCTAAGAAGTTGCGCATCACCGTTGTAGCCGCACGCCCGGGACTCATCATTGGTAAAAAAGGCGTGGATATTGAAAAAGTCAAACTCTCTTTAAAAAATCTGATCCGTAAAGAAATTTCGGTGAATATCAAAGAAGCCAAACGCCCTCAAGCAGACGCACAACTTTGTGCCGAAAATGTGGCCACCCAGTTAGAAAAACGGGTTGCCTTTAGACGGGCGATGAAAAAGGTCATGCAAACGGCTATGAAAGCGGGGGCTAAGGGCATTAAGGTGCGTGTTTCAGGGCGTTTAGCTGGGGCTGAAATCGCACGCACGGAGTGGTATATGGAGGGGCGTGTGCCACTGCATACCTTGCGGGCTAAAATCGATTATGGCTTTGCGGAGGCTTTCACGGTTTATGGCAATATTGGTGTAAAAGTTTGGGTTTTTAAAGGCGAGGTGTTGCATAAAGGCATCCAATCTGAGAAACGCGAGGAAAACGAGGAACGCGCTCCCAGAGCGCGCACTAGGAAAGGGAGAGAATAGCCATGTTGATGCCTAAAAAGACCAAGTACAGAAAGCAGATGAAGGGGCGCAACCGGGGCAAGTCCTACCGAGGCGTACGGCTTGCCTTTGGCGACATTGGCATTAAAGCTATAGAACATGGGCGCATTGACTCACGCCAAATTGAGGCGGCACGGGTGGCGATGACGCGTCACATCAAGAGAGCGGGTAAGGTGTGGATTCGGGTTTTCCCCGATAAGCCTTTGACAGCCAAGCCCTTAGAAACTAGGATGGGTAAGGGTAAGGGCTCCGTGGAAAAATGGGTGATGAATATCAAACCCGGGCGCATTGTCTACGAAATGCTAGGCATTGAGGAGGGTTTAGCACGGGAGGCATTGGCTTTGGCACAAAGGAAATTGCCTTTCAAAACCAAGATCGTAACCAAAGAGAGCGAAAATGAAATTTATTGAGTTGCAAGACAAAAACAAGGTGGATTTGGAGGAGTTGCTGAAAAATAAGAAGTTAGAACTCTTTGAATTGCGGGTCAAACTCAAGACGATGCAACTAAGTAACCCCAATGAAATCAGAAGAGTGCGTAAAGACATCGCTAGGATTAGCACCGCTTTAAGCACATTAAAGGCAGGACATGGAAACTAAGCAACCGCATAAACGCACCATTCAGGGCAAGGTCGTGAATAAAATTGATGCGTGTAGTGCTGTGATTTTGGTTGAAAGAAAGGTGCTCCACAAAAAATACCGCAAAATTGTTAAACGCTTTAAAAAATACACCATTGACGATCGCCAAGATCGCACGCAGGTGGGCGATTTTGTGAGTGCTGTCGAATGCAAGCCCGTTTCTAAAACTAAAACCTTTGCGCTCAAAGAAATCATTGTTAAGGGAGTGTAAGTGATTCAGAGTTTTACTAGGTTAGTGGTGGCAGATAATAGCGGGGGCAAGGAGATCATGTGCATCAAAGTCTTAGGAGGTAGCCATAAACGCTATGCGAGCGTGGGCGATGTGATTGTGGCTTCTGTAAAAAAGGCAATCCCTAATGGCAAAGTCAAAAAGGGGCAAGTTGTCAAGGCGGTGATTGTACGGACAAAAAAGGAGGTGCAGCGGCCTAATGGTTCTTTGATCCGTTTTGATGATAACGCAGCGGTGATCTTAGATGCTAAGAGAGACCCCATCGGCACGCGTATTTTTGGACCGGTAAGCCGGGAAGTGCGTTATGCCAATTTTATGAAAATTGTCTCTTTGGCTCCGGAGGTTTTGTAAATGAAGTGCAAGATTAAAAAAGAGGATATGGTGAAGGTGATTGCTGGAGATGATAAGGGCAAGGTGGGTAAGGTGTTAGCAGTCTATCCTAAACGCTCTTTAGTCGTGGTAGAGGGTTGCAAATTAGTCAAAAAAGCCATTAAGCCCACAGATGATAACCCCAAGGGCGGGCATATCCAAAAAGAAATGCCCATGCATATCTCCAATGTTAAGAAAGAGAAGGAGTAAAACATGCATGGCTTGAAGAGCTTCTATGAAAAGGAAGTGAGACAGAAATTAGCTCAAGAGTTGGGAATTAAAAATCCCATGTTACTCCCTAAACTAGAAAAGGTTGTGTTGAGTGTGGGGGCGGGGGATTATGCCAAAGACATGAAAGTGATGCAGAACATTGCCCAGACTCTCTCTTTGATCGCGGGGCAAAAGGCGGTGATCACCACAGCTAAAAAATCAGTCGCGGGCTTTAAAATCCGTGAAAAAATGGCTGTAGGTGTGAAAGTTACTTTGAGAAATAAGGTGATGTTCAACTTCTTGGAAAAGTTGATTGTGATCGCTCTGCCTAGAGTGAAAGATTTTAGGGGCGTGTCTAGGAATGGCTTTGATGGGCGGGGTAATTATGGCTTTGGGTTAAACGAACAGCTCATTTTTCCCGAGGTGGTTTATGATGACATCATGGTAACCCATGGGCTCAACATCGCCATCATCACTTCGACAAACAGCGACAAGGAGGCATTTAAGTTGTTAGAATTACTTGGAATGCCATTTGCGAAAGGACGCTAATGGCTAAAAAATCAATGATCGCAAAAACCCAAAGAAAAGCCAAGTTCAAGGTGCGTGCCTACACCCGTTGCAACATTTGCGGACGACCACATTCTGTCTATAAGGACTTTGGCTTGTGCCGGGTGTGCTTGAGAAAAATGGGCAATGAGGGACTCATTCCGGGTCTTAGAAAAGCAAGTTGGTAAGGGGTAGCCATGGTGAATGATATTGTAGCGGATTCTTTGACTCGCATCCGGAATGCAAGCATGAGGCGTTTAGAAGTAACCCAACTTTACTATGCTAAAATTGTGGTTTCGATCCTAGACATCTTCAAGGTAAGGGGCTTTATTGCCAACTACCACATCAAGGAAAAGGATAATAAGCCCTTTATCTCGGTGGAGTTGGCTTATGATGAAAAGGGTAGATCGCTGATCAATGAGATCAAACGTTTGAGCAAGCCGGGCAGGAGGGTTTATAAACAATCCAAAGAGCTCAGACGCTTTAAGAATGGGTATGGTGTGATTGTGGTGAGCACTTCTAAGGGTGTGATCACCAATGAGGAAGCCTACAAGCAAAATGTAGGTGGCGAAGTGCTTTGTAGCATTTGGTAGGAGCATGGCATGTCAAGAATTGGAAAACGCGTGATTAATATCCCTAGTGGGGTTCAGGTTAGCCTAGAGGGTTCATGCCTGCATTTTAAGACCAATAAAGCTAGCCAGCAACTTGAAACGCATGGACGGGTAAAGATCATCTTGGAAGGTAGCACCTTGCGTTTCGAGCCCGTAGGAGAAAGCGCACAAGATCGCGCTTTTTGGGGGACTTATGGGGCTTTGGCACATAATATTGTTGTGGGGCTGGATAAGGGCTTTAGCAAGAGCTTAGAGGTGAATGGCGTGGGCTATAAAGCGGCTTTGGGGCATAGAGTTTTGGAGCTCACTCTAGGTTTTAGCCATCCGGTTAAATACCCTATCCCTGAGGGTGTGGAAATTGCGGTAGATAAGAATGTGATCACCATCAAGGGAGCTAACAAACAACAGATCGGACAGATTGCTGCAGATATCCGAGCCTTCCGTCCCCCAGAGCCTTACAAGGGCAAGGGAATCAAATACAGCGACGAAGTGATTATCCGCAAAGCCGGTAAAACATCTAAAAAATAGGCAGAGGTTACCATGACAAAGAGTGTTTTAGAAAAAAAGAAGACTCAAAGAGTCAAACGCAAGTTGCGTATCCGCTCTAAAATCTTTGGGACTTTGGAGCGGCCTAGAGTGAGTGTGTTTAAGTCCAATAAGCACCTCTACGCCCAAGCGATTGATGATAATAACCACACCACCCTAGCCCATGTCGATGGGAAAAAACTAGGGCTAGGCAAGAATATCGAAGATAGCAAAAAGGTTGCGATCGCTTTTGCTGAAAACTTGAAAGCTAGGGGTATTACCCAAGTGGTCTTTGATCGCAATGGGTATCTATACCATGGCGTGGTGGCAGCTTTTGCTGAAACTTTACGCGAAAATAATATCGCCCTTTAAAGGATGGACATGGAAATTAATCGAGAAGAGTTCCAAGAAGTGGTCGTCAATATCGGGCGGGTTACCAAGGTTGTCAAAGGTGGTCGCCGCTTCCGCTTCAATGCCTTAGTGGTTGTGGGTAATAAAAATGGCTTGGTGGGCTTTGGTTTGGGCAAGGCTAGAGAAGTGCCTGATGCGATCAAAAAAGCCATTGATGATGCCTTTAAAAACATCATTGAAGTCAAGATCAAGGGCACGACTATTGCGCACGATATCGAGCAAAAATACAACGCAAGTAAAATTCTCTTAAAGCCTGCAAGTGAAGGAACGGGGATCATCGCTGGGGGCTCTACCCGCCCCATGATTGAATTGGCTGGCATTAAAGATATTTTGACGAAGTCTTTGGGGTCTAACAACCCCTATAATGTGGTGCGCGCTACCTTCCATGCGCTCTCTAGAATCAAGGCTTAAGGAGTTTGCATGGCATTAGAACAACTCAAACCCGCTAAGGGGAGTGTCAAGGGCATTAAACGCGTGGGTAGAGGGCAGGGCTCTGGTATGGGTAAAACCTCCACGCGGGGGGGCAAGGGACAGACTGCCCGCACGGGTTATAAACAAAAAAGGGGCTTTGAGGGGGGGCAACAACCCTTGCAACGCCGTTTGCCTAAAGTGGGCTTTAAAAGCCGCACTAAAGGGCTCACCTACAGCATTAATGTTGGCAAGCATCCCGAGATTTTGAAGCTAGAAACCTTGAGTTTGGAGCTGATTAAAAAAGTCCATCACTTCCCCAGTTACATTGAAAGGGTGAAGTTAATTGGCATGGGGGCAAAAGATTTAGCCTCTAGAATCCAAGATGAGAGAATCACCACTAGCGGACAAAAATAATGACAAAAGCCATTGCCACTAAGATTTTCATCACACTGGGCTATCTCTTCCTTTACAGAGTTTTAGCCTATGTCCCCATCCCGGGAGTGGATTTGGCAGCCATCAAATCGTTTTTTGACAGCAATTCTAGCAACGCTTTAGGCTTATTTAACATGTTCAGTGGGAATGCGGTTTCGCGTTTGAGTATCATCTCTCTAGGCATCATGCCCTACATCACCGCTTCGATTATCATGGAGCTATTAAGCGCAACCTTTCCCAATCTAGCTAAGATGAAAAAAGAGCGCGATGGCATGCAAAAATACATGCAGATCGTGCGCTATGCGACTATTTTGATCACCATTATCCAAGCGGTGAGCGTATCTTTTGGATTACGCAGTATTGGGCATGGTTCTAATGGGGCTATTATGATTGGCATGCAAACTTTCTTGTTGATCGCTACCTTTTCGATGCTCACCGGTACGATGTTGCTCATGTGGATTGGTGAGCAGATCACCCAAAGAGGGGTGGGCAATGGGATCAGTTTGATTATTTTTGCTGGGATTGTCTCGGGGATTCCTTCTGCCATTGCGGGAACCTTCAACCTAGTCAATACTGGGGTCATCAATGTTTTGGTCTTGATTGGTATCTTTGCTATCATCCTAGCAACAATCTTTTCCATTATCTATATCGAGTTGGCCGAAAGACGCATCCCCATTTCCTATGCTAGAAAAGTGATGTTGCAAAACCAAAACAAACGCGTTATGAACTACATCCCCATTAAGCTAAACTTAAGCGGGGTGATTCCGCCCATTTTTGCTTCTGCTTTGCTAGTTTTTCCCTCCACCATTTTGCAAGCCTCCTCTAATCACATCTTGCAAGCCATCGCGGATTTTCTCAACCCACATGGGTATGCCTATAACATTTTAATGTTCTTGCTCATCATCTTTTTTGCCTATTTTTACTCTTCCATTGTCTTTAATGCTAAGGACATCGCCGATAACTTAAAGCGCAATGGTGGGTTTATTGCAGGTTTGCGCCCGGGCGAGGGGACAGCTAACTTTTTAAATAGTGTAGCGAGCCGTTTGACTTTTTGGGGGTCTTTGTATTTGGCGGTTATCTCTACATTGCCTTGGATTTTGGTTAAGGCGATGGGCGTACCCTTTTACTTTGGGGGGACAGCGGTGCTCATCGTGGTACAAGTGGCGATTGACACCATGAAAAAGATCGAGGCGCAGATTTACATGGGCAAATACAAAACCCTCAGTGCTGTGGGCTTTTGATGGCGATTGCCCTAAGAAGTCCTAAAGAAATTGCCCTTTTAGCCAAAGCGGGTCAGGTCGTGGGGCAAACCTTAAAACTCTTGGAGCAAAAGGCACAGGTGGGGGTGAGTTTGTTAGAGCTGGATGCTTTGGCTGAAGAAAATATCTACAAAATGGGGGGCAAGCCCGCCTTTAAGGGGCTCTATGGTTTTCCTAACACCCTTTGCACTTCTGTCAATGAAGTGGTGATCCATGGGATTCCCACAGATTACAAACTCCAAGAGGGCGACATTGTGGGGCTGGACTTAGGTGCATCTATAGAGGGCTATTTTGGCGATGGGGCGATCACTTTGGCAATCGGGCATATAAGCCATTTGGATCAAAACTTGATCGCTTGTGCTAGGGATTGTCTGTATGAGGCCATTGGAGCCTTGAGGGTGGGCATGCACTTTAAGGAGTTGAGTCAAATTTTAGAGCAGGGAATCACTAAGAGGGGATTTGTGCCCTTGCTGGACTTTTGTGGGCATGGAATTGGCAGATACCCTCATGAAGAACCCCAAATCCCCAACTACCTAGCCCCGGGGGCGAGCCCTAAAAGTGGTCCTAAGATCAAAGAGGGCATGGTTTTTTGTTTAGAACCGATGGTGTGTCAAAGAGAAGGCAATCCCAAGATTTTAGAAGATCGATGGAGCGTAGTTTCTAGCGATGGACTGAGGACCAGCCATTACGAGCACACCATTGCGATCACCAAGGGCAAAGCGAGAATTTTAACGGAGATTTAAAGATGATTTGTTTTAAGGGTGCGCGGGCTTTAGCCCTATCTGTCTTGTTGGGTGTGGGTGCTCAGGCAGATTCGTTGGTAGATTTTGTCAATACCTATCGCCAAAAGGGCATTGAGGCCTTAGATAAGCTCTTGCAGTCTTATTTGACCCAACAGCAGTTTTGGGAAGATGTTTTGTCCAAGCAAGATACTATTTATGGCTATTATGAAAAATTAGATTATCTTTTTGTGATCAACAAGGCTAGACCCCAACTCTCGCTTTATAAGATCGAAGATGGCAAGCTTGATAGAGTGGGGGATAGTAAGGCTTTAGTGGGTTCTAAGCCCGGATATAAGTTATTGGAGGGGGATAAAGCAACGCCTATTGGTGTTTACCAAATCATGCGCAAACTCACCGGTCTGAGTGCCTATTATGGACCCTTTGCCCTAGAGACTAATTACCCCAATGCTTACGATCGGGCTTTAAAGCGCACCGGACATGGCATTTGGATTCATGGACTCCCCTTGAATGGCAATCGAGACGATCTCAATACAAAGGGGTGTATTGCTATTGATAACAATATTTTAAAGGACTATGACAAATTAGTCAAGGGCAAAAAAGCCTTGTTGGTGGTCTATGAGGGGCAATTTGCACCTGCTACTAAAAAAGACTTAGCGTTAGTTTTGAGTAGTCTGTATGCGTGGCGTTTAGCATGGGCTAAAAACGACCTTGCCTCCTACCTCGAATTTTATGCCTCTGACTTTAAGCATGCCAGTGGGATGGATTTTAAAGCCTACCAACGCTTTAAAGCCAAGATTTTTGCTAAAAATGAGAATAAAACGATCCGCTTCTCACAAATTAATGTTACTCCCTACCCCAACAACGAGGATCGTTCCCTATTCCGTGTCGCTTTCATACAAACCTACGAGGCTTATAAGCATAAAAAACTTGCTTATTCTTCACATGGTCTCAAAGAGCTCTACGTAGAGATCAAAAACAACAAGATGCAAATTTTGACAGAAAAGTAATACCTGAGCCTTAATCATAAACTAGACAAATAGGACGGTATTTTGAGTGGGAGTTTGTATGAAAACCCAGTCCTTGATTCGGCGATGCCAAAAGAGCACTCCAAGCACCCTGGTTATGAGCTAGGACTTAGACAAAATAACCGATACAAAGACTAAAAAAAAGCAAAGTTGATAGGGATGGGGCAACCTTGATGGGCGACTTGCCCGAACTCTCAATAAGCCTAAGTCCGCACTACCCGCTAAGAGAGTAGCGAATGGAACTTGAGGAGATTGTCAGAAGCGTGGAGGTGGTTAAAGCCCATATTTGCACAGGTGCCGGATTTACTTAACGCTCCCCACTCCTAAGCCTTAGTGCACTAAGGCTTGTGCGCTCCCCACGCCACTTTGGGCACGGAAATCTTGCGCTTTAAAGCCTGCCCGATCGACTTGGGCTCTGGGACTCTTGTCCAATTTAGAAATCAAAATGATGAGAATGAAGGTTAAGGGCATAGAGAAAAGGGCAGGGTGATCGTAGGGGAAAATGGCTTGGGCATGCCCAAAACTCTTCACCCAAATGCTAGGGCTGAGTAAAACCATTGTGATCACCACTAGCCAGCCAATTAACCCACCCCAGAATGCGCCCTTAGTTGTGAGATCTTTCCAATAAATGCTCAAAAGCAAGATGGGGAAATTCACGCTAGCAGCAATCCCAAAGGCCAACCCCACCATAAAGGCGACATTTTGGTTTTCAAACACCAACCCCAAGACAATGGCTAGTAACCCTAAAAATAAAGTCGCAACCTTGGTTACCTTGATCTCTAGCTTGGGATCGCATGTGCCATTTTTATAAACATTGACAAAGAGATCATGGCTAATCGCGCCCGCTCCTGAGATGGCCAGCCCTGAGACCACCGCTAAAATAGTGGCAAAGGCGACTGCTGAAATGAAACCCAAAAAAACATCGCCTCCCACCACGCCGGCTAGATTGATCGCCACCATGTTTTTTAGCCCGTTATAAGTGCCATCGGGATTGACAAACTCACTTTGGGTATAGAGCAAGGCGATCGCCCCAAACCCAATAATGAAGGTGAGGATATAGAAATACCCAATGAAACCGGTGGCATAAAAAACCGATTTGCGCGCCTCTTTGGCATCTTTGACCGTGAAAAAGCGCATGAGAATATGGGGCAAACCTGCTGTGCCAAACATCAAGGCTAGACCTAGAGAGATAGCGGCGATGGGATTGGGTAAAAAGGTGCCCGGGGACATGATCGCCTCCCCTTTAGGGTGGTGTTTGATGGCTTGCCCAAAGTAGTGGCTCAAGTCAAATTTGGTCAAGTATAAGATCATCACCGCCATGAACGAAGCCCCCAATAAGAGCAAAATCGCCTTGATAATTTGCACCCACGTTGTGGCGTGCATGCCCCCAAAGGCGACATAACAAATCATCAACACACCCACCAGCACCACCGCCAGCCAGTAGGGCAAGCCAAAGAGCAACTGGATCAACTGCCCCGCACCAACCATTTGGGCAATCAAATAGAAGACCACCACGCTTAGAGCTGAGATGGCTGAGATCACACGGATAGGCTTAGAATCCAAGCGGTAAGCCGTGATGTCTGCAAAGGTGAATTTGCCCAAATTGCGGAACTTTTCGGCAATTAAAAACAAGATGATAGGCCAGCCCACCAAAAAGCCCACGGAGTAGATGAGACCATCAAAGCCATTGGTAAAGACTAGAGCAGTGATGCCCAAAAAGCTTGCCGCACTCATGTAATCCCCGGCAATGGCGATTCCATTTTGTAAGCCGGTAATATTGCCCCCAGCGGTGTAAAACCCACTAGCACTCTGGCTCTTCTTGCTAGAATAGTAGGTGATGCAAAGCGTACTGAGCACAAAAACCAAGAACATGCCCACAGCAGTGGGGTTAAACGCACTTTTAGCACCCCCTGTGCTCTCAAACCCCGCTCCCAGTGCCACTTGCGCGCCAGCCAACCACAAAATGAGATAAAGTTTAAACTTTGCCATGTTTGCACTCCTCTAACGCACCGCTTTGCTCCAAATCATGCAGAATCATCTCTTGTTGCTTGTCAAAATGCGTATTGGCAATGAATGTATAAACCCCGGTGAGCGCAATGCAAAGTATGATTAAAAAAATGCCTATGAGGATGCCCAGGGTGATGGCACTAGGCCCTAAACGATAACCCAAAATCTCAGGGAAGAGCCCAATACTCAGCACGAAACTATAATAAGATACCAGCACAACAACGGAGAGCCATAAGGCAACTTTGTTACGTAAAGAAACAAAATGTTTAAACGATTGGATTGCTTGGCGTGAAAAAGACAGATCGGACATCAAAACTCCTTTATTTGTTTTCCCTAGTTTGGCACATTATGGGTTAAGTGCCCTCTAGTCTTTTTCAAAAATACTCAAAACTCCTCTTACTATGTGTTTTTTTGTAGCATTCCCAAACTCTCTTGTGCAATCTGGGTAATATTCTCCCATTTGCCATTAGCGACCAAATCCTTAGGAGCCAGCCACGATCCCCCCACACACAGCACATTTTTAAGGGCTAAGTAGCTATGCATGTTTTCTAGGCTAATGCCCCCGGTTGGGCAAAAATACACCCCCTCAAAGGGCCCGCTCAAAGATTTGAGCATCCCCACCCCTCCAGCCGCTTGGGCAGGGAAAAATTTTAAGTGGTTCAAACCATATTCTAAAGCCAACATCACCTCGCTAGCCCCCGCCACACCCGGAATCAAGGGCAAATCAAATTGTTTAGCCTCTTTGGCTAAATGCGGGGTGAGCCCCGGACTAATGGCAAAACGCGCACCGGCTTTTTGTGCCTCTTCTAAATGCTTAGGGTTTAAAATCGTGCCCGCTCCCACTAAGGCTTCCGGGACTTCCTGAGCGATCAGGCGAATTGATTCTAAAGCTTGCTCGGTGCGCAAGGTAATCTCTAAAATCTTAATCCCTCCAGCCACTAAGGCGCGCGCTAGAGGTACGGCATCTTTGGCATGCTCGATGACCATTACTGGGACAATGGGGCTTGTGGTTAAAACTTGGTGGCTATTCATGTTATCTCCTTTAAATTCTTTAAAATCCAAAGCTAGTTGCGCCACTTTCAGCACTGCTAGCCAATTGTCTAAAACCCCCAAAAAGTTCGCGCCCGCTCCCCACACTAGCGCGCTCAAAGGGCTGACTCTCTCTATTCTGCCACTCTTTGGGCTCAAGCACTTCTAAAATACCCTCTTTGGCATCTAAAAGTAGCAAATCGCCTTCTTGAATCTTGGCGATATGCCCTCCTAAAAGGGCTTCAGGGCTCACATGGATAGCTGCTGGGACTTTCCCAGATGCCCCGCTCATGCGCCCATCGGTGATCAAAGCCACCTTAAAGCCTTGATCTTGAAGCGTGCCTAAAATGGGTGTGAGTTTGTGCAATTCGGGCATGCCATTGGCACGGGGACCTTGATAGGGCAACACCGCAATAAAATCACGTTGTAGTTCTTGATTGTTAAAGCGATCAATCAAATCTTGCTGGGATTTGAACACTAGAGCAGGAGCTTGGATTTTGTAATGCTCAGGTTTGATAGCTGAAATCTTGATCACCGCGCGCCCGATATTGCCCTTCAAGACTTTCAAACCCCCATCGGGACTAAAGGGTTCTTTAACACCACGCACGACCTCTGTGTTGAGGCTCTCTTGAGTGCCCACTTGGTAGGTGAGTTTGCCCCCAATTAGAAAGGGGTTTTGTGTGTAGGGCTCTAACCCGATTCCCATAATCGTTTCACAATCCTCATGTAAAAGCCCCGCTTGAAGCAACTCGCGCACCACGAAAGCTAACCCCCCAGCAACTTCAAATTGATTGACATCGGCTTTTCCATTGGGGTAAATTTTAGTCAAAAGCGGGGTGATGCTAGAGATCGCATCAAAGTCATCCCAATTGAGGATAATGCCTGCCATTTTGGCGATGGCGATTAAGTGGATCGTGTGGTTGGTCGAACCGCCCGTTGCCATCAAACCCACCATCGCATTGACAATATTTTTTGCACTAATCATCTGTCCAATGGGCTTGGGGGTGTGTTGTGCCATGTGGGTTGCGGCTTGTTGGATCAAAGCCTTTCTTAGGGGGGTGTTGGGGTTAATAAAAGCCGAGTTGGGCAGGTGCAAGCCCATTAGCTCGACCATCATTTGGTTAGAATTAGCCGTTCCATAAAAGGTGCAAGTCCCCACAGAATGGTAAGACTGCATTTCGCTTTCTAACAAGTCTTGGCGTGAAACTTTACCTTGCGCGAAGAGTTCGCGGGCTTTGGATTTTTGGGCATTGGAGATTCCGCTAGTCATAGGACCCGAGGGAACAAAAATAGCGGGCAAATGCCCAAAACTCAATGCGCCCATCAAGAGCCCGGGCACGATTTTATCGCACACACCCAAATAAAACGCGCCATCAAAAACATTGTGGGAGAGCGCGATCGCCGTGCTCATTGCAATCACATCACGCGAAAAAAGGCTTAATTCCATGCCCGCATAACCTTGTGTAATCCCATCACACATGGCGGGCACCCCCCCGGCAAACTGGGCGATCGCCCCATGTTCTGATAAAGTCTCTTTGAGAATATCGGGGTAGGTCTTAAAGGGCTGGTGGGCAGAGAGCATGTCATTGTAAGCGGAGATGATGGCAAAATTAGGCTTGTTGGTGTCTTTAATGGCATCTTTCAAGTGTTCGGGCAAACTGGCATAAGTGTGGGCGAGATTGGCACAGCCCAAATCCTTACGGGCAATTTTGCCACTATGCCCGGCGATGCGTTCTAAATACGCTTCCCGTGTGGGCTTGCTCCTTTCAATGATACTTTTTGTAATGTCCTCTAGGGTTTTTTTAGGCATGGTTGTCCTTATAATGATCGAATTACAGCTATAATTATGCTATCTTTTTTATTATAAAACCATAGCCCTAAAGGAGTCGCATGTTAGAATGCCATTTGATTTTACTAGGCGCAACAGGCGATCTAGCCATGCGTAAGATTTTCCCCGCCCTTTATTTGGCTCACCAAAGCAAGCTGTTAGCCCCGATTATTAGCGCAGTGGCGCGTAGCAAATTAGATAATGAGACCTTCCAAGATAATTTAACCAAAAAAGCCCAAGAATATATCCCAAATCTAGACCCACAAAGCTGGGGACTCTTTTGCCAAAACATCCGCTATCTTTCTATTGATCTCACCCAGCCCGATGATTTTAAACAACTCCAGCACCGCACACTCCCCAACACTTTAATCTATTTTTCCATCGCCCCAGAGTTTTTTGCGATGGCATGTGCGCATTTGGCACAGGTGGGCTTGAACGCCCCCGGGGTTAAGATTGTGCTAGAAAAACCTTTGGGGTCTGATTTGCAATCTTGTAAAGACATTTACGCTCAAATCTCTAAATATTACCAAGAAGATCAGATTTACCGCATCGATCACTATCTGGGCAAGCAGAGCGTGCAAAATCTTTTAGAACTTAGGGCCAAAAACCCAATCCTAGGTGCCCTGTGGAACAAAGAGCAGGTCGATCATGTCCAAATTAGCGTGCTGGAGACTTTGGGTGTGGAAAACCGCGGGGGCTTTTATGACACCGCGGGGGCTTTACGCGACATGCTCCAAAACCACATGCTCCAAATGTTAAGCCTAATCGCTGTACCCACCCTCAAAAACCCCAACGCCCAAGCACTTAGAGATGCTAAGCTAAGCGTGCTTAAAAGCCTCAAGCCCCTAGATTTTCAAGCTTTTGTTAAGCAAGTCGTGCGCGCCCAATACGGCTCTAGCGATGGGCTCAAGGGTTACACCCAAGAGTCCAATATTCCCGCTCAGAGCCAAACTGAGACTTTTGTTGCTCTAAAACTAGAGGTGCAATCGTCTATGTGGGCGGGCGTGCCTTTTTACTTGCGCACGGGCAAACGCATGGGCAGTTCCTTAGTGCAAATCGTGCTGGCTTTCAAAGGAGGCGGGGCACTGATCTTAAACTTACAGCCCCAGTACACCCTAGAACTGAA
Source organism: Helicobacter mehlei (assembly GCF_003660265.1). Lineage (GTDB taxonomy): Bacteria > Campylobacterota > Campylobacteria > Campylobacterales > Helicobacteraceae > Helicobacter > Helicobacter mehlei. Next base: position 70,068 of record NZ_QXQP01000006.1, read on the forward strand.
CTTAAAGGGCGTGCCCCCCTTACAAGCACACTTGGATCAAGGCATGGATGCTTATGAAAAACTCATTTTGGAGGCTGTACGGGGTAATCCGGCCCTCTTTAGTCATCAAGACGAGTTGGAAGCCGCCTGGGCATGGGTCGATCCCATCTTAAAGGCATGGGAGCAAAACCAAGTGCCCCTATTCACCTACCCAGCCGGGAGTTTTGGTCCCAAAGTGGCTTTTGATCTCCTAGAATCTGAGGGACGTAGCTGGCACACGCCAAAGGATGGTTATGTTTGATTTTTTTGATTTGGGGTCATCTTTGGAGCGTTTTGGGGCTCAAGGTTGCCAATTCTTAGATGCCTTAGAGCAAGCCAACCCCTCTGGTGTCCATCTGGCCTTTTCAGGAGGCAAGAGCCCGATTCCATTTTTGGAGGTTTTAGCCGGGTTGCATGTGTGGAATCACTATATACTAAGCTTAGTCGATGATCGCATTGTTCCCTTTCATCATGGGGACAGCAACGCACGCTTGATCCAAGAGCATTTGATTGATCCAGTTTCTTTTAAATGGGGGATTGATGTCCCCTTTATGCCCTTTTTCACGCAGGCTAGCCTCCCCTATGAGGTAATTTTGCAACAAGCCCTAGATCACTATAAACAACCCCATTTGGCTGTGCTGGGCATGGGTCTAGATGGGCACACTGCCTCGCTTTTCCCCGATGCGCCCGAGTTTGAGCATGCCATTAGCACGACAGACCCCCTCGTACTCACCACCCCACAAAATGCACCCCACACGCGCATTAGTTTGAGTTTACATGCCCTAGAGAATTGCCAAGAGCTTTGGTTGCTGATTTCGGGCACGCAAAAACGTGCTGTCTTTGAAGAGGCGGCTAAAAAGTTAGACTCCAAACTCCCTATTTCTCTAATCTTACATTCCAAAAAGGTGCTCTGCCATGTCTTCTACACTGCCTAATACTTATCCCCGCTTGCTGGCTGATATTGGTGGGACGAACGCGCGCTTTGGGCTAGAAAGAACCTCAGGGGAAATCGATTCAGTTGAGGTCCTAGCTTGCCACGATCACCATAGCGTGGTGGATGCAATCAAGTGTTATTTAAACAAAGTGGGTAATCCGGCTGTGAAACTAGCTGCCTGTGCCATTGCTAACCCGGTCATTGGGGATTGGGTGCAGATGACTAACCACCACTGGGCGTTTTCAATTGAAACCACCCGCCAGGCTTTGGGGTTTGATACACTTTTATTCATTAATGATTTTGCCGCCCAAGCTTATGCGATCACACAATTAAACGATGATGAGTTGTTGCAAGTGGGGGGGACAGCCTGCGCGCTCCACGCACCTAAGTTGGTCATTGGACCGGGCACTGGGCTAGGAGTGAGTGCCCTCATTCCTTGCCACAATGGGCATTACATTGCCTTATCTGGAGAGGGGGGGCATGTGAGCTTTGCGCCCTTTGATGATACTGAAATCGCCATTTGGCAATATGCCAAGAAAAAATACGGGCATGTTTCAGCCGAGAGACTTTTAAGCGGGGCGGGATTAGTGTTGATCCATGCTGCTTTAGCCGAACGCGAGGGGATCAAGACTCCCAAAATGAGCCCAGAGATGATTAGCGAGCAGGCTTTGGGCGGGAAATCGCCTCTATGCCGTCTTACCCTAGATATTTTTTGCACAATCTTGGGCACGGTGGCTTCTAACATGGCGTTGGTTTTGGGGGCGCGCGGGGGGGTGTATTTATGCGGAGGGATCATCCCCAGATTTATTGATTACTTTAAAACTTCACCCTTTAGGGTGCGTTTTGAAAATAAAGGGCGTTTTGATGCCTACTTGGCAGCCATTCCAGTTTATGTCGTCTTGGCCAAATACCCCGGTCTAGCCGGAGTTGCTATCGCCCTAGAAAACCATTTAAACAAAGAGTGAGCATGAGAGAACACTTAACTAAATTAAATGCCTTTAAACGCCTGCAAGAACATTTTAAGGCGATTCAAAACACCCACATGCGTGATATGTTTAAAGAAGATCCTGAGCGTGCCATGCGTTATTTTTTACAAGCTGGTCCTATCTCTTTGGATTATTCTAAAAACCGCATTAATGATGAAACTTTGCAATTATTGCAAGATTTGGCTAAGGAGTGCCAGTTATCTACCAAAATCAACGCCATGTTTGGGGGCGAAAAGATCAACACCACTGAGGAGCGCGCGGTTTTGCACACTGCTTTGCGCTATCAGGGTGAAGAGTCGATCATGGTAGAGGGGCAGGATGTCATGCCCGCTGTGCGTGAAGTGTTGGCACGCATGGAGAGTTTTAGCGATGCGGTGCGTTGTGGGGAGTGGCTAGGCTATACCAACCAAGTGATCACCGATGTGGTCAATATTGGGATTGGGGGGTCGGATTTGGGGGCTTTGATGGTGTGCAAGGCGTTAAGACGCTATGCTAGTCCCCGCTTGAACATGTATTTTGTTTCCAATGTCGATGGGACACAGATTCAAGGGGTTTTAGATAAGGTCCATCCAGAGACCACCCTTTTTATTGTCGCCTCTAAGACTTTTTCCACCCAAGAGACTCTTACCAATGCCCTCAGTGCACGGCAATGGTTTTTAGCCCACGCCCTAGATGAAGCCCATATCGCTAAACACTTTGTGGCGGTTTCGACCAACAAGCAAGCTGTTAAAGATTTTGGGATTGACACGCACAACATGTTTTCCTTTTGGAACTGGGTGGGGGGGCGTTATAGCTTGTGGTCAGCTATTGGGCTCTCCATCATGATCTATTTAGGCAAGCAGAATTTTAGAAACTTATTGCAGGGGGCATTTGAGATGGACAAGCATTTTAAAGAAGCCCCCTTTACGCATAACATGCCCGTAATTTTGGCTTTGCTGGGCGTGTGGTATGTCAATTTCTTTGATGCCGGAAGCCACTTAATTGCCCCCTACGATCAATATTTGCGCTATTTCCCACGCTTTATCCAGCAACTAGACATGGAAAGCAATGGCAAACGCACCACTTTAGGGGGGGAAGTGGTGGATTATGACACCGGTCCCATTATTTGGGGCGATTTGGGGATCAACTCCCAGCATGCCTTTTTCCAACTCCTCCACCAAGGTACGCACCTAACCCCCATTGACTTTATCGCCTCTTTGAGTAAGGAGGGACATTTGTCTGGACATCACGAGATATTACTCAGCAATCTTTTTGCCCAAGCCCAAGCCTTTATGAAAGGACGGGATTATAACCAAGCCTGCGATCAGCTCTTGCAAATGGGCATGGAAGAGCAAAAAGCGCGCAAGCTTGCTTCTCATCGTGTCTTCTCAGGCAACCGCCCTAGTAATGTGATCTTATTAGATGCGATCACGCCTAAGAGCATCGGGGCTTTGATCGCCCTTTATGAACATAAGATTTTTGTGCAAGGAATCATTTGGGATATTAACAGCTTTGATCAATGGGGCGTGGAGCTAGGCAAGGAGTTAGCTAAGGATATTTTAGCCCAATTACATGGCAGGCAAGCCCCCAGCACCCATGAAGATAGTTCTACACAACATTTAATTACACTTTATAAAACTTTTAATCAAGGAGTCTAATGCAAACCAAAAGTAATAATTTTGCTCTAGCAGCCCTAACAGCTTTATTTTTTGCTATGGGCTTTATCACCGTCCTAAACGATATTCTCATCCCACATCTCAAAAAAATTTTTGATCTCTCACATTTCCAAGCCTCTCTTGTGCAACTTTGTTTCTTTGGGGCTTATTTTATCACGGGGGGTTTTTTTGGCAAACTTTTAGAAAAGATCGGCTATCCAATCGGGGTGGTTTTGGGGTTTGTGCTCACCGCCATAGGGTGTCTTTTGTTTTACCCGGCTGCTTCGATGGCTTCCTATGCTATCTTTTTAGGCGCGCTTTTTATTTTGGCTAGCGGGGTGGTCTTGCTCCAAGCAGCGGGCAACCCCTTTGTAACCCTTTTGGCTCCGGGCAAGGAGGAGCGGACCTTAACTTTAGTGCAAGCTTTCAATTCTTTGGGCACTTTTATAGGACCTTATTTTGGCTCTATGCTCATTATCTCTAACACAACAGAGGTTGTGGATAAAGTCAAAGAAGCCCAGTCTGTGCAAGGCCCCTACTTGATGATTGCCGGAGCCTTGGTTGTTTTAGCCATTGTGGTTTATTGGTTGCGCTTGCCCGATGTGCGCGAACAAGCCCAAGAAGTGAGCGAACATAACCACGATGGCAAAAAAAGCGCCCTAGAGTATCCTCACTTTACGCTAGGGGCTTTTGCGATCTTCTTTTATGTGGGGGCTGAGGTTTCTATTGGTTCGTTTTTGGTTTTAACCATGTTTGAGGTCGCCCAAATCCCCGAAAAAACGGGGGCACAATATATCGCCTATTATTGGGGTGGGGCGATGGTGGGGCGTTTTATTGGGAGTGCGATCATGCAAAAAATCGCGCCCAACAAATGCTTGGCTTTCAATGCCATTATCAATGTGGTCTTGCTCTTTGTGGGGATCATCTTAGATGACAAGATCAGCATCTTTTTCCTAATTGCCATCGGGCTCTTCAACTCGATCATGTTCCCCACGATCTTTTCTCTGGCCACCAAAGGGCTAGGCAAATTCACCTCCCAAGCCTCTGGGATTATCTGCATGGCAATTGTGGGCGGTGCCCTGCTCCCTCCTTTGCAAGGTCTCATGGCCGATCATGTTGGGCTGATCCTCTCTTACATTGTGCCCATGCTGGGTTACTTCTACATCTTGTTCTTTGCCTTGCAAGGTTATAAGCGCATCAGACATATCTAGGCAGATAGCCCAAGCGGGCGTAAAGGCGTAAAATTGTGGTGTTAGTGGGTGGGGGATTTTCTAAAAGCCACAGAGGCTTGGATGATCTTTTCTTCGCTAATTTGTGAGGCATCGTATTTGACAATGATCACATTTTGCGTTTCATTGACATACCATTCTAAAATGCCCCCGACCATACCCTCTAAAGCCTGGAATTTTTCCCGCTCAAAAGCATCTAAGGGGAAATAGACATTTTTTTGCTGACCAGGGTTATTTAAAAAGAACACCAGCCCCAACCACAGCACGCACACCCCCACCACAATAAAGGCTGTTTTTTCCACGCCCAAAAGCTTATAGCCCACCCCGCCTAGCAATCCGCCCACAAAAGAGCCCGCATAGCCGTAAGTTACAAACAAGCCTAAAACCAAGCCTCTTTGGTGGGCTTTACACAATTTGCTGGCTAGAGATTGCATGATGGGCTCAAGCGTGCCAAACCCGGCAAAAAAGATCATAATTCCAGTGATAAAAAGCCAAGTGGTGGGCGAACTGGCATGCCGATCGGCTAGAGCCAAGCACAGATAAGCCACCAAAAACATCGCTACCCCGCTTAGCAAGACACCCTTAGCCTTGTTGAATTTTTCGGCAATGATGGACGCAGGTGCCATGCTCACCATCCCCAAGAGCGCGCCCAAACTATAAATTTCCCATAATGCCGACTTATCCATTTTAAAATCATGCACAATGGCTAGGGGGATCAGCACAAAAATTAAGGTCATCAAACATTTTTCAAAGAACGAACAAATATTGATAATGAAAATATCCTTGTCTTTGAGCGCATCGCTCATTCTGGGCTTTTCTTTGAGAGAATAGAAAATTTTAGGTGGGTTGGGGACTTTGAACGCCATTAAAAACATTGCAAACAAGCTGAGTAGTGCGGTGAGTAAAAAGAGCCATTCCTCGCCAAATTTAGCCGCTACACTAGGACCTATGACCATGCCAGCCGTGAAAGCCATAAAAATCCCTGCCCCCATGAATGCCATCGCTTTTGTGCGCTTCTCCTCCTCTACCACATCGGCGACCATTGCGCTTAAAACCCCCCCCATTGCCCCCATGCCCTGAATCAAACGCCCTAAAACTAGAGTATGGATATTGTGAGCCAAAAAGCAAATGAGCGATCCTAGCACAAACACCCCCAAGCACCACAGCACAACCGCCTTGCGGTTGTAGCGATCGCTTAAAACCCCAATGGGTGTTTGGAAGAGAATTTGCGTCAAATACGCTCCCCCCACAGCCAGACCCATCATTAAGGCATTAGCTTGGAAGTGTGCAGCATAGAGGGCAATCACGGGCAAGACAATAAAGAGTCCTAAAAACCGCAAGGAAGACACCAAGACAAAAGGCAAAACTTTAGCGAACATGCTAATCCTTAAAGACTTGTTGGCATGCATGTTTGTCATGCCCTAAAACACAATCGCGTTGGAGTTTTTCAAAGGCTTTGACCCGCTGTTCTTGTTCTTGGTGGGCTTGATTCATTTGGTAGGCATAGACTCCATAAAAAGCCACCCCTGCCACCAGAACGAATAACAAATCAGTCGGTTTGATTTTAGGGCAGAATTTGCACGCCATGTTCTGGATTCTTTTTGATTTGTGTTATAACACACTTTCATTTAACCTAGTATAATAAAACTAAAATTGTAGGAGAGCGCATGTTTTCTAAGATAGGCAGAGCGATCATTTCGTGTTTGGACTTCGTCACGAAGTATTTTAAAACCTTTGTCTTTTTAACTTTGGTGGCTTTTGTGTTGTTGAGCAACACCGATCACAAAGTGCAAGAACCTAATTTAGCCAAACTCTACCTCTATGGTCCTATTTTTGAGAGTGAGAGTTTTGCCGATCAGATTGCTAAGATCAAGCAAAACCCCAGCATTAAGGGCGTGTTGTTGATCATCGACTCTCCGGGGGGGAGCATTAGTGCCAGTGTGGAACTTAGCGACATGGTGGCGCATTTGGCTAAAAAAATGCCAGTGGTGGCTTATGTGCGTGGCGTGATGGCAAGCGGGAGCTATTATGCGGGCATGGTGGCTAATAAAATTTATGCTAACCGCGGGGCGTTGGTGGGCTCTATTGGGGTGATCTTTAGTGGCATGAACATTGCCCCCTTGATGGACAAACTCGGGATCAAGGCACAAGGCATGTCCAAAGGGGCTTATAAAGAGGTGGGGACCTTCACGCGCGCTTGGACTTCTCAAGAAAAGCAATACCTAGATGCCCTGCTAGACGAGCAATATGGTATGTTCGTGGGTGATGTGGCTAAGGCAAGGCATTTAAACCCTAAAGATGCGCCCAAATTTGCCGAGGGCAAGATTTTTAGTGCCAAACAGGCTCTAGAGCTCAAGTTAATCGATCATGTGGGGACCTATGAGGAGGCGGTAGTGGCTTTACAAGATTTAAGCGCGGTCAAAAAACCCGTTTGGTTGCAAAGAGATAAGCTAGAAATGTTAATGGATAAAGTGCTCAAATCCAGCACCCAAGCCCTCGTGCAAGTTTTGGGCTATCAGTTACACTAGAAACTATAAATATAGCGCAAATACATGGAGTATTGCCGTCTAAAGGTTTGGCTGAGGGTGTAATAGCCCTCACACGGACCATCACAAACGCCTTTCCCATTGGGGGTGAGGTATTTTTGTGCAACACCCTTGTAGTAAAGAAGAGGGATGGTGGGGATTTTGATCCCAAATTCAATGCCATGGTGTTCGATGAAATTGGCCCGAATCCCCACATTCACCAAAAATTGGAAATGCGTGGTAGTTACACGGCTGGTTAAAGGTCCGGTGGTAACAAGACTAGCGGTATTAATCTGTCCATTTGTGCCAACAGATACACTGGGGTCTGGAGTATAACCCGATGCACATGGGTTAACATTCGATGGATCAGGAACATAAGCACACTCACCGGGCACCGTGCCGATGAGATAACCCTGTTTAAGACGGCTGACTTTATTACTCGTCCAAGTGTTACCGGCAAATTGTGCGCCCAAAAAAAGCCCCACGCTGAGTTTGGGTTTGTTGATAATATTAAAGAGCATGTCTGTGCCCACGCCATAAGTATACATATCTACTTTGTCATTATTTTGAAAAAAGACACTCGTATAATTGGAGGCGGTAGCGTTAGAGAAATTGCTATGCCCGTAGTCAAAAAAGCCATAGTAGCGCAACCCAAACCAACGCTTTTTGCCAAAAAATTGTTTGTAACCGGCAATCACATTCAAGCCAAACATGGGTGCATTCCTGCCCGGGTTTTCCGCCCCCTGCAGAGTTTTGGCATTGTCGCTAGGCATCATCCCGGGGGTCCATTCTGCCTTACAATTACCCGGGTTACAATCATTAAGCCCGGTGTCTTTGAGCGTTCCATCAGGATTATAGGCACTGGGCGGTGGATTAGCTGCACTCAATGCCACTGTGCCTTGAGGCACTTGGAAGATTTGCCCGTTTTTCTCCCCCACAAGCTTTTTATCGGCTCGCCCGATTTCCAAACCAACCCCGATAAAACCCGCATTTTTTTCAGCTTGCAAGCCCAAAGGGAGAGCCAAAAGAAAAATTGCACCAGCTTTTTTTGCATTTTGGCTAAACAATAATATTTGTTGAGACTTTTTAGGCAACATGGCTCTTATCATTCCTTAGAAAAGTATTACAAGTTAAATATTTTTATTATAACAAAATATTTACTCCAAAATCAAGCGGACATGTTACAATCCACACTCTAATTTTTGTAAGGACATGGAAACGATGCAGGCCCTCTACCCCTATTTGCTCATCTCCCATCTTCTGTGCGCGATCATTTTTATCGGATATCTCTTTTTTGATGTGGTGATCTTCCCCAGTGTCAAAAGAATGTATGGGGAGGAGATCGCCCAAAAAGCCCAACAAGGCATCTCAACACGTGCCATTAAAATCATGCCCTTGTGTGTCCTGTGGCTCTTGCTCAGTGGTGGGATGATGTTAAGCGTGTATGTGGGGGGTGATAAGGGATTTTTGGAAACACCCTTCCAAAAGGTTTTGATGCTTAAAGTGTTGTTGGCATGCACGATTTTTGCGATGGTGGCTATCTCGTTGGCTTGCAAGTTTTTAAACAAAAAAAACCCCCTAGCCTCTGTAATCCACCATTTAGCTTTGCTACTGGGCTTGGGTATTGTAATCTGTGCCAAGTGGATGTGGTTTGCTTAAGCTAGCCATGTGCCCCATTTACACCGCTCTTCCCCCCCACTATCTTAAACTTGCCATTTGGCATGCCTTTTTGAGGCGTTAAACTAGCATTGGATACTCACTAAATGTTTTTAACGCACCCATAAGGAAAGAGAAATGGAAAAAGAAAAGGTTAAACCAGATCAACAGGGTTTGAGTCGGGATATCCATTTAGGGCAATTACTGATGATTGCTCTAGGCGGGACGATTGGGACTGGGTTATTTGTGGGCACGGGGGGCAACATTGCCAATGCCGGTCCTCTAGGGACTTTGATTGCCTATCTAGTCGGGGGTGTGATTGTCTATTCGATCATGCTATCTTTGGGCGAACTAGCCAGCGTTTATCCTAGCACGGGGAGTTTTGGGGATTATGCCGATCGTTTTATTGGACCGGCAACCGGTTACATGGTGTTTTGGATGTATTGGGTGGGTTGGATTGTCACCGTGGCAGTGGAATACTTTGCGGTGGGCGTGCTCATGCAACGCTGGGTTGATCCAAAAGTCGTCCCTATTGAGTATTGGGTGGGGGCTTGTGTGTTGCTGATATTCTTGCTCAATGTGTTTTCGGTGCGCATTTTTGCCCGGGGAGAATTTCTCCTAGCCTCAATCAAGGTTTTAGCGGTTTTTATTTTTATTATTTTAGGGATCGTGGGGATTTTCCACCAAGTCTATTTATACGGCTGGGAGAGTGTCTTGCATAATTTCTATATCAGCACCCCCGATCCACAAAATGGGCTAGAAGCAGGGGTTTTCCCCAAGGGAATCCATGCCGTCTTTGGTGCGATCTTGGGCGTGATTTTTGCCTACACGGGCACCGAGATCATAGGCGTAGCCGTGGGGGAGACTAAAAACCCCAGCGTGGTGATGCCAAAAGCCATTAGGGCAACCTTGTGGCGCATCGTGTTTTTCTTTTTGGGCTCCGTCTTTGTGATTGCGGTGTTTTTGCCTATGACAGATTCTAGCATTGTCAAAAGTCCCTTTGTGAGTGCTCTAGAGCGTATCCCTTTGCCCTTTTTTGGGACGGGAATTCCCTATGCTGCCGACATTATGAATTTTGTAATCATCACCGCCATTCTCTCCACAGCCAATTCGGGGATTTACGCTTCTAGCCGCATGGTCTATGGTTTAGCCCAAAAAAAATGTTCCCTCCCATTTTTGCCAGACTCAACAAACAGGGCACGCCCATTTACGCAATGTATTTATCCATGGGCTTTACTTTGCTAATTATGTTTGGCAACGAATACGCTAGAAATGGCAAGATTAAAGAAATGATGGAAGCCCTGATCAACATCATTAGTTTTAGCGTGATCATTGTATGGATTAGCGTGAGCGTGGCACAATACAATTTTAGAAAGCAATTCTTGGCTTCGGGCAAATCCTTAGACGAACTCCCCTACCGCGCGCCCTTTTTACCCTTAATCCAAGTGATTGGCATTAGTGGGTCTTTAATTGGCGTTTTTGGGGCTTATATTGACCCCGAACAGCGCACGGGGGCTTATTTGACCATTGGGTATGGGATTTTGTGCTATGTGGGCTATTATTTGACTAAAGATCGTTGGAAAGACAAGCAAAATTCATGTTAATTTTTCATTTAAGCCCCTATTTTAAGATCAGGACATGCTAGAGTTTCTCTATATTAAAAACCCTCAATGTCCCGACTTGCCCCTGCACGATCACATTGAGGTTTTAGACAGGGTGGATTCAAGCCTAGAATGCGTGGTTTCTAATGTGCCCTTGCAGGGGGCTAAGAGGGTGGGCAGGGAGATCAATTTTTTGCTAGAAAATAGCGCCCAAAGCCCCCTAGAACTCGCCCAAAGCCTCTCTTTACTCTATGAAGTCCACGGCCTGCAATTTGATTTTGACTCCACCAAGCACACCCCCACGCCAGAGGGCTTGTTGAGCGAATTTTTTAGCTATAACCAAGAGATTTGCCAATACCACCAACGGCGCGTAGAGTGTTGTGGCAAATGCAGCGAAGTTTGCCCCACTCAAGCGATCGCTAAATTAGACCCCCAAATCGCTCTAGATAAGGGCATAGAATGCGAAGACAACCGCCATTTGCTCATCAAGCACCAAGCTTGTATTGATTGTGGCCAGTGTATTAGTGTGTGTCCTAGTGGGAGTTTGAGTTATGCTAGTTTTAGCTTGGAGTGCATGCAGGAGGTGGCTAAACTCTATAGGGGTTATATCCCCCTGCTCTTAGATCACAGGGCAGATTTACCCCTCACTCCCCTTAAAAAAGAGGTTTTGCCCCTCTGTGTCAATCTGAATATCTTAGAACAAGTCGCCCTGCTCACGCTATTACAAGAGAGTGGGAGTCAAATTGTACTCTATGCTCCCCAAGATTTGGGCGTGGGCACTTTGGAGAGCATCGCCCTGCTCAATGGCATTTACGCCCAACTCTACCAAGAAGAAGCGATCTTGCTAGCTAGCGATCTTGCTAGCTTACAAGCGTGCTTGCAGCGCGCCAAGTGTTTAGAATCCACCCACTTCACCCCCCCCACTATCCCCGCACGCACCAAACGCGATCTATTCGCCCAACGCCTCCAGCACGCCATAGGGCAGGGGGATTATGGGCGCGTGCCCTCAGCGAGTTTTATCCGCTATGGGCACATAGAGATCAACTCTAATTGCACCCTCTGCCTCTCTTGTGTGGGAGCGTGCAATACCAATGCCTTGAGCATTGATGGCAATACCTACACCCTTTTGTTTAACCCCAGTCTGTGCACCACATGCGGGTATTGCGAGGCGACCTGCCCTGAAAAAGATTGTTTGCATTTAGAGCGCGATGGGATCGCGCTAAACCCCTCTTACTTCACCCCCAAAATCATGGCGCAAGATAGCTTGTTTGGCTGTAAAATGTGTGGCAAGCCCATTGGGACCACTAAGAGCGTGCAAAAGATCGCCCAAATGATGATCCCTAGATTTCAAGGCGATGCGCGCAGAATCGCCACTCTATACGCCTGCCCAGATTGCAAGGTCAAGATCATGCTAGAAGACATGCTAGACATCAACTCCATTTTCAAATGACATCTATAGACCCTAATCTCATTTACGCGCGCGCGATCTACTACCGCCTATGGCATTACATGGTGGTGTTTGTGCAGAAGGAGGTCATTTTTAACGAACTCAAAGCTCTAGCCAATCACCTAAAAGACTTCCCCTTTGATGTGAGTAGCGCGCAGGCGTGGCAGGAGTTTGACACTTTTTTAGCGCAGGGCTTGCAAGCCTTTGAGGCGGAGCAAAACGCCGTGTTGTTTGCCCCTGGGGAGGTGTTTGTGCCCTTAAGCGCGTCCTACTATCTAGAAGGCCAAGACAATGGCAAAAAACGCCTAGAAGCCATCGCGCTTTTAAAGCAATCAGGCTTACACATAGAGAGTTACACAATCACTAGCCCCATTGCTGAAGACGATTTAGCTTTTTTAACTCTGATGATGAACGCGTTTTTACAGCAACTCTTAGAGGATCAGGGCTTTTTTAGCCTGCATGAAAAACTCTTTAAGGATTTCTTCCATCTCTTCAGCGATGCCTTTTTGGAGGCTATCAGCACGCATAAAAAAAGCGTGTGTTATCAAAGCTTCGCTATAATCTTAGGTGCATTTATCCAACACGAGAGGTTGTTTTTCAACCTGGCTTAGGAGGTTGTCATGGAGAATAGAAGAGAGGCGTTAAAGAAGTTAGGCGCACTGGGCGTGGGGGCTCTAGCAGGGCAGAGCTTGCTAGCCACCATGCCCGAGAGGCACTTCCCCAACACGGATAAGGGTAGCAATGGCGTAGTGGTGGGCAAGAGCAATAAAAAGGAAATTCTCTACCATAAAACCCCCGCTTGGGAGATTTTCTATAAAAGTGTGTGGTAGTTTGAGAAAGGAAGTAACATGGGAAAATTAAGTCGGCGTTCCTTTTTGAAAATGGGTGCAATTGGGGCAGGGGCAGGGGCAAGCTTAGCCTTTGCCAGCACCAAAGCGAGTAAAAAAGAGAGTGTGATCGACCCCAATGAGGGGGTTAAAAGAGTTAAAACCATTTGTAGCATCTGTTCGGCAGGCTGTGGAATCATCGCCGAGGTCAAAGACGGGGTGTGGATTCGCCAAGATGTTGCCCAAGACCACCCCATTAGCGCGGGTAGCCACTGCTGTAAGGGCGTGGATCAAATTGACTTAGTCAAATCTAAAATGCGCCTCAAATACCCGCTCAAACGCGAGGGCGGGCAGTGGAAGCGCATCAGCTACGAGCAAGCCATCGATGAAATCAGCGCAAAAATGCTCAAAATGCGCGAAAAATACGGCCCAGATAGCATGATGTTTATGGGGAGTGCTAAAATGAACTCCCAGCAAGCCTATTATTGGCGCAAATTTGCCGCCTTTTATGGGACGAATAATATCGATCATGTAGCCCGCATTTGACACAGCACCACAGTCGCCGGTGTGGCGAATACATGGGGTTATGGTGCGATGACAAACCATTTCGGGGACATTGTCGGGCATTCTAAAGCGATCTTGATGATCGGGCTTAATACAGCCGTGAGTAATCCGATCGGCTTTAAGCACTTCTTGCAGGCCAAGGATCGCAATAACGCTAAACTCATCGTCATCGATCCGGTCTTTACCAAGAGCGCGGCTAAGGCGGACATCTATGTGCGGATTCGCTCGGGCACGGACATTGCCTTTATCTATGGCATGTTGCACTTGATCTTTAAGCATGGTTGGGAGGATAAAGAGGTCATTAGAACCCAATCCTTTGGGATCGAGGAGATCAAAAAAGAAGCCTTGAAATACACGCCCGAAGTGGTGGAAGACATCACGGGTGTGCCGGCCAGCTTACTCATTCAAACTACCCGCGTTTTTGCAACAGCTAAGCCGGCCACGCTGGCGTGGGCTTTAGGGATCACACAGCATAGCGTAGGCAGTGGAAACACGCGCATGCTCTCCATCTTGCAACTGGTGCTCGGCAACATGGGCAAAAAGGGCGGGGGTTGTAATATTGTGCGTGGGCATGACAATGTGCAAGGTTCTACGGATATGTGCTGTTTGGCAGATAATTTGCCCGGTTATTATGGCCTGAGTGAAGCTAGTTGGCGTTATTATGCCAAGTGCTGGGGGGTGAGCTTTGAGAGTTTGCAAAAACGCTTTTTTGCCCCCGAATGGATGCACAAAAAAGGCTTTAGCATCTCACTTTGGCATGAGGGCGTGTTACAAGAATCTAAAACCCACTCCAACGCCCCCATTAAGGGGCTTTGGGTGCAGGGCAATGGGGTTTCCTCCCTAGCGCACAATGTCAAAATGGCAGAGGCGATTGAAAAGCTGGATTTAATGGTGATCGCCGAACCCTTTTTAAACGAGGCGGCGATCCTCACAGAAAAACCCGATGGGGTGTATGTCTTGCCCATCGCAACCCAGTTTGAGTGCGAGGGGATCGTGGTCGCCACAAACCGCGCCGCCCAGTGGCGATCCCAAGTGGTCAAGCCCCTCTATGAAGCCAAGCAAGACCATGAATTGATGTTTGAAATGGCCAAGAAGTTTGGCTTTTATGAAGAATACACCAAAGCCCTACTCTGTGATTTTGATAAAAACGGGGATTTGGTGCAGGTGAGAAAGAACTTTAGCTGGCCCGAAGACGCCACCCGTGAGATCGCGCGCACGGTTAAGGTGATAGGGCTTGGGGGCTGGACACCTGAACGGCTCAAAGCCCAGCAAGAAAATTGGCACATGTTTGATTACATCACCCAAGAGGGCTATGGTCCTATGAAAGGGCAGTATTATGGCTTGCCATGGCCAGCTTGGACAGAAAAACACCCCGGCACGCCCATTTTATACGACATTAGCACCCCCACCAAAGAGGGGGGCATGGGCTTTAGGGCGCGCTTTGGGGAAGAGTATAAGGGGCAGGATTTGTTAGCCGATAAGAGTGTTACGATCAAGGGCTCGGCGATCAAGGGGGGGTACCCTGAGATCACTAAGGCTAATATTGAAAAGGTGTTAGGGATCAAGCTCACAGATCACGAAAAGGCGATCATGGGGGATAACTGGAAAGTCGATACCAGCGGGCTTATCCAAAAGAAATGCGATGAAAAGGGCGTTTGTGTCTATGGGAATGCGCGTGCGCGCGCCATTGTGTGGAACTTCATCGATCAAATCCCCTTGCACCGCGAACCCTTGCACTCCCCGCGTCCGGATTTAGTGCAAAAATACCCCGCCATTAAAGACCAAGTGAATAACTTTAGGGTGGATGTGCGCTATGCCAGCGAGCAAAACAAACAAGAGTGGGCTAAAGAATTCCCCATTGTGATCGCTTCTATGCGCTTGGTGAATTTGAGCGGGGCGGGCATGTTGGAGCGCACCAGCAAGTATCTATCCCACATCACGCCCGAGATGTTTTGCCACATCCACCCCGATTTGGCACTCAACCACGGAATTAAAGATGGGGAAATGATGTGGGTGCATTCGCCCGAGGGGACTAAAATTAAGGTCAAGGCAATCTTTAGCCACTCCGTAACCCCCGATCGCATTTGCATGCCCTATAGCTTTGCGGGGGTGTTGCAGGGCGTGGATTTGAGTCATCGCTACCCTGAGGGCACCAAGCCCTACACCACTGGGGAAAGCTCGAACACAATCACCAATTACGGCTTTGATCCGGTCACCCAAATCCCTGAGTTTAACGCCGGCTTGTGCCGCATTGAAAAGGCTTAACATGGCAAACTTAGAACCTGCTAAACAAATCCCCAATGCCAATCGCATGAAGTTTTATTGCGATGACAACCGCTGTATTAGTTGTTTTGCCTGCTCTGTGGCGTGTTCGCACTCCAACGATTTAGAAGTGGGCTTGAATCGGCGCAAGGTCATTACCCTTTATGAGGGCGTGGAGGGCAAGGAAAAGTCTATCTCGATCGCCTGCCAACATTGCACAGACGCGCCCTGCGCGCAGGTTTGCCCCGTAGATTGTTTTTACATCCGTGAGGATGGGATCGTCTTGCACGATAAAGAAACCTGTATTGGGTGTGGGTATTGCCTGTATGCCTGTCCCTTTGGCGCGCCCCAATTCCCCAGAGATGGGGCGTTTGGCGTGCGTGGCGTGATGGACAAATGCACCATGTGTGCGGGCGGTCCTGCACCCACCCACTCACAAAAAGAGATGGAATTATACGGGGTCAATCGCATCGCCAGCGGGCAAGTGCCCATGTGTGCGGCGACTTGCTCGACTAATGCCCTCTTGGTGGGCGATGCGCTGAGTATCGCCGATATTTATAGACGGCGTGTCATGGCCAAATATGCCAACGCCCAAGATTTTAAAACCAAAGCCACGCACCAAGTCGAGGGCGCAACGCCTTAAGGGGGATTGATGAAACATTTTCTCACTTTAGCGGGCTTGAGTGCCATTCTAAACGCTCAAAGCACCCCCCTAGATCAAGAACGCATTTTAGGCATTCTGCCCTATGGACAGAGAGACACGACCAAGCTAGGCGAACTTTGGACGCTTTGGCAGGGGCATTATTTTTTATGGCTCTTTTTAGCCGTGGTGCTAGGTGTGGGCTTTGGCTTTTTAATGCACTATCTTGTCATTGGCCCTAAACAATTCAAGCACAGTGGCCAAAAAATCCCTTTTTTTAGCTTGTTTAACCGCATCATCCACTGGATAGCAGGGGTCAGTTTTATTTTGCTTGTGCCCACCGGACTGATTATGATCTTTGGGGATTTCTTTGGGGGCGGGGCGTTTGTGCGCTTTTGTAGAGTTGCGCATAGCGTGGGTTGCGTGGTGTTCATGGTGGCGGTGTTGCCTATGCTCTTCATGTGGCTTAAAGACATGTTCTTTAGACTGGCAGACATCAAATGGCTGGTGATCATGGGGGGCTATCTCTCCAAAGAGAAAAAACCCGTGCCCGCTTATAAATTTAACGCCGGGCAGAAGATGTGGTTTTGGATTGCCACTTTGGGGGGGTTAGTGATGATTGCTAGTGGGGGGATCTTATATTTCAATACGGAGGATTTAAGCACCATTGCTAACTTTTTTGGGCTTTACCAAATTTCTTTGTTGCGCCTAAGCGCATTGGCGCATAATTTCTTAGGACTGGTGCTGGTGGGCTTTTTTATCGTGCATATTTACATGTCCTTGTTTGCGATCAAGGGGTCTTTGCAATCCATGGTTGATGGGAACAAAGAGGAAGAGGAAGTCAAGGTTTTGCACAGCTTGTACTACCAAGAACAGATGAGAGTCTAAGGCTTCTAACCCGTTTATGCTAAAATGGGGCCTCATCTTAAAAAACTTTAAAAAAATCGCCAGCCAGAAGTGTATTAAAAGAAGACCTAAGGTGTGCAAAAGGAAACTAAGGAATGGCACCAAAATTCAGTGTCCTTGCAGGGGTGCTTGCTGGTTACGTGCAAGCCCTAGATTAGCATT
>NZ_QXQP01000069.1 GCF_003660265.1 Helicobacter mehlei
GGACCTGGAAGGCCTCGTAGAATTCCTCGACATTGCCGGCGATGGTGTTGCAGCGGAACTCGGCGGGGGAGTGGGGATCAATCGCCAGGTACTGCACGGCCATCTGGGGGCGGATCGCGGTGCGCCACACCCGTGCCCAGGAGAGGAAGAGACGCTGCAGGCCGTTGAATTCCTGGCCGAGGAGCTCTGGTTCTGAACCCTCAGCTTCAAAGGTCTTCTTCGGGGAGGTGGCAAAGTCCAGGCCCTGATCAGCCAGGTACTTCTTATAAGCCACCACGGCGATACCCAGTCCACCCAGGTCACCGATGTTCTCACCCACGGTGAAGGCACCATTGACGCCGGTGGTTTCAATACCGTTTTTCTTCAGCACCGCCGGAACCAGGCCTTCGAATTGATCGATGAGGCGTGTGGTGAGCTTGGTGAACTCCTCACGGTCCTCATCGGTCCACCAGGAATTCAGGTTGCCATCACCGTCGTATTGGCTGCCCTGATCATCAAAGCCGTGGCCGATCTCATGGCCGATCACGGCACCGATGGCACCAAAGTTCTCTGCCGCATCCGCTTCCGGATCGAAGAAGGGGGCGCGCAGAATGGCAGCGGGGAAGGTGATGTCATTGACCACCGGGTTGTAGAAGGCATTGACGGTCTGCGGGGTGGTCACCCACTCATCACGGTCCGCCGGCTTGCCCACCTTGCTCAGCTCATAATCATGGAGGAAGGCTGAGCCACGGCGGATGTTTTCCACCAGGTCCTTACCCTTGCTGGAGAATTCCACATTTTC
>NZ_QXQP01000070.1 GCF_003660265.1 Helicobacter mehlei
AGTTGATATAATCTTGCATCGGCTTAATATCCCTAAAAAGCCCGTAATAGCGATTCTGCTCATCTTGGTAGAATTTGGCCACAATAAAGGGGTGTCGGTCTTAAGTTTAAGGGCAAGAGAGAGCTTGTAAGAGAGATTGACGCACACCAAGTGTTACACACGCTCAAACAACATGGCGATGCGATTAAGGAAGCCAAACGGGGACAAATTGCGGTAACTTTAGAGGACATCGCCCATTACCAAGAGTATCTTAAAAGCCCCGATTTTAAACACATACAAGAAGAGAGTGGGCGTATTGTGTATGCCAAACAGATTAATGGCTACGCGGTAGTGATTGAGGAAGCCTTAAGCGGGCAAGATAAGTTAAGATTTTTTGATATGTGGAAGTTAAAGGGGCAACTCAATAAAGAAGTTCTGCTATCCCATAGCCAACGCCCTAACACGACTCCAAGCCTTGATCTTGAAGGCTATATGCCTAGCAGTGGAGCTAACCCTACCACCCCAGAACTTAAGAATCAAGCCCAAACCCTCTACACCCAAGCCCAAGAGCAAGAGGGTGGGTTTAAAACATTGTTGGAGGGGCTTAAAGAGCCTAGTGCGCATTTAGAAGCCAATAGCGTCTTAAAGAGTGTGGGGAGCATTGAGAGCAAGATTAAGCGCAAGAGGGGGGATATAGGGGCCATTAGTGACTTTTTAAGAGCGGCCATTAGGGTGGAGGATAGGGGACATCTTAACGGGCAATTGACCCATGTTGAGGATAGTTTAAGAGCGCAGGGCATAGAGCCCATTA
>NZ_QXQP01000071.1 GCF_003660265.1 Helicobacter mehlei
TATATCCAATAACGCTCGGTGTCCCAATACTCCTCTGTTGTGGTATAAGCCTCCTTGCCCCAATAAGAAGTGTCGCGCCACTGCTGTTCTGTGGTTCTATAACCCGTGCGTCTTAGGGCTGTTAGGCTCCCTTGGCCTCCGGCAATGGTAAAGTTAATCCTCGCGTTATCAATATCCACATACACCAAAGCCCCATGGTTGCCCTGTTTGTAATAGCTATGTTGCCAAGCATTTTCTGGCCCATAGCTGGCATCTTCCCCCTTGCATCCGGTGATGGTCACTAGATAGTCTTTGGCTTTGTCTCCGGGGTTAAGCTCTTGGCGACTACTTTGCCCATTAAAAATCAAGGTGGCCATCATTGCCCCCCTAATTTGTTATAAGCGCGCAAATCAATATCCCCACCGCTTTCTTGGATATAGCGCGCCTTAAGCCTGTACTCGGCTAACTTGCCCAACATATCCGGGGTGATCTTGCCCCCCAAGGCCTGCAAGTTGTGCAATTGGCTGGTCAAGTAGTTTAGATTGATGTTTTGGGTTTCCCCTAGCCTGGCGGTGTATTCCTTAGCCCCCCTAAAACCTATCCGCGTGATGTGTTTTAGATCATCTAGGGTTTGGTTAGTCACCTTCCCATTGGTTAATGCCCTTGCGGTGCTGTAGGTGTATTGATTGACCGCCGTATCGGTTTGGGCTAGTTCAGCCCCTAGGGGCACTACCCCGCTGGTCAATTGGTTAGCCTTGCGCAACAAGCCATTAAAAAGGCCGCTATTCTTTTGGGCCTTGTTGATGATATT
>NZ_QXQP01000072.1 GCF_003660265.1 Helicobacter mehlei
CCGGTGGGAGATCCAGCAGGAGGATATCCAGATCGCCCCAGAACACATCGGTGAGGAACTGCTGGATCGCACGGTGCAGCATCGGTCCACGCCACACCACAGGTGCGTTGCCCTCAACAAAGTGTGCGATGGAGATCATCTTCACACCATGAGCCTGCGGGGGCATGATCATGTCATCGACCTGGTGTGGGCGGGCATCTGAACCCAGCATGGCGGGTACCGAGTGACCATAGATATCAGCGTCGAGAATGCCCACGGACAGACCCTTGGCAGCAAGTGCTGCTGCCAGGTTGACAGTCATGGAGGACTTACCCACGCCACCCTTGCCGGATGCCACGGCATAAACACGCGTGGTGGAACCTGGCTGGGCAAAGGGGATCACTGGTTCAGTGCCGGAACCACGGAGGCTGACGCGGAGTTCACGACGTTGTTCATCGCTCATCACATCAAGGTCCACCTGGACATTGCCCACACCCTCGACGTCTTTGACAGCCGCCTCGGTATTGGCAACGATGGTGGTCTTCATCGGGCAAGCCGCGATGGTCAGGTAGATTTCTACCTTCACATCAGAGCCATCGATGGCCACAGATTTGACCATGCCGAGCTCCGTGATGGGCTTACCGATCTCTGGATCCTCTACGCGGGATAGCGCGCTGCGGACAGCGGATTCGGTTACTTGAGACATCACCTAAACATAGTAGTCCGCCAGACAGATAAGTCCTAAGCCTTCTTTCTCCCCGACATCCACACCACAATGTCAAAGACCCGGATGGGGCTGAGATCAGCA
>NZ_QXQP01000073.1 GCF_003660265.1 Helicobacter mehlei
CTTGGTGGGCATAAGGATTAAAACGCTAAAGCGTTTGGGCTTAAGCTAGGCCACTCTAGTTGGGGCTTTTCTAGCCTTTTGGTATCAATTGCCCGTTTGACTATTAAAATGCTAGCGCATTTTGCAAAAGCCTAGGGGCTTTTGCTCATTAAACGCTACGC
Source organism: Helicobacter mehlei (assembly GCF_003660265.1). Taxonomy (GTDB): domain Bacteria; phylum Campylobacterota; class Campylobacteria; order Campylobacterales; family Helicobacteraceae; genus Helicobacter; species Helicobacter mehlei. Next base: position 162 of record NZ_QXQP01000073.1, read on the forward strand.
GTTCCGCTACGCTCCATTAAACCCTTCGGGTTTAACCCTTGCCCTCTCCCTAGCAAAATGCTAAGATGTGGGGGCACTTGGTTAAGTGTGTGTTCTTTGTGCCTAGCGTGGGCATCTTAAATTCCCAATTATAGTAAGCTCATCGTTTCTCTCCCACGCTAGGAATCCTTGAATCTAAGGGAGCAGGATGTGGAACTTTATAACAAAATCCAAGAATTATTAGAAGCCAATAAAAAGACCAGACAAGAGAGTATCAGCGTGTTAGAGCTAGCCCGGGGCACGCTAGCCAAACAGGTTAAAATGCACTTTGAGGCCAAGGCCAAAGAGTTAGAGCAACGCTACGACCAGGCGGTGCAAGAGAAGATTAACGATCCGCAAGTGGCTAGCGATGTGGCCAATAATTTAAACAAAATGGCCGCCCAAGAAGTGGCTAGGGCAATGCCGGCTTTAGAGCGCAATATCCAGACCGCGCTATTGGCCAAGATTGAGACCAAGGCCCTAGCCCAAAGTGCCCAAGAGAGTCTTAAAGAGGATTTGCGCGCGCAAATAGACACAAAAAGGATTTTTAGCCCAGAGGAGTTAAATGTCTTTTTAGAGCGCGCTAAGGGCGAGATTGTGCAAGA
>NZ_QXQP01000074.1 GCF_003660265.1 Helicobacter mehlei
GACATCATTGCCAGCGACTGGATGTGGCGACGCACCGGGGTGGACAAGATTGGTACCGCCTACATCATCCCTGCTACCGGTCAGGAAGTTCCCCCTGGTGGGGACCTGGATGCTGCCGACAGCGGCGCCTACCGTTTTGAAGGCGCCTTTGGGCAGAATATGTCGGGATTCACCACAGCCTGTGCCGGCGATGTGAACGGGGACGGCTTTGATGACATCGCCTACTCGGACTTCCGGGGCAATCAGCTTTCGATCTTCTTCGGTGAGCGGGATGTCCAGAACAGATCACAGCAGTACATGGGTGAACATGGTTTCATCATCGAAGGGCTGCCTGATGGCCGTACCTCCAATGCCTCAGCGGGAGTTGGAGACCTCAACGGCGATGATCTGGACGATATCGCGGTGGTGACAAGAAACAGTGGAAATGAGGTTGCCGGCCGTATTGACATTGTGGCTGGTGCGGAAGGTATTGACAACGTCACGCTGCCTGTTGACCCCGGTGAACACCATCCCCGTGTCTTATCCACGATCCTCGGGGCCGGTGCGCAGGCGGCACTGTCCAATGTGGCCCCCGCCGGTGATGTCAATGGTGATGGTGTCGATGACATCGTGATCACAGGGTATACCGCTGTCGGGCCGGATCATGCTGCCGGAACCCGGGTGCCGGGTATGGCCTGGGTGGTATTCGGTGAGCAGGGCGGGTTGCCACGAACCATTGGATCTTGCAGATCTGGGCCCACAGGGATTTGAAATTGCAGGTCCTGACCGTGGTGGGAC
>NZ_QXQP01000075.1 GCF_003660265.1 Helicobacter mehlei
CGGCTGGGTGGGATGAGGATTATGTCATGGCGCTGGCTGCAGCCATTGAACGTTATTCCCGCCACCCACTGGCCACGGCCATTGTGGAGGAGGCGGTGCGCCGGGGGGGTGGACAGTCTTGTTGTCACCGCTATTTCGGAGAAACCCGGCCAGGGGTTGAGCGGGGTGGTTGATGGGCATGCGGTCATGCTGAGCAACCGCAAGAGCTTGATTGATTCCTCATTCCTGCCACAGGATCAGGCAGGCATGGAATCGGTGATGCTCATTGGTGGTGAGTTTGCCGCCTTCATCCAGTTCCGGGATGAACCACGTGCTGCTGCCGCTGATTTCATCGCACACCTTGCCAAGAGGCATGGCACCACCGAAACCATGATCATCTCCGGTGACCGTTCCTCAGAGGTGGAGTACCTGGCAGGCAAGGTCGGTATTAACACCGTCCATGCTGGTGTGAGTCCGGAAGGGAAGCTGGCGCTGGTCCGTGAGTTCAATAAGCGGGGCTCCACCCTCTTCTTAGGGGATGGCATCAACGATGCTCCCGCAATGTCTGCCGCCACTGTGGGGGTGGCCTTCGGTGCTGGATCTGATGTGACTATGGAAGCTGCTGATGCAGTGGTGCTGGACTCCTCCCTGGAACGCCTGGATAACCTCCTGCACATTGGCAAACGCATGCGCAGGATCGCCCTGCAGAGTGTCATCGGTGGCATGGCACTGTCCTTCCTGGGGATGGTGCTGGCGGTCTTTGGGATACTGACACCCCTGATGGGTGCCATCGCACAGG
>NZ_QXQP01000076.1 GCF_003660265.1 Helicobacter mehlei
TGCGCTCAGACATGGCGCGCCTGCGCCGGGAGCTTTCCGGCATGGATACCGCCCGTGGTGTTAAGCGTTCACAGCGCGCAGCCTCACTGGTTCCACAGATTTCCATTGCCGGATACACCAATGCTGGAAAGTCCTCGCTGATTAACGCGATGACTGGTGCTGGTGTCCTGGTGGAGGATGCGCTCTTTGCCACATTGGATCCCACCACCCGTAAGGCCGAACTGGCCGATGGACGCCACGTGGTCTTCACCGACACCGTTGGCTTCATCCGTCACCTGCCAACCTCCCTGGTGGAGGCTTTCAAATCCACCTTGGAGGAAGTGGTGGAATCTGATCTCATGCTGCATGTGGTGGATGGTTCAGACCCCTTCCCACTGAAGCAGATCGAGGCCGTGAACACGGTGATCAGTGATATCGTGCGCACCACCGGGGAAACCCCGCCGCCGGAAATCATCGTGGTGAACAAGATCGACCAGGCTGATCCACTCACCCTGGCTGAACTGCGCCATGCCCTCGATGATGTGGTGTTTGTCTCCGCGTTGACAGGGGAGGGCATCAAGGAGCTGGAGGCTCGCATTGAGCTGTTCCTCAACTCCCGCGACACTCACCTGTTGCTGCGTATCCCTTTTACCCGCGGTGACATCATTTCCCGTCTCCACGAGCACGGCACAGTGTTGTCTGAGGAATATACTGTGGAGGGCACGGTGATTGATGTCCGCATCCCGGCACAGCTGGCCAATGAACTGAAACAGTTTGAAGTCAGCCGCGAGACTGAA
>NZ_QXQP01000077.1 GCF_003660265.1 Helicobacter mehlei
CCCCCTCCTCCTGAAGGGGGTGGGTCATCTGGAGGTAAGCCCCCCTCTAGCTCTCTAATGAGGGCTTTAGTGGCGTTGGCTTTTAATTTGAGATTAAGCGTTTTTATTATACGCTCCCCCCCACGGGCTTTACAATAGGCGTGGGAAAGCTATAAGCTTTGCATATCTCCCACCTGTGTGAGTTTGGCCTGCCTCTATTGGATTGCATGGGTGTGCTGTAATCCTTTAAGGTAGAGGGTTTAATTCTCCTAACTCCAAACTATAAATTCTATGTCCTTGTTGCATACTCTCTTTTAGTGTAATTTTAACTTGAGCTTTTTTTCCATTGATGTTAATCTCTGCAAAGTATCTGTGCATGGCTTTTATGTCGGCACTGCCCTTTTTGTCTGCATAGGTTTCTCCCAATCTAGCATTCTCAAAAAGAGCTTTAATATCTGCTCCCACTTTAAAATGTTCTTCTTTTGTAAAACCATTTTCTAAACTTTTGTTTAAAGCTTTTTCACTAGAGATTTTATTCAATCCTGTACCTGAAATCCTAGCAACTACCCCCGTTTCTTTGTTCTTAATGTCTTGGTTTAAAATGGGGACTAGACTCTGCCTTAACTCCGTCCTTAAATCTTTAATATCTTTCGTCCCCTCTGTTTTATATTCAAAGGATTTACCTCCATCATCTGGAGGTAAGCCCCCCTCTAGCTCTCTAATGAGGGCTTTAGTGGCGTTGTCAAAGTCTTGGCGTTGGACTAGGTGGTTGAGCTGGATTTTAAAG
>NZ_QXQP01000078.1 GCF_003660265.1 Helicobacter mehlei
TCCGGATCCAGCCAACCCGGGGTGGAGGTCAACGGTGTCGCGGAATCCGCCACCTGCCATTCCAGTGCCATGAGTTTGTCATGGCCAATACGTCCCCCCTCAATGCGTGGCTGGCGTGCAGCCAGCGGGGTGGCCAGGCCGATCAGGTCAGTGACACGGACATTCAAGGGCGCATTCATTGAGGTCATACCCAGGTTCACCATGAACACGGTGGGAGGAAGATGGCTCAGATCTCCAGCGTCCCCCTCCTCCAGGCGGGGGGTGGTGATCCAGGAGTTTCCATTGCCATCCTGGGTCCTGATGGCCAGCTGCTGGCCGGTGGGCTCCGCCAGGGTCTGCTCCTCCATGACCTCCACATAATCAGTCATGGAACGCACGGTGAGGAAGTCCTCTGCGTAGAGCGGAGGATTGTCATGATCGCGGTTGGTGAAGTCGATCCAGAATTCCCGTTCATCCACCACATCACCGCCGTCTTCACTATCCCAATCATGGCCGTTGATGAATACGACGGTGGACCAGAGCCACACGGCAAGCACCAGGATGCCGGACACCAGGTCCTGCCAGGTCCGGTCAAATACGTTGATCGGGATGACAGCCATGGGCAGCAGGAGGGCGAACAGTGGCGGCAGGAGCATGCGGGCGTGCATGAAGTCTCCACCCACACGGATCACGTAGAGGAAGTGCACCAAGGCGCAGATGATCAGAAGTGCAATCACCATCGCCGGGGTACGCAATTCCAGGCGGGTCGGACGCG
>NZ_QXQP01000007.1 GCF_003660265.1 Helicobacter mehlei
ATTCACACTAAAGATAATCTAGAATCTAAAAATCTCTTTAGCCCCCAGTTTGATATCAAGAGAAAGAGAATTTATTGTGGGGATCGGCTGTATGAGAAATAGGTTCAAAAGGCTAAACTAAATAAAGCGAGAAGATGGGATGTATCCGCGCCACCCCGGCGTGACCGGGGCTGATGCACCTTAATCTTTGTGGTGGTGATGGTGATCCCCATCATGGTGGTGGTGGTGTTCGCCATGATGGTGATGGTGGTGGTGGTGTGTGCCACCATGATAATGGTGGTGGTGGTGATGGTGGTGTTCGCTACACTCGTTGTCGTGCCCGTGGCAACATTCTTCGCTATGTCCTGACATGCTGTCTCCTTAAACAAAAGTATTCCTGAATGATAAAATCAGGTGGCCCATTCTACCAAAAAAATGGTAATCATTGATATAACTCTGTAAAAAAACGATCTAAAACCAGCAATACCCCGCAATAGACTTGGGAGATTGTTTAAAATATTGCATGCTATTTTGACTAAGGTTGCTTGTTCTCTAGTAAAAAATCCCCACTTTTCACGCATATAATGCGGGTGTTGTGGATGCTGGGGAGCACTTTTTTATTGGTGATGAGTTTTTCGATCTCATATTGGCTGCATGTGCCATGACCGGGGCGCACAAAACGCTCTTTCCACGCCACATACTCAGGTGAATTTTTGATCTGATCGTCCAAATACTGCCCCTGATAGATTTCCACAAATTCCATGAATTGATCGCTCAAACCCAATCCGTTATCCTTGATGGCACTCTTGCGTTCTGCCTTGTTTTCCTCTAGGACTTTAATATATTCTGTAGAAATGGCACTCCCCACTTGAGGCGGGCGTTTGTAGGTTTTGGTGATCTTGGTTGTGGTGGTGCTATAAGTGCTACTCCATTCTTGGTTACTACTAGGCTCAATATGCAAACATTGGCGTGTCCGTGCCTTATAACAACGCCCTTCAGAATAATTAGCCTTGCTCAGTTTAAAAGTGTGTATAGTTGTGGTGGGCCCTAACACTTCTATTTTGTCGGGAAGTTGGGTATAGGCAAGCACAATTTTGCCACCCTTGCCACTTGTGGGGTCGGCTTCTAAATTGCACGGGCTTAAATCCAAATACTGCCCGCTAGCTTTGTCTAGACCGCGCATCACGCTGGGGCGATAAGCCTCTAACTTACCATCATCATAAGTCCAATGCCCGCATGCAAACTCCTGCATCTCTCCCATGCCCGCTCCATGCTGGATGGTGGTGGATTCCATAGAGGTTTTAGGAGACTCGCTTGAGGGCACTTGTTTGGATTCTGCTTCTTTAGCCAAATTTTCTTTCTTGATTCCATTTTCGGCTACGAGGGCTTCTTGGGGGGGTTTAGTTGTGGGGGTTGTTTGGGGGGGTAGTGGGGCTAGGGCTTCTTGAGGGGACAAAATTACTCTCAGGTAGGGGCATGGGGATGTAGCTAGGGGTATAACTGGAGCTAGGGGGACTAGGTTGGTAAGCTTGAGGGGGTGCCGGAGGTGTGGCGGGGTTGCTTTGCACTAAAGAAGTTTGGGGGTGAGTTTGGGCTACTGGGGTGCTTTGGGGGGTTTTGGTGCTTGTAAGACTTGGTGTTTTTGTCCGACCAGTTCTAATGGCTGTGCCCCTACTTCTTGTGCTTTTAGAGGTATAGGTGCGCCTACTGGTGCCTTTAGACCTAGTTGGACTCCGCCTAGTTCTTGTCCCAACTTTGCGGGTGGAGCGTTGGTAACTTCTAGGGGTGCTGGTTTTAGGGGTGCTGCTCAAAGTCTTGGGGTTAGTTGGGTTAGTTTGTGTGGTTGGGGGGTTAGCAGAAGTTGGGCTTTGTGAGGGGGTGGGGGCAGTGGGGTTTAAAATGCCCGGGACTTTTTGGCTAGCCACGTACTGGGCATAATCCACGCCTAAAAGACTTGCCATTTTTTGCAAGTTAGGTTCTTTAAAGTAAATCTTGCTCCCCTTGGCAATTTTCTTTAGACGCATAGTGCCTAAATTTTGCGTGGCTTGGACTTGGGAGAGGGGGTGGGTGGTGGGTTTGAGCTTTTTATTGGGCGGGATTTTTTGAAGATGGGTCGCTTCTAAGATGAGCTTGGCACCTTGCAGTTTATACACGCCCTGAATGATCAAATGCTTTTGGGGGGCGTTTTTGTAAAACACAGCACCTTGAAAAGTACCCACCGCTTTTTTTAAATCCAAATCCTCAGAGGTCTGGATCACCAAAGCTTGCAGACTGCCCACCAACAACAATAAAAGAAACCATTTTTGCATCATCACCCCGTGTTACGCATGCCTTGGGCGATGCCAATTAAAGTGCTTTGGATATAGGTTTTAAGTTGGGCGTGTTCAGCTTGGGTGGCTTGCTTGAATTGCTTGATGAGCTCAATTTGGAGATAATTGAGCGCATTGATATAGGGTTTGCGTAACAAAATACTTTGTTGCACCATACCATCGCTCTCTAAAAGACTCTCTTCTGAGCGTACTGCTAAAATCCAGCGCATGGTTTTTTCAAATTCGCCCACAATTTTTGCCCAAATATACGTTGCACTGGGGTTATCTTTAGCAAAGGCGTGGTATTGGGAGGCAATTTGCAAATCTACCTTTAAAAGCACTTGGGAGATATTATCCAGCACCACTTTAAAAAAACCACCCCTTTGGTAGTGGTGGCGCAAAAGGGGCAAATCCCCCACACTTTCTAACCCACTGCCTACCCCATACCATGCCGGTAAAATACTCCGATTTTGCGTCCAAGCAAAGACCCATGGGATGGCGCGCAAATCCTCAATGTGGCTACTCTCTTTACGCTTGGAGGGGCGCGAACCTAAATTGAGTTCTTGGATAAAGCTAATGGGCGTGGCGGCTTTAAAATAATCCAAAAAATCCGGGTGGGTGTAGAGTTCTCTATAGGTTTGGTAAGAAATGTTGGAAATGGCTTGCATGGTGGGGTTTTGGGGGTGATTCACACTGGGGTTATTTTGATCGTAGCCTCTTTTTTTGAGCAATGCACCCATCATGCTAGAGAGGTTGTGGCGCGCACTGGTGGCGTTCAGATAACGCGTGCTGATCATCTCGCCTTGCTCTGTGATTTTCAATGCACCCTGCACGCTTTGCACGGGGGCACTCAGCAAGGCATCTTCTAAATTCCCCCCCCCACGACTGACACTCCCACCCCGACCATGGAAAAGCAAAAAGCGGATACCCAATTTTTGCCCCAAGGCTATCAAATTGCTAATAGCCCCATAGAGATTATAATTGCTCGCAAAAATCCCCCCATCTTTGCTCGAATCCGAATACCCAATCATGATCTCTTGTTGGGAGTCCATGCACTCTAAATAGGCTTGGTAGTGGAGATTAGCATGCAGGATTTGCATGATATGTGGGGCGTTCTGCAAGTCATGGATGGTTTCAAAAAGGGGTGTGATCGCAATTTTTAAGGTATTGACCCCTTTTTTGATCGCCAAGCCTGCTTGTTTAGCTAGCCACAGCACGCATAATAAATCACTTGCTTGGGTTGTCATGGAGACTATCACAGAGCTAAAAACTTCGGGGGCGATTTGGGATTTAGCCCAAACCATGTTTAAAAACGCCTCTAATAACCGCTTGGTGCTTTCGCTGACCTTAGGAATCAAGTCTAACAAATGCACGGGCTCTAAGTCTAGGGCGTGGTTTAAAATCTCTAACTTTTGGGATTCATCTAAGCGGTGAAAATCATTAGTCGCCCATCCTAACAAGCAAAACACCTCACTGAGGCTATGCAAAAACACCTCGCGGTGCTCGCGAAAATCCAAACGCAACAGATGGAAACCACAGAGTAAAACCAAATGCTTAAAGTGCCACAAAGATGGTTGCAAACTGGGTTCTAGGTTATCTAACAATAAATCAATGTCGGTGAGTAATTCTTGGGCATTGTGGTAGGCAAAGTCTATGGGCAAGGGGGAGTTAAGCGCGATGAGGCGGTTTTTAAGCTTGGTTTGCATTAAAACCAACTTGGCTCTAAAGGGCTCTTTGGGGTGCAAACGCGCACTGGTGGGGTCTAGTTTGTGGTAATGGGCTTGTAAGTCGGCTTGCAAGGCTTGTGATATTGTGCAAAAATCGCTGGAGATGGAGAGTTCGCGTTGGAGTTGGGCAGTGTGCTTGAGATAGAGATTAATAATAAACTCATGTTGGATCAACACGACTTGGTGCAAGAGGGCATTACTCACAAAGGGGTTGCCATCCCGATCACCTCCGATCCAGCTCCCCAGACAAATAGGTGCGCGATCCAGTGGTTTGCCTAACATGTCTTGGATTTCTTGAAAAAGGTCTTGACAACTGGGCAAAAAGGAATTTTCTAAGATATACAGCAAGTTGTCCAGCTCAAAGAGCACTTCTAGGCGTTCTTGACGCACCAAATGGCTTTTCCACAGCAAACGCAAGCGATAGGCTAAACGGGTTTTAGCTCCATGCGTACTTGTGGGGTTACAAGTGTGATCAAAGAGGATCGCCAAATCTTGGTAAATCTCTTGAATCGCCTCTAAAAAGGTGCGGCGCATGGACTGGGTGGGGTGGGCAGTGAACACGGGATAAAAAGTGGTGTGGGTGGCATTTTGATTTAATAAATCTGCTTGGAAACCCTCTTGCATAAGAGCCCTATAAGCTTGGCGCACGCCTAGTGTGGGGGTTTTATGGCGATCTTCTAGGATATTGATCAAGATGTTGTAAAGCGAAAAGGCTTTGATTACGCCCAAAATCTGGTCTGAAGAGGCGATTTTTTCCAATGTCTGGGTGATCTGCTCTTGCCCCTTCAAATTGCCTTCAAATAGGCTTTTGAGGGTCAAAAAATAATGCGTGGTGGTGGGGCTAAATTCCTGGAGAATTTCTAGTATCATGTGGTCTAAAAAGGCTAATTCTTGATGGACTTGTTGATTCACCGTGCCCCCGATACAAACAAACCTTAAGTTGTTTTTATTTACAATAGTGCCCATTATAATACAAATAAGGTAATGCATGGCGGGGTTTGGGGGTTTTTTACCCATTTACACGGATCAAGATGGCGATTTGGGCTTGATCACATCCCAACGCGTGGGTGTTTTGGGCTATGGGGCACAAGGGTGCGCGCATGCGCTCAATTTGCGTGATAGTGGCGTAGATGTGCAAATCGGGTTATATGCACATAGCAACAGCACCTCTCTAGCCCAACAAGAGGGCTTTGAGGTTTGCAGTGTCTCTGAATGTGCCCAAGAGTGCGATCTACTAGCCGTGATGCTCCCTGATGAGATTCACCAACAAGTTTATACCCAAGAGATCGCTCCTTTTTTAAGACCTAATCAAACCTTACTCTTTGCCCATGGCTTTAGTGTGCATTTCAAGCAGATTCAAGCCCCAAAGGGGGTGGGGGTGATCTTGTGTGCCCCCAAGGGTCCAGGTTATGCACTCAGGGAAAAGTACCAGCAAAATAGCGGATTATTTGCACTTGTGGGGGTGGAACAAGACAGCCAACAAGGCAATGCCCGTGATCTGGCTCTAAGCTATGCGATCGCCATTGGCTCAGGGCGGGTGGGGATTTTAGAGACGACTTTTAAACATGAGGCATGCGCTGATCTTTTTGGCGAACAAGCTGTTTTGTGTGGCGGGCTGGTGGGCTTGTTGCAAAATGCCTTTAATACTTTGCTGGAGGCGGGTTACCCAGCGGAGTTAGCCTATTTTGAATGCGTGCATGAGATCAAGCTCATTGCGGATTTGATTTACAACAAGGGTCTGGTTAGCATGCAAGAGCATATCTCCAACACCGCCGAATACGGAGGGCTACTAGCCGCCCAAAAACTCATCAACTTGGAGAGCAAAGCGCGCATGCAAGAACTCTTGAGCCAAATTGAGAGTGGGGAATTTACGCGCGCCTTTATGCAGGAGGCACAAGGGGGGCATAAAATGCTAACACAAAATAAAAGCCAGCTAGCTAACCAGCCCTTAGAACAAGTGGGGGCGCATTTGCGCGCGCATTTATTCAAGGCATAAGGAGAGATTGTGATCATCACCATCACAAGTGGCAAGGGAGGGGTGGGCAAGAGCACCACAACGGCAAATCTAGCCATCGGGCTAGCCCAACAAGATAAAAAAGTCGTGGCGATTGATTTTGACATTGGTTTGCGTAATCTGGACATGATTTTGGGCTTAGAAAACCGCATTGTTTATGATGTGGTGGATGTGATGGAGGGCAATTGCAAGTTATCCCAAGCCTTGATCCAAGATAAGCGCACCAAAAACCTGCATTTTTTGCCCGCCTCCCAAAGCAAGGATAAAAATATCTTGGATAAAAGTAAGGTGCAGGCCTTGATCCAAGAGTTAAGAGCCCAATTTGAATTTGTGTTGATCGACTCGCCTGCGGGCATTGAAAGCGGGTTTGAACATGCCATGCTCTTTGCCGATCGCGCCATTATCGTGGTAACCCCAGAGGTGAGCAGTGTTAGGGATAGCGATCGGGTGATTGGCATTATTGATGCCAAAAGCCAAAGGATTCAAGAGGGGCAGGAAATGCCCAAGCACATTTTGATCAACCGCATCAAGCCTAATTTAGTTGAAAAACAAGAAATGCTTTCTAATGAAGATGTGCTTAAAATCCTAGCCTTGCCCTTGATTGGGCTTGTGCCCGAAGATGATAAGATCATCTCAGCGACCAACACGGGTGAGCCTATTATCTATACCCAAAGCCCTAGTGCCCTAGCCTTTAGACGGATCACGCAAAGACTTTTGGGGCAAGAAGTGGAATTTGCACAATTTAAGAGTAAAAAGGGCTTGGTGGGTACGCTCAAGGGTTGGTTTGCATGAGTGCCTTTTTGGATAAGTGGTTTAAGGGGGGGAGCAGTGCCAATGTCGCTAAGGATCGCTTGACTTTGGTGCTAGCCTATGAGCGTAGCATGCGTTTGCCCTACATTGAGGAGATGAAAAAAGAAATCCTAGCTGTCGTGCAAAAATACACCCACAGCACAACGATCAATGTGCGCACCAATTCTAGCCACAACACCAATACCCTAGAAGTTGAAATTGTACTAAGTCAGGGCGATGGCTCTTGCTAGCGGTTTTATTTTTGAACCATTAGCTTTGGAGATTAAGGGGCTTAAAGATGCCCCTAAAACCCTTTATTGTGTGGGCAACACCCGTTTATTAGACGCACCTTGCAAGATCGCCATTGTGGGCACGCGCAAACCCAGTCTTTATACCCGCCACACCACTGCCCAGCTTGCCAAACAAATTGCACGCATGGGGGGCGTGGTGGTGAGCGGTGGGGCTTTGGGGGTGGATATTAGTGCCCAAAAAAATGCCCTGCCCGCCACGATCATGCTCGCCCCTTGCAGTTTGGACTATATCTACCCGCCCTCCAATGCGCCCATTATCCGCCAAATCGCTCAGGAAGGCCTGATCATCAGTGAGTATGCAAAAAATTTTCTGCCCTACAGGCATTCTTTTTTGGAGCGCAACCGCCTAGTGGTGGCTTTAAGCGATGTGGTGGTGATTGCTGAGGCAAACATGCATAGCGGGTCAATGGTGAGTGCTAGGCTAGCCTTAGAGCAACAAAAACCCCTCTTTGTCTTGCCCCAACGCTTAGGTGAGAGTCTAGGCACTCAAGGGCTTTTAGAGCAAAACAAGGCCCAAGCGATTTATGATTTGGAACACTTTTGTACCCGCTTGGCTCAAGATTATGGTCTAAAACCCCCAAGAGAGCCAGAATCAAGCGATTTTTTACGCTTTTGTAGCCAAAGACCTAGTTTTGAAGAGGCTTATGCGATTTACGGGGATTTTCTCTTAGAACAAGAGCTTTTAGGGGTGATCAAACGCCAAGATGGGCGGGTGATTTTAGCTTAATGATCTTGTTAGCCGCAGATATTGGCTTGAAGCGCATCGGGCTTGCTATGTGTGTGCAAGGGGTCATCTTGCCCCTAGAGCCCATTTTACGCCATAACCGCCAACAAGCCAGCCAACAACTCCAAACGTTTTTAGAGCTCAAAAAGCCTGATACACTTATCGTGGGTTTGCCCGATGAACACTACGCCACCACACGTGCGCGCATCCTACACTTTGTGGGTTTGCTCGATTTTGCACCCATTGTCTATGTGGGTGAGAGCAGTAGTAGCGAGCTAGCCTTAGAGGAGATCGCCCACCTTAGCCACAAACAACGCCAACAAGCCCGCAAAAACGGCATGCTAGATAGTTTGGCTGCTTGTGAAATCTTAAGGCGTTATGTGGCTTCTACACCTTCAATATTGCTATAAAGTGCGATCACATCCTCATCTTCTTCGATGCGATCCAAGAGTTTTTCAATCTCGGCTAGGGCTTGCTGGCTTAAAGAAATGGGCGATGTGGGGATGCGTTGCAAGCAAGCCTTTTGAATCGGGATTTGCAAACTCTCAAAGCCCTCTTGTAATTGCTTGAAGTTTTGGTAATCCCCCAGCACCAAAAAGCTTTGATCGATGATCTCTAGGGATTCTAGCCCATAATCAATTAAGGCTAATTCCATGTCCTCTAGTGAGAGGGGCAGATTAGCTAGTAAGCCCTCAAAAACGCTTTTGCGACCAAACATAAATTCTAGCGATCCATTGGGCACCATACTAGCCCCGGGGGTCTTGTTGAAGTAACTTTTAAGATTGGCGACTGTGCGTGTGGGGTTATCAGTCATACATTCCATAAAGAGTAAAACCCCATGGTTAGCCTTGCCCTCATAATTGACCTCTACTAAATGCCCCTCTTTGCTGTTGGCGCGCTTGATGGCTGCTTCGATGTTGTCTTTGGGCATATTTTGGGCCTTGGCGTTGAGTATGGCGGTGCGTAATTTGGCATTGCTGGCTGGATCGCCCCCACCCTCTTTGGCTGCTAGCGTGATGGCTTTGGCTAATTTGGGGAAAATCTTACTCATTTTATCCCAGCGTTTTTCCTTGGCCGCGCGGCGGTATTCAAAAGCACGTCCCATTAAAATCCTTTCTGTAAAAGTTGCGCCACTTCTTTGGCGTGGTAACTAATGATCATATCCGCCCCCGCACGCTTAAAAGCGGTCATGGTTTCTAAAAGCAAGCGATCGTAATCCATAAGATTGTGGGCTTGGGCTAGTTTGAACATCGCATATTCTCCGCTCACATTGTAAAGGGCGAGGGGTAAAAGCGTGCGCTTCCTAATGGCATGCACTATGTCTAGGTAAGCCAAAGCGGGCTTAACCATGAGAATATCCGCCCCTTGAACTTCATCTTCTAGACTCTCTAAGATCGCCTCTCTGGGGTTGGCATAATCCATTTGGTAGCTCTTGCGATCCCCAAAACTGGGGCTGGATTGCGCTACATCTCTAAAGGGGCCATAATAACTGCTGGCAAACTTAGTGGAGTAACTCATAATGGGTAGGTGGGTGAATCCTTGTCGATCAAGAGCTTGGCGAATCGCATAGACCATGCCATCCATCATCGCGCTAGGCGCGATCACATCTACCCCGCTTTGGGCTAGGATAACAGCTTGCTTGTCCAAAATCTCTAGGGTTTTGTCATTATCCACGCTTTGATCGTGCAAAATGCCACAATGCCCGTGATCAGTGTATTCACAAAAACACAGATCGGCGATCACCACTAAAGAGCTAAACTCTTTTTTAATGGCGCGTGTGGCTTTAGCCACTATGTGATCGGCATTGAGGGCACTAGAGCCCTGCGCATCCTTGTGGCCGGGGATTCCAAATAACAGCACGGCTTGAATGCCTAAATCTTCCAATAAGGCACATTCTTTTAAGATCACATCCACGCTCATTTGGAAAACCCCGGGCATAGAGGCAATCGGGTTAGCCACACCCGCCCCCTCTAGTACAAACAAAGGTGCGATGAAATCAGCAATATTAAGCCTTGTTTCACGCACTAATGCGCGTAAGTTCTCTGTAGATCGCAAACGTCTCAAGCGTCTAAACATCAAAAATCCTTTTTCTTATTTTGATCAGGGCTGGTTAAAAATAGCACGCACAGCACGCCGACACTAAAACCAGCTATGAGCGCGCCGATGGTGTGGGCATTGTAATAGATGCGCGCCCCCATAGTTAAAAATGCTAGGGGCAAAAAGATCAGCCACACCCAGCCATAACGGCGCACCAAAAAAGCTAGGGCGCAAGCAACCATTGAAGAATGCCCGCTGGGCATGTTTTTAGAACTCCCATTGGGGCGCTCACCCAAACGCCGCCCAGAAAGCACGACATTATTTAGCCCCCATTTGAGGGAATGCGTGGCAATGGTCGTAGCGATACTCACATGGATAATTTGGATCAAACCAATCGGATCGCGTTTGATTAAGGGCAGGGCAAAAGAGGCGATGGTGGGCACAAAACGGGCATAATGTTCGGTGGTGCTAAAAACTAGGGGAACTTGGGGTTGCTTGGCGATCTTGGGGAAGGGGGTGATCGCCCCGATTATAAAGAGCAAAACAAAAAAGGCAATGCTTTTAAAAGGGAATTGTTTGGGGAAACTTTGGGGGTAGAGGGCTTTAAATTTAGTGCTGTTCATGGGCTTTAAAAATGTCTAAATCGGGGGTATAGGCATTACAAGGTTTTTGTGCGCCAAAAGCCCCTAAAATGCTAGAAAAAATCACGCTTTGCTGGTAGTCTTGCTTAATGGTTTTAAAATGGTGTGTGGTTTTAAAGGCATCATTGGCATAGACAATAAAGGGGACTTGTTTTTGCAAATCGGGGGCGATGAGGTAGGGCGTGCCGTGCAAATACATGCCATGCTCGCCCAAACTCTCCCCATGATCGCTCATATACAACAACAACGCCGGTTTGGGGCTGTGTTGCAGGGTATCCACCATGTGATCGAGCACTTGGTCGTTATAGGCGATGGTGTTATCATAGGCATTCACCAAACTTTCTAGGCTACAAGTGTTGGGCTCGCTATGGGTGCAAAGGGGCTTAAAGGGGGCAAAATTGGGGGGCACTTTATCCACATACAGCGGACCATGTGAGCCCTTGAGGTGCAAGATGATCAAAACATTATCCTTAGGGTAACGCTCCAACACATGGGGCAAGGCAAGGGCTAGGGCTTCATCAAAGCTTAAAATTTGGGGATCAACACCCTTTTGTTTGAGCCAATCTTGCCAAAGGGGTAAGGGGGGTTTCCAATCAATCTTCATGGGGGGTTCGGCATCATTCAAGCTCAACCACACCACCTTAACGCCTTGTCTTTGCAAAAATGAGGGCAGATTTTCATAGCCTGATTTGGGGGCTAGCATGCATGCCAGCGCGGCGGTGGTGTAGGTGGCACAAGAGGTGGCTTTGAGGGCTAAGATTTCATGCTTATCCATGCGTTTTTGTAATTTGGGTGTGGTGGCTCTAGGGTAGCCATAAATGCCATAATTAGCCCGCCTAGCACTCTCGCCTATAGCTAAGACCACGATCGTATTGTGGGCATGGATGGGGGTATTTTCTAAGAGTTTGGGGGGGGTTTGATGTATCGCATGCAAGGCAACACGGATGGCATTCACGCTATAGCTATAGGGCAGAGCCAACCCACCGATATTTTTGGCATGGTGATCCAAAAAGAGCCATTGTTTGGCATGCGTGAAGCTCCAAATAAAAAACACAAGTGCCGAGCCTAGAAAAATGCTCGCTTTGGTTTTTAATTTTGGTTTGGCAATGGGGATGGCATAAAACAACATAGCTAACCCCAAGCCTAGCACCCCATAGAGCCACAAACTCCCCCCCAAAAATGCACCCGCCTCGTGGGTGTTGGTGTTAAAAACATTCCCCATCATCGCCCTAGTCAAAAAGACATGGTAGGTGTGGATAAAATAAAAGGCAAGGGCATTGCACAGAGTCAAAAAAGCAAGAACAGCCTGCATGCATTTATTGCCTAACAAAGAGAACACAGTTAAAATCATGTTGGTGGTGCAGACATAGGCAATCGCTACGCTGATGACAATCCCCACCCCACCTCCGTGTTTTAAAATATAATCCAAAAGAGGCTTATGGAAGAGTAACAAAGAGACAAGGCTATAAAATAAAAGAACGGTAAAAAAAGGTAAGGGCTTTTTAAAAAATCTTAACAACACCAACTCCTAAAGCCCCACCCCATCAAATTCCTAACAACCGCTTTTATTTGCCTACATAGACTTGTCTGGGTCTTGTGATTCGAGCTTGGGAGTTTTTCACATGTTCTAAAAGTTGCGCACACCAGCCCACCGTGCGCCCGATCACAAACACGGGGGTGAAAAAACGCGTGGGGATTTTCAAGGCGGTTAAGATCGTGCCCGAGTAAAAATCTACATTAGGATAGAGGTTGCGGGAGATAAAATATTCATCTTTCAGGGCGACCTCTTCAACTTTAGCGGCAATCTCATCTAGTCTAGGATTCATTTTAATGCCCTTGGCTTGTAGGTCATCCTTGAGTTTCTTTAAAATCCGCGCTCTGGGATCGTAACTTTTATAGACCCGATGCCCAAAGCCCATAAGCTTAAAGGGGTCATTTTTGTCTTTCACGCGGGCGATGTATTTTTCAACATTCTTAACATCTCCGATCTCCTCCATTTGGAGCAAGACTTTTTCATTAGCACCGCCATGCAAATGCCCCCACAAGGCACTGATGCCCGCACTGATAGCCGCATAAGGATGCACACCCGTAGAGGCGACATTACGCACGGTGGTTGAAGAGGCGTTTTGCCCGTGATCGGCATGTAGGGTCAAAATCTTATCAAAGGCTTCCACTTCTAAGGGGGTGATTTCACTTTCGCCATGCAATTCGTGTTTTAAGCGCCCATGTGGATAGGCTCTTAGCATGAATAAAATATTTTCAATATAGCTACGCCCCACATCGGGGTAAATAATGGGTGCGCCAATTTCATTGCGATAACAAATAGCCGCTAAGGTGGGCATTTTAGCCACAATACGCCTAGCCATCGTTTGGTAATCCTCTTCGGTGTTCATCACGGCGTGATCAAAATAGAAGGTGGAGAGAATAGACACTCCACTACTGAGCTTTGCCATCGGGTGGGCATTGGTGGGGAAGGCGGCAAACATGTTCATCAAAGTCCCGTGGATAAAACTGCGGTGGCGCAATTCTAGCTCAAACTCCAGGGACTCGCTTTCATTTTTGGGCAGTTCGTCAGTTAGCAAAAGCTTACACACATCGACATATTTATACTTGGCAACCAGCTCTTCAATGGGGTGTCCCTTGTAGTAAAGCTCGCCTTTTTTGCCATCAATGTAACTAATGGTGGATTTGCACCCCGCCGTAGAAGAATAACCCGGGTCATAAGAGACCATCCCCGCGCTTTCATAGAGTTTAGAAAAATCAATGGCTAGGGGACCTCTTGTGCTAGCGATCGTTCCAAACTCAAACTTTTCGCCGGTTTCATTGTTAGTTAGTGTAATTGACATAGATTTCCTTTTTTGTCCCATTATACAAGATCAAATATTATTAAACATTGAAGTAGTCCCACACACCAAAGAATGCTTGCCCACTTAAGCTTGTTTTAATATGTAAAAATGACCTACATGCAATATTAGATTTTCTGTGCTAGAATGTTAAAAAATTTTTAAGGAGAACATCAAATGTCTTACAAGCCTAAATATTTGTCTTTGCCCACAGAGGGGGAAGCAATCAGTGTCAAGGATGGCAAATTGCATGTCCCAAGCCACCCCATCATTCCCTTTATTGAGGGTGATGGCATTGGCGTAGATATTACCCCGGTGATGCGTAAAGTGGTGGATGCGGCTGTGCAAAAAGCCTATAAGGGTGCGAAAAAAATCGCATGGTATGAGGTCTTTGTGGGGGAAAAATGCTACAATAAATTCAAAGAGCACGCAGAACTGAGTCTTGAAGAACAATGGCTCTTGCCAGACACCATCGAGGCAATCAACCATTTCAAAGTTTCTATTAAAGGACCTTTGACGACACCTGTGGGTGAAGGCTTTAGGTCTTTAAATGTCGCTTTGCGCCAAAAAATGGATTTGTATGTATGTCTGCGCCCCGTGCGTTGGTATTCTAGCCCTAGCCCGGTTAAAGAGCCGGGTAAGGTGGATATGGTGATTTTTCGCGAAAATAGCGAGGATATTTACGCAGGAATCGAATTTAACCAAGACAGCCCCGAGGCTAAAAAGCTCATCAAGTTTTTACAAGAAGAACTTAAAGTTTCTAAAATCCGCTTCCCCCAAACCAGTAGCATAGGCATTAAGCCCATTAGCCTAGAGGGCACAGAAAGACTTGTGCGCAAGGCGATCCAATACACCATCGACAACGATCGCGCTAGTCTCACCTTTGTGCACAAAGGTAACATTATGAAATACACGGAGGGGGCGTTTATGAAATGGGGTTATGCCCTAGCCCAAAGAGAGTTTGGGGCAAAATTGCTGGACAAGGGTCCATGGTGTGTGCTTAAAAACCCTAAAACGGGTAAAGAAATTGTGATCAAGGACATGATTGCCGATGCTTTCTTGCAACAAATTTTGTTGCGCCCGGCTGAATACGATGTGATCGCCACGATGAACTTAAATGGGGATTATATCTCAGACGCGTTGGCCGCAATGGTGGGAGGGATTGGAATCGCTCCGGGAGCCAACATGAATGACAGCGTGGCAATGTTTGAAGCTACACATGGGACTGCACCCAAATACGCCGGACAAAACAAGGTCAATCCGGGGTCCATTATTTTGAGCGCGGAGATGATGTTGCGCCATATGGGCTGGGTAGAAGCAGCCGATCTGATTGTTAAAGGCATGCAAAAAGCCATCGAGAGCAAAAAAGTAACTTATGACTTTGCGCGTTTGATGGAGGGCGCAACCGAAGTTTCTAGCTCAGAATTTGGCGAGGTGATTATCGCACATTTGTGAGGAGCGGGGCAAAATTAGGAGGGGTGGGGGTAGCCATGGGAGGGGCTAAGGTTTTTTGGAGTTCTGTGTTTTGGGGCATGAATCTTAAACTAACGATCGTGTCTTGTTTTTGGTTGTCTTGGGTTGTGCGTGTCAATAAATATCAGTTTTGGAGAGTGGTTGAAATGGCTACCAAGTTTTGTTGTAAGGAGAACAGATGAAACAAGTCGATAAGATTTATGATGCACCCTCTAAGCATTGGGTGGGCAATGGGTTTTATGTCGCCTCCATGTTTAGTTACCACGATACGCACAAGAATTGCGATCCGTTTTTGCTTTTAGATTACAACGCACCCTATCATTTTAAAGGCGGTGGGGGGGAGTTTGGCGTGGGATCACACCCGCATAAGGGCTTTGAGACGGTTACGATTGCCTATAGTGGCGAAGTGGAACATGCCGATTCGCATGGGGGAGGTGGGGTTATCACCCCCGGGGATGTACAATGGATGACGGCAGGTTCTGGCATCATCCACCAAGAATTTTACTCCCAAAAATTTTCCAAAGAGGGCGGGGTGTTTGAAATGGTGCAACTTTGGGTGAATTTGCCCAAAGCCCATAAATTGACCTCTCCTAAATACCAAGCGATTAGCGCACAGGATATCCCAAGCGTACCCTTAGAGGGCACAAGCAAAGCACGGATCATCGCAGGGGAGTTAAGGGGTGTTAAAGGCCCGGCAACAACCTTTTCTCCCATCAATCTATGGGATCTAGAGGCGCATAAGGGCGATGCTTTGCGCTTAGAGGTCCTAGAAAATCACAATGTCTTGATGTTGGTGCTGGATGGTGTGGTGGAATTAGAAGGGTATCTTGCTCACCGTGAACAGCTCGTGACCTTCCAAAAAGGGGGATCACAGATCAATTTTTCTACCCTTGAAAAAGCTAAGGTACTTGTGCTCACAGGCGAACCCTTAAATGAGCCTATCGCTGGATACGGACCCTTTGTGATGAATACCCAACAAGAAATTGCACAGGCCATAGAGGACATGCGCTCGGGGCGTTTTGGGAATCTTTAAGATAGATTGATCTGTTTTTCTCTCTATACCAAAGAGAGGAGCCATACGAACAACTCTTGGTCAAGAATTCCTGAGTTGCTCTAAACGCTCTTTTTTGCTTCCAATGTCGGTGATTTGGATACCAAAGTTACCATCCACAATCACCACCTCTCCCTTGGCAATCACTTTGTCATCAACCAAGATTTCGAGCGGGTCATTGACCATCTGGTTGAGCTCGACTACACTGCCAATATCCATAGATACGACATCTTTTAAGATCATCTTCTTTTGCCCGATCCGCACGCGCACATTCAGCTTGACATCTAAAAGCATGTTGATATTGCGCGCTTCAACTTGCTCTAAGGGGTGATCTCCCTCCACACGCTCACTTCTTTGCACCACGGGGATACTGGGCATTGACGGAGCGGGTCTGCCTTTAGGGATATTTTGGGGGGCTTCCTTTTTATTAAAAATGTCAATGAAGACTCCCCCACAAAAAATAAAAAAACTCGATTCAATCTTATCTAGCGCGAAACTAAATTCATACCCATCGCTATAGGGATCGAGCAAGGCAGCATCGTGAGCAAAAATGGCTTGTTTGGCTTCAAAATTCAATTTGGGCATGATGTCTTGAGAACTAAGGGCAGTGGTGAGCGCGCCAAAGACATTGGAGCCAATTTCTTTAATGGCATCCAAGTCATCGGCTTCTAAAGCCTCCTTGCTTGCTCCCTCCCCCCCTACCATCAAATCTGCCAAAGCGGTCGCCATGGGCACGGGTATGGCTAGCGTGATGGTGAGATTGGATTTGGAATTGATCTGGATGGTAACAGAGGCATGTTCGATAAAGATAAAGTCCCCCACGGAGATTTCACTTTTCAACGCCACTTCGGGAGTTTTGCCTAGCAACCCCCCCACGGTTGCGGTAAATTCTCGCACAAAGAGTTTTAGAAAATCTGCAATCATTCTTCTTCCTCCTTAATGTTGCCAATTTTGACTTTTCTTTGGTTTTCCAAGACTTCTAAAACCTCTTTGACGCGGTCTTTCTCAGTTTGGATCACCTCTTTAATGCGGATGGTCTTGCGATACCCCCGATAGCCCACAGTGGCATAATAACGCTCTTTATTATCAATGCTCACCACCACGACATCATTAGCCACTTTATTTAAGCGGAGCGTATCCCCCACATTCAAATCTAAAATTTCGCGCAAGGTGAGCTTAACCCCCCCTAAAAATGCCGACACATCTACACTCGCCCCCCCCACTAGGGCCTGCAACTCTTTATTACGGCTTTTTTTAGAGCTGGTCTCTGTAAGCATCACATCGCGATTCCCCATTTTGGATAAAATCCCCTCAATGGAGATCACTGGGTAGCACAGGTTCATCATCCCTCGAGAATGCCCGATTGCAATCTCCATCACCACCATGATCACAATCTCATTTTGCGCCACAATTTGCACGACATTAGCACTTGATTCCTTGGCATCAATCGTGGGGAAAAACTCGGTTACTGGACTCCAAATGTCCTTTAAAATCTGCATCACTTGTTTTAAGACCGTGTCTAGCAAATTTAATTCAATATCGCTAAATTCACGGGTTTGATCATAGGTGCTCCCCTTGCCCCCTAGAAGCCTATCGATCATGGGAAAAACAATGCTAGGATTGACCTCTAAAACCCCATTGCCCCCCACGGGTTTCATCGAAAAGACATTAAAACTTGTGGGGCTGGGCAAGCTCATTAAGAATTCCCCATAGGTCATCTGATCCACACTGTGTAATTGAATCTCCACGATAGAGCGCATGATCGCTGAAACTTGGCTAGAGAGGCTACGCGCCATCTTGTCATGTATGCTTCTAAAAGAGCGTAACTGCTCCTTGCTCACCCGATTAGGGCGTTTGAAGTCATAGAGGGTGATCTGTTTTTGGGGGAGAATCTCGTGCTTTTGGAGGGTATTGACATCATCAGATTCATCGACCACCTCTAAAAGCGCATCGATCTCTTCTTGGCTTAGAATATCAGCCATGCACACCTCCTAGCGATTTTCTAATCTTTTTGATCACCTCTTTGATGATCTGTGAGATTCGCGACTCGGTGATCCCCAAGACATCTTTGATCTCACTGAGATTGAGTTCTTCAAAAAAATAAAGCTGGATAACCAGTTGTTCACGCTTGGACATGGTCTTTAAAATCGCCTGAATCGCGCCCACCAACTCCTCAAACTCTAACTTTTTGGTGATGGTATCTTGTTCGATGGCGTTAAACTGCTCATCCATAGGCACATGCGCATAGATATCAGAGGCGATCTTAGCATCTCTGATCTTGCTAATATCCTCTTGTAACACCTGCGCCAAATAAACATCATCGGGCTCTTCGCCATGCTCATTAAAATACTTGGAGACCTCATAATCGATATTCTTAATAAGTTTCCTAGAGGAGCGCGAAACGACATCTAAAGAGCGCAAATAGTCCAACATCGCTCCATTTACGCGGGTTTTTG
The DNA here is from genome assembly GCF_003660265.1 of Helicobacter mehlei. GTDB lineage: Bacteria > Campylobacterota > Campylobacteria > Campylobacterales > Helicobacteraceae > Helicobacter > Helicobacter mehlei. The sequence goes on from NZ_QXQP01000007.1 coordinate 18,355, forward strand.
CATACCCCCAAAACGAATCGTTTAACGAGATGTCATAGCGTCTAGAGAGTTTGATGAGCTCCTCTGTGCCTACAGATACCAAATCATTAAAATCTACTGAGCTGGGCAAGCGTTCCTTGAGCCGAAAAGCCATCGAGCGCACGGCGGGCAAATACTGGATCGCTAACTCATCTTGGGAGTTTTGGATCTGGTCATCGTAAGAAGACCCCTTTTGGCGGATCGCTCTCACGGGTTACCCCTCATCAAACTCGTAAGTATGGACATACTTTAGCAAATCGTCAATCTCTTTTTCACGTTGGGTGAATTCTTTATTAAAATAAACCAAACGGCGTTCTAATTCCGCTTTGTTTAAAAACTTCTTGCGTGGATTGACAAAGCCCATATAGATGGACGCAAAAAATAAAATGATGAGATAAAAGCCCACGGTGGCGACCAAAGTCCCAAATAACACAAATTCGGGCTGATCAAATTTTAACAAAGAGAGAATCAAGCCGATGAAAAACCCGCCCACAATGGAGAAGTTGATAAAGTTTTCTAATTTCATCTCGCACCTCACAAATAGCGCAACAAGCGTCTAAAAAACCCGATAAAATTATCTTTGGGGGTTTCCAGCACGCCCTGTTCCAATTTTAGGGTTAGAATTTTAACAATTTGGTTCATAGCAAACGAAAAGGCGTTAAAAGGTTCGCTTTTGCACAGAAGTTTGCGGTTTTTGATCGATTGTTTGATGGCGTTGTTATTTTGGATATAGCCCAAGTAGTTTAAGGTCATGTTGGGGATATTTTCTTTTGCCACTCTCTGGATTCCTCCAAAAATCTGCAAACTCTTTTCAGCCGAGTCTACCATATTGACCAAAACAAACACATTATCTTTTGTCTTGGAATTGACCTTGATCGTGGTGTAGGCATCGGTGATGGCGGCTGGATCAGAAGTGGTGATCACCACCACCGAATCGCTGGCGCGCAAAAAAGCTTGGGTAAATTCGCCAATCCCTGCTCCCGTATCAATAATCATGTAATCCAAATCGTCCAAAATGTTTTGTTCATCCACAAAGCTATCTAAAATTTCTTGGCTGACATATTTAAAAATCTCTTCTCCGCTATCTCCGGGCACCAAATAAAACCCCTCTTCAATGGGATAGACTACATCGCTAAAGCGCACCTCTCCTCTTAGAGCGTGTAAAATGTTTTTGGTGGTCTTGATCCCAAAAATAATATCCAAATTGGCTAGCCCAATATCCGCATCCAACACGCCCACCTTGTAGCCAGCCTTAAACAAACAATAGGCTAGATTTGCGCTAATGGTGCTTTTGCCCACCCCTCCCTTACCGCTAGTGATGGCTACAAACTTTGTTTTGCCCTTGTTGTTAAAAATACTTCTAGGCTCCATGATATTTTCTAGGCCACTTGCTTGATTATGCTTCATGGATTTTTCCTACCCGGGTGGGAAAACCCATCCAACATGCAATCCACCAAATAATCATTACTGGCGACCAATAAATCCGCTGGGACTTCCTGCCCGATAGAGAGGTAACTAATGGGTTTCTTGCTCTCATAGACCAACGAAAATAAATTCCCAAACCCCCGACTCTCATCTAGCTTGGTGAAGATCAGGCTATCAATCTCTAAGGGGCTAAAGGCGTTGTAAATGTCCTTTAAATCTTCGTATTTGGTGGTGAGCGACAAAACTAATGTTGTATCGATTTTATAGTCATGTTCAGTGAATTTCTTCAAATTCTCAATCTTTTTCTTGTCATGCTGGGAGTGCCCGGTGGTATCGATCAAAATCACATCGCAATACTCCAAGGCTTCCATCTCTTTAGCAAAATCCTCCGAATCCATCACGGTTTCAATGCTAATTTTCATCTTTTTGGCATACCACATAAGTTGTTCGACTGCCCCAATTCGGTAGGTATCTAAGGTCAAAATCCCCACCTTATACTTTTGGTTTAACAACTTGGAGTAACGCGCGGCCAGCTTGGCTAAAGTTGTGGTTTTGCCCACACCCGTAGGACCCACCAACATTAAAATCTTTTTATAATTGGGATCCAAGCCCTCATGACGGCAATAGATCATTTTGCGCAAGACCTCTCTAAAATAACGCTTGACCGTTACAGAGTTCTCCCGCATTTTAACGGGCATCAGCTCCAAGCTCAAACGCATGATCTCATCTAAATGCATTTTATGCATGCCACTATTTTTAGCCAAGCGGTAAATCTCGGCAAACTCTTGGGGGATGAAGAGTCCTTGCTCCTTTTCCTCGCTCCACACCATGTTTTGGATCAGCTTTAAATTATCGTTGATCTTATTCAACTCACCTTTAATGGAGTGCAAGCCCTCATCAGATTTGTTAGCTTGGTGTGGGGGGCTTTTGGCTTGCTGTTCTCTAGCTTGGGCATCTTTTAAGCTACTTTGGGCAATTTGGGTCAAGCCCTTGGGTACGCTTAGTACGGGCGGAGATTCTTCTTGACTCTCTACACCGGCCAACTTGCGCATCTCCTTAATGGCCTCAGAGAGTTCCAAATCCACTGCCTCTTGGGGGGGTGCTTTGGGGGGCTCAGGGCGCGCACTCTGCAGGGCTTGATCCAAGCGTTCTTGCATGTTATTGCTCTTGGGGGGTTTGTTCTCCTCAGCAGGTTTATCCACAGCGACCACTACTTCATACAGTCCGGGTTCTGTTAGGGTTTTTTTGCGAATCTCCTTTGCTTTCACCACTAAAGCATTGTGCCCATGCTCGCTTTGGGCTAATTTGAGTGCTTCAGCGGTGGTCTCCCCGCTATAAGTGTAAAGTTTCATGCTTCTCTCCAAGCCAAATGCCCCAAGATCAAGGGCACAAGAACCGATTCGCGCCGACTCCACTCGGGGTGTGGCAACATGCGGTGTGCTTGCCTAGATACTAGGCGGTTAAAAAAAATCACATCAATATCAAGGGTGCGGGGCGCATTCTTAAAGGCGCGTTTTCTAGTGCGCCCCCAGCGTCTCTCTAAGTAAAAGATGAGACTGAATAATTCTAGGGCACTTAATGCTGTTTTAAAAGAAAGGGTTGCGTTGTAAAAATGGGCCTGGTTATGATAACCAAAGGGCGGATTGAGATAAAGGGGTGAAGAGGTCAATAAAGAAAAGGCGCGGTGTTTAGCAAACCATAACCAAAGCCGTTCAAAAATCTTTTTAGAGTCGCCCACATTGCTCCCTATGCCCAGTGTCGCTGTATTCTTCAAATCCCACGCACGCCCACATTTTTTGGGGAAAAATGGAGAATAGACCAGCGTACGCATCTAGTCCATCAAATGATCTGCGCCCTTGAATCTTGCACAACCACGAGATCCTCAATCCTAATCCCATACTTGCCCGGAATATAAATCCCAGGTTCAATGGAAAATACCATGCCCTCCTCAATCACCATTTGGCTTCTGGGCGAAATAAAGGGCAACTCATGGATATCTAATCCAATCCCATGCCCGGTACCATGTCCAAAAAAACGCCCATACCCGCTTTTTTCAATCACGCCCCGCGCAATAGCATCGATTTGCTGGCCTGTCATGCCTGCTCTCAACTGTTCAATCGTGCTCTCTTGAGCTTGGCGCACAATATCATAAATCTTTTGCAATTCTGGATCGCCAAAGTGTTGGGGTCGATCGAAGCCCAGCTCTCCACTAAAAAGGGCACAGCGGGTGCGATCCGAGCAATAACGCTGGTATTTTAATCCCATATCCATTAAGAGCAAATCGCCCTTTTTGAGGTGGGTTTGCGAGTCTGGGAGGGCATGGGGTTTAGCCGCATTGGCATTAATGGCAACAATAGGCTCAAAACTCAAATCATAAACCCCTTGATGGGTTAAAAACTCCTTGACCTTGAATTGCAAAAACGCCTCGCTAGGTTCTTGCAAATCCGGCACACAACTAGCAAACTCCTTTAAGGCCTGTACATTAAGGTGTTGAGATTGCTTGAGCAAGGCGATCTGCTCGGGAGTTTTCACCACGCGTTGTTTGCGGTGGTAATCTAGCTCCCCCACTAACTTTTCACCCAAACGCGCCTCTAGGCGTTGGTAATTTTGCAAAGTGATTTGGGCGGGGTCAAAATAGAGTTTGTTAGGTGGGGTTTTTTGCACCAAATCGATCATATGTGCCCACAAGTCTGAGCCCTCCACCACCTCAACCCCCCCTTGCACCTGCGCGCGCGCCTCTAGGGTGTATCTGGAGTCTGTGATGAAAAAGGCACGATCTTCAAGTTGTAAAAAAATCGCATGATCACAGCTATACCCACATGCAAAATATTGGGCACTCTCGTTGGTGGTAAAATGCGCCACTACTGCCCTCTAGACTCAAGCGAAGGGTTTTGGTTGGCTTGGCTTTCCTTAAGGGCTTTGAATTCAATGAGGATTTGTTTCATTGCAATTAAAGCCATGTGGTAACCAAGAGCCCCAAACCCCGTGATCACGCCCGCACTCACCATGCCAGTGTAACTTGTTCGCCTAAAGTCCTCGCGCGCAAAAATGTTGGTCAAATGCACCTCAATTACAGGCATGTCCGCCAGCATGATCGCATCGCCAATTGCAATCGAAGTGTGGGAGAAAGCCCCGGGGTTAATCACAATGCCCTCATAGTCGCTCCCCACACACTCCTGAATTTTGTCAATGATCTCACCTTCAAAATTGCTTTGGAAAAACTCCAACTCCAAATCATTTTGTTTGGCAAAATCTTCCATGTTGTCATGGATTTGGTCCAAAGTAATGGGGCCATAGAGTCTAGGGTCTCTATGCCCTAACATATTGAGGTTAGGTCCTTGAATCACCAAAATTTTCATGCCATTCTCCTTACTAAGTTAAAGATTAAAGAGGTCATTATAGCATAAAATTAGGTTTAAAGCCCAAAATAGCCACCCCCATTCTGATCAGGTCTAGAGTGTAAAATTATGGACAATCTTTTGGAGATTTTGGGCGGTAACCTCCAGAGTGCTAATTTCTTTGGTGTTGCCTAACATCGATGCTGCTACCTCATGCGCCATGCGGGCGATTTGATTGACCTTATCGGCGATATCCTCAATGCTTTGGTGCTGATCTTTGGAATAAGACACAACATTTTTGGCATCTTTTAAGGAATGGGTGGCTTTGTCATAAATGGCCTCTAGGGCATAGGATGCGCCATCGACATTGTCCTTGCTTTTTTTGATCTCAGCGACCATGTTTTCTATGCTACCCACCGATCTTTTAGTCTCCTCTTGAATGAGCCGGATGATGTGGTTAATCTCTTGAGTGGCCTTGCCCGTGTGTTCGGCCAACTTGCGAATTTCATCAGCTACCACCGCAAAGCCACGCCCATGCTCACCTGCCCGTGCCGCTTCGATAGCAGCATTCAAAGCTAGCAAATTGGTCTGATCGGCAATGTCTTGAATCAATTCAGCACTATTGCCAATGTTTTGCACATGTTGGTCTAGAGATTGGATTTGGGTAGCGGAGTCTTCAGCACCACGGCTAATACCCACCATGCTTTGAGCGGTCTCCTCCATAGCCTCTTTGCCTTTTTGACTCAATTCCACGCTTTGGAGCGAGTTGGCCTCTGTTTGCTCGACAATGTTACGCACGCATTTGACGCTATCTTGGACTTTTTGCATGCATTGTGTGAGCTGGTTAGTCATGTCCTCTTGTTTGTTGGCATTTTCTTGAGAGAGACGGGACAAATTGGCAATGAGACTAGATTTATCTGAAATATCACTAGAAGATTGGCTAATTTGCGTGATGATCTCAATCATGGAGTGTTGCATGTCCCCCAGCGCATCAAGTGCACTGCCCTCAAACTTTGTTTGGACGGGCTTAGAGAGATCGCCCTTTGCCACCAGAGCGATGATCTGTTTGAGTTGCAAGGGTTCTGCGCCTAAAGCACACATGATGTTGCGCACAATCATAAAGGCAAGTCCCATGCCTGCAAGTGCAGCCAGCAAAGTTAAAAGGATCATCAATGTGCTAAAACTGCTGGCAATATCACGCGCCATTGGTGTGAGCTGTCTGTTGAGATATTCCTCATAATTAATCAAGGCATTGACAGCGGCCAACCACTTGACAAAATTAGGCCCTGTTTCTTGACTTAAAAATTGCGCTGCCTTTTTTTCATCTTGGCGTTTTAAAGCAATGGTTTTTTCGATTTGGGGGAGAGTGATGGCTTCTATGCGGTTGAGATTCTCGACTAACTTTTTTTCTTGATCGCTGATATGATCGGCTAGCTGGGTAAAAATCCCACGCATGAGAGCTTTATTTTTCTGATAATCCTCATAGAGCTTGTGAATCAAATCGATTTGCTTCTGCATATAGGCATCATCTTGTGCTAACACCACATCCCGAATCGCAATGGATCGATCATGTACGCTACCTCTGAGATTGATCGCATAGCGTTGTTTGACCGCATTAAAGTCTGTCAATTCCGTTAAAATGTGATTGATGCTATGCACTCTGGACACACCCACAATCGTGACAATCACCATTAAAAAAATGATCACGCCAAAACCCCCATAGAGTTTTTGGGATACACTTAATTTACTCAATGATTTCTCCTCATAAGTTGTATGCTAGTTAAAGGTTAATCGCCATGAAACTCTGCCTATTATAGTACAAGGATATGTGGTTTGGGCAATATGTCTCAAAATATCCATTTTTAGACTTAGCCTGAATTAAAGCATAACATGCTAGACTGGCGCATGCGTGTGGATAAATTTTTAAATGCGACCAATATCACCAAAAGGCGCGCGATTGCGCTGGATATGCTCAAAGAGGGAGTGGTGCACTTAAATGGGGTCTGTGTTAAACCCAGTAAAGAGGTGAAGGTGGGCGATGTGCTCCAAATTAAGTATTTGGATCGCCTGAAATCTTACCGCGTGCTGGCCATCCCCACACTTAAAACCATCCCCAAATCCCAAAGTCATTTGTACATACAAGAACTAGAATAAATCCCAATAGAAAGGTTTGCTATGCAAGATTACAAAGATAGTCTTATCCTCCCCCAAACTTCCTTCCCCATGAAAGCTAATGCCATTGCCAACGCTCCCAAGCTTTATGCGCGTTGGCGCGAACAAGCGGTTTATGCCCATATGTTGGACAAACGCCAAAACGCCTCAGAGGGCTTTGTTTTGCATGACGGACCGCCCTATGCGAATGGGCATTTGCACATCGGGCACGCGCTCAACAAGATTTTAAAAGATGTGATCGTCAAACACCAATATTTCTTAGGCAAAAAGGTGGATTATGTGCCCGGGTGGGATTGCCATGGCTTGCCCATTGAACAACAAGTTGAAAAGGATTTTAAAGCCGAGCAACACAGATTGCCCGCAGAGCAACGCCACGCTTTGGACGCGCTGGAGTTTCGCGATCGTTGCTACCAGCATGCCCAAAAGTTTATTGATGTCCAACGCGAAGAGTTTTTGCGCTTAGGGGTAGTGGGGGATTATGAAAAACCCTATGAAACCTATAAGTACGATTTTGAAGCCAGCATTTATCAAATGCTCTGTATCGCCGCACAAAAAGGTTTGCTCAAGCAACGCTTTAAACCCGTCTATTGGAGCTGGGCATGCCAGAGCGCGCTGGCTGAAGCCGAAGTAGAATACAAAGATAAGCAGTCCGATTCAATCTTTGTCAGCTTTGCCCTGCAACCACAAAGCGCCCAACTTCTCAGCCAACAAGCTCATTTTAGCACCCAAGAAACCCCTAAAGAATTTGCCCTTGTGATTTGGACGACCACCCCTTGGACCCTAGCGGCTAATGTGGGTATTGCGCTCAAACCCAAGACAACCTATGCGATCACTTCTAAAGGGCATGTGGTCGCGCTTTCTTTAGCCCAAAAGTTGCTAGAAAAGGGTATCTTAGAAGGGGAGATTGTGGGGAGCTTTGAGAGCGAATTGTTAGAGAGGGCTCTAACCACTAACCCCCTAAACCAGCGCGATTCTGTGGTTTTGCTAGGCGATCATGTGAGCTTAGAAGAGGGGAGCGGGGCGGTGCATACTGCCCCCGGACACGGGGAAGAAGACTACCATTTATGCCTACAATATGATTTAGAGGTCTTAGTGCCTGTAGATGATTACGGGCGTTACAATGAAGAGATCTTGCAAAAAAAGCTCTTGCCTGAAGAGTTTTTAGGCCAGCATGTGCTCAAAATCCAACCCAAGATTTTAGAATTGCTCGATCAAAGCCTCTTGCACCACAGCACCATCACGCACTCCTACCCGCATTGTTGGCGCACCCATGAACCCGTCTTGTATCGCGCCACCACCCAGTGGTTTATCATGATGGATGAGCCTTTTTTACAAGAAGATGGCAGCTATAAAACTTTGCGCCAAGTTGCCCTAGAGGCGATTGAGGATGTCGCCTTTTACCCCAAACAGGGTAAGAACCGCCTCAAAGCCATGCTAGAGCAACGCCCCGATTGGTGCGTGAGCAGACAGCGCAACTGGGGCGTGCCCATGGCGTTTTTCTTGGACAAACGCACTCAAGAGCCCTTGTTTGACGCGCCCATCTTAGAACATATTTACCAGATGTTCAAAGAAAAGGGCTGTAACGCGTGGTGGGAGCAAAGCGTGGTAGATCTCTTGCCAGAGGGGTTTAAGCACCTAGCCCCCAATTTAGAAAAGAACACCCATATCTTAGATGTGTGGTTTGATAGTGGGAGCACCTTTAAGGCGGTGTGTGAAGAGCGTTTGGGGGTTTATCCTAGCGATTTGGTGCTAGAGGGCAGCGATCAACACCGCGGTTGGTTTCAAAGCTCCTTACTCTTAAGCTGTATCAAACACTCCCGCGCGCCCTTTAAAGGGGTGCTAACCCATGGCTTTACTGTGGATTCTAAGGGGCATAAGATGAGCAAGTCTAAGGGAAATGTCTTTTCTTTAGATGAAGTGCTCAACACCTATGGGAGCGATATTTTGCGCCTGTGGGTGGTGATGAATGACTATCAAGACAATTTGAGCGTCTCTCATGAGTTTTTTGCCCAAACTGCTGAAGGGTATAAAAAGGTGCGCAATACCTTGCGCTTTTTGCTAGCCAACACGGCGGGGTTAGAACGCCTAACCCCCATGCAAGATTTGAGCCTGATAGATTCGTGGATTTTAGCCCTAAGCTCCAAAGTCTTTAACCAAGTGCAAGAACACTTTAAGCAATTTGACTTCGTCAAGGGCTTGCAGAAACTCTTTAGCTTCGTGGCTAACGACTTGAGCGGGATTTACATGGATATTTGCAAGGACAGCCTGTATTGTGATCCCAAAGAGAGCCCCAAACGGCGCGCGATCCAAACGACCATGCTCTATTTAGCCCACCATTTGAGTTTTGCGCTCGCTCCCATTCTCACCTACACCATTGAAGAGGTGTTAGAACACGCCAGCCCTCTATTTAAAGAAGTGGCTTTAGCTGGGGGCGGGGTCTTTGATCTGCAAATGCCCTTTTTATTGGAGGGAGCGGTTGCTCAAAGCGTGTTAGACCAATTTGAGCGCCCTCTAGAATTGCGCGCGCGCTTTAGTGAGGCGTTGGACGGGCTCAAAAAGGATAAAAGGGTGAAAACCTCCCTAGAAGTGCAAATGTACCTCAAAGACGCTAAGGACATGGCATTTACCCACTATGCGGAGTGGTTGATGGTGAGTTGCGTGGGGCTTTGGGAGGGCAGCGGGGTGGATGTGTTGTTAGAAACCCCGGATTTTGTTTTGGCACGCGCTTCTTTGAAGAAGTGCCCGCGTTGTTGGCGCTTTCTAGCCCCTAAAGACGATCTGTGTGAGCGCTGTGAAGAGGTCTTGCATGCCTAGCACTCTTAGCCATTTGGGGGCTAAGACGCACTACGCGCAACACTATAGCCCCCATTTGCTAGAAGCCTTTGAGAACCCCCACCCGGAGCAGGACATTTTTACCTGCTTAGAGAGCCAAGAATTTACCAGCCTCTGCCCCATCACCGCCCAGCCGGATTTTGCGCGCGTGCGCATTGCCTATATCGCGCATTTGAAAATGGTAGAGAGCAAGTCGCTCAAACTCTATTTATTCAGTTTTCGCAATGAGGGGGTTTTTGGGGAGGATTGTGTGGGCAAGATTTTAAACGACCTAGTCGCCCTCTTAGCGCCCAAATACCTAGAAGTGCAAGCCCATTTTAGCGCGCGCGGAGGGATCACCATCACCCCCTTTGCCAACTACGCCACTCCTGATTATGCCTCTTTGAAAGAACAACGCCTTTTAAAGTGCCTCTAGATCACTCCATGCCCAGAGCAGTAAGCTAATAGTAAGTCAATTGGCTATACAATAAACTTTTATTTTTTATTAATGGGGTGTCTATGTTGTGTGTATTCCAAAAAAATCGTGTTTTGTCTGGTGTGTTGGTGGGGGCGTTGGCTGTAGCAGGCTTGGGTGCCAAAAACAAAACCCAAGCGGATTTTGCCTTGATCAAGCGGGCATTAGAGGCTAATTTAGTGCCCATGCCCCAAGGTAAGGATTTGCAAAAATATCTGGTCAAAAAGGTTACCGATTTGGGACTCTCTCATAAGGGGCCAGTGATGACTAAGGCGCAGGTGGAATTGGGCAAGAAACTTTATTTAGACCCTAGAATTTCGACCTCTTATTTGATCTCTTGTAACACCTGCCATAATTTGGGGTTGGCAGGTGTGGATTTAGTCTCTAGGGCAGTAGGTGAAGGCTGGAAGCCCAATCCACACTTTCTCAATTCGCCCACAGTATATAACTCTGTCTTTAATTCGGTGCAATTTTGGGATGGGCGTGCGGCACACTTGGGCGATCAGGCAAAAGGACCCATTAGCAGTCCTGTTGAGATGAATGCTGATCCTAAAGTGGTGGAAGCCAAGATCAATTCTATGCCCGGGTATGTCAAAGCTTTTAAACGGGCTTATGGCAACCATGTCAAGATCGATTTTAACCTCATTGCAGATACCATCGCCATGTTTGAAGCGACTTTAAACACGCCTAGCCGTTATGACGACTTCTTAAGGGGCAATGTCAAAGCCCTAAGTCCACAAGAAAAAGAAGGCTTGAAACTCTTTTTAGATAAGGGCTGTATTGCTTGCCACAATGGAATCAATCTAGGGGGGACTATGCAACCCTTCCAAGTGGCGGCACCTTACAAATTTGCCAATGTGGGCGACTTTAAGGGGAATAAAGATGGCATGGTCAAAGTGCCCACTCTACGCAATATCCTAGAAACCATGCCCTATTTCCACAATGGGCAGTATTGGGATGTTAAAGACGCGATTAAAGAGATGGGAGCAATCCAGTTAGGCATTACTATTAATGATGAAGAGGCTAAAAAGATCGCAATTTTCTTTGGTGCGCTCACTGGCAAAAAACCCACGATTGTTTATCCTGATCTGCCCACCATCACAGCAACTACACCTAAACCCGAGGGGATCATGGAAGGCGATAACCCCAAGCCTAAAGCTCCTTCGCATTAGTTTTTGGGTATAATGCCCGTTTTATTTTAAAAACAAGGAGAGTTTATGGCAAGAAGATGTTTAGTGAGCAATAAAGGTCCGATGGTGGGTAACCGCGTAAGCCATGCCAATAATAAAAACAAAAGGCGGTTGTTGCCCAATCTACACACCATCCACATCCGCCTAGAAGATGGCACACGCAAAAAACTCAAGGTGGCGGCTTCCACGCTAAGGACCATGCGTAAGAGCAAGTAGGGTTTTATGCCCACGTGATGTTTAAAAAGATCAAGGCCTTCCTATTTTCGGTTAAAAAGAAAAAGGTTAAAGCCGACTACAATCTCAACGCCGAGATTTACGCCCAATTTGAAGTTTTTAGACTGCCTTTAGTGCTGATCCAGTGTTTTATTTTGGCGGGCACTTTGGGTTATTTGGCCCTGCAAGACTACAGCCTAATGCAGGCTTTTTTTCAAACCACCTACACTTTTACTGCAACGGGTTTTGGTGCGCTCAACGAGCATGAATTTAATACTATCAGTATTTTTTTCACCTCCATTATCATGTTTTGCGGGACGGGGGTAGTAACTTTTAGCGTGGCAATTTTAATCAATGTGATCAATAAGGGCGTACTAGCAGGATTAATTCGGGAGAAGAGAATGATTTACAAAATAGCCAGACTTAAAAACCACTATGTGATCTGTTATCATAACGAATACACCATTGAGCTCAGCAAGCAATTTCGAAGCGCGCAGATTCCTTTCGTGGTGGTGGATAATGCGCCCAACTTTGAGGAAGAAGCCATCAAGCACAAATACCCCTACTACATCACCGGCGATCCCCACACCAACTTAGCCATGCTCAAAACCCATTTGAGTAGTGCTAGGGGCGTGGTAACCTTTTCAGAGATTTTGCCAGTGAATGTCGCCTTGATTGTGAGCGTGCGTCTCTTTGAAAAGGAGCTCAAACGCAAGCCCTACTATGTGATTGCCAGCGCACATAGTGATGAAGGCTTGGAAAAGCTCAAAAAACTCGGGGCTGATAGTGTAGTTTCGCCCACAAAGCTGATGGCACAACGGGTGAGCGCGATGGCAATTCGCCCTGATATGGAAAATATCCTTGAAAAATTCATCTATAAAAAAGATACGCTATTAGACCTAGAAGAGGTCATTGTGCCCAAAGAGAGTTGGCTAGTCCAGCGCAAGCTCAAAGAAGCCCATTTTAGAGAGATCACGAAAGTTTTTATTATTGGGATCATCCAAAAGGACGGGCGTTATATCCCCATGCCCGATGGGGAAGCCATCATTGCTAGCGAGTCTAAGTTATTAATAATCGGCACTTCTGAGGGCGTGGAAAAATCCAAAACTTTTATCTTGCAACACCAACGGCCTATGGAGATGGATTTCATCACACTGTGAGGGTTTAGACCTCCAGCAGGGTTTAAAGAGCCTTAAATAAAATTTGCTACCATGCCAGCATCCAACATACAAGGGTGTTCATGGACACGCATGGTTTTCAGAAAATCAAGGACAAGAGTTACTATTTTTACCAGTCTTTCCGCTTTAAGCGCTACATCATTTATATTTTAATCACCATTTTAGCTATCGGTCTGCCCTTTGTGCATATGGGTGAGGGGCAGGTGTTTCTCATCTCTTTTGAGCACAAGCAAATCCACTTGTTAGGCAATATTTACAGCGCACAAGAGATGTATTTATTGCCCCTCTTGGTAATTTTCTTATTTGTCTTTATCTTTTTCATGACTTCCATGCTGGGGCGGGTGTGGTGCGGGTGGGGGTGTCCACAGACTATTTTTAGGGTAATCCATCGCGATCTCATTGAAACTAAGATTTTAGGTTTGCGCACCCAGATTAACAATAAACAACGCCCTGTGCGTTCAGATCTGAAAAATTGGCTCAAAAAGATCGCGAGTTGTATTTTATTTTTGCCCGTCCCGATTGCAGCGATGGCAGTGTTGTTATTTTATTTTGTCCCCCCCTATGAGTTTTTAGAGGGGATCAATGCACCTAAAGAGCACATGTTGTTACTGGGCATTTGGGCAGCTTTAAGCGCGGTAGTTTTCTTTGATATTGTGGTTGTGCAAGAACGCTTTTGTATTTATCTATGCCCTTACGCACGGGTGCAAAGCGTGCTTTTTGATGATGACACCCTAAACCCCATTTACGATACCCAACGTGGGGGGCTCATCTATGACAAGAAGGATATGAAAATCCCTGCCCTCCCCCAAAAGCGCAATCCGGCTAATGAATGCGTGAGTTGCAACCATTGTGTCTTGGTCTGCCCGACACACATTGACATTAGAAAAGGTATGCAATTAGAATGCATTAATTGCTTGGAATGCGTAGATGCTTGCACCATGACGATGGGGAAATTAAACAAGCCCAGTCTGATTAATTGGTCTTCAAGTAATGCCACGAGCACCAAGCAGAAAGTCAGATTGTGGCGTACCAAAACCATCGCCTACATTGGGGTGCTGGTCTTAGTGATCGGGGCGTTGATTGTGGGGTCTTTAGAGAAGGCCTCGATGATTTTAGACATCACGCATGGCGGGCGTTTATATAGTGTTAAAAATGGGTATGTCAAAAACACCTATATTTTTCTCTTCCAAAACACCAGTAGCAAAACCCACACCTACACTTTTAGCATCGACGATCCGCATATTAGCATTGTGCGCCCCAAAAACCCCCTCTCTATTGGCGCAAGGGGTAAAATGAAGGTTGTGGTAGTTTTGCGCATGCCTATGGAGGCAGCCAAACAAGCCTACGGCAAACACGATGTTACCCACGCCAAACGCGGAATTTTGCCCATCGCGATCAAAGCTTACAGCACAGATGATCCCAGCATCACTTCCACGCAAGAGAGCGTTTTTATCGTCCCGGATTTTTAGATTCTAAGGTGTGAAGGGAGGTTGGCTAGCAAGAGGGCTAGCCAAGAGGCAAGTTAGAAGTTGTAGCGGTACCCAGCATAGAGGCTGTATTGGCGGCGGTAAGTGAAAGCCAAGCCTTCTTTGCTGTAGAAATAGTAGTCGTTGATGGTCGGGATTTTGACCCCAAAGTCAAATTCTTGGTGCTTGCCAATGGCGGTGCGTAAACCGGCGTTGAACAAAAATTGGAAGATCGCTGGATCGATTTTGCCTCCTAGACCCCGCTCGACCATGAAGTGTTTTGTTGTGTTGCCCCAAGAGTTACCCGCAATGGCCGCTCCAAAGAAAAAGCCAAAAGTGACATCTTGCTTGTTGATCACATTGTAAAGCGTGTCGATTCCCACACCATAGGTGAACATGTCTGAGAGGTTAGCAACAGCTGGACAAGGCGAAGCACCACCAGCAGTAGGAGTATTGACACTGCTCATCGTTGTGCCTGATGGACAAGTTAGTGCATTAGCCCCAAAAACGGCATGTCCATAGTCAAAAAACCCGTAATAACGCAGACCAAACCATTTTTTCTTACCCAAAAACTGCTTATAGCCCACGCTAACACCCAATCCCTGCATCACGGCCAAATAATGGTAAGTCCCAGTAGGGAGAGTATGGATCTGCAACAAAGGATTACCACTCTTGTTCGTGATCGTCTGCCCCGCTTGCCCAACTTGATAACTCGCACCCACATACCATGCGCTCCTCTCTGCGCTCAGAGTCGTGAGCGAACCGCTCAGTGCTACAGCACTGGATACTAAGGCGTAGAATGTTTTTCTCATATAATCCTCTTTTCAATGAATGTTAATGATTTCCCCTTATTCTAGCATATTTTTTTTAAGATTTGGGCATTTGCCGTTTAAAGAGAAAAATTTTATGCCAAAACCCGATCCAAGAGTTCTAAGGGGTGCAAAAATTGCGTGGGCGCGTCAATTTGCTCTAGGGCGTTATTGAGTTGCACCCGACACGCCGAACATTCCGCACTCACAATTTGGGCGTGGGTGCTCACAATATCACGGGCTTTGGGCAGACCAGCTTGGAGAGTCAAGGAGTAGTGCTCGCTTTGCATGCTCACCCCCCCAAAGCCACAACAGCGATCGCTCTCCTGCATTTCAATGATTTGGTGGTTGGTTTGTAAAAGCATGCGCGGCTCTGCATAAACCCCTAAAACCTTTTTGGCATGGCAAGGATCGTGATAGGTCAAGCTCAAAGGGCTTTTGGGGCGTTGTTTGAGTAAATCTATTAGGGCGGTGTACTGGGCTAGAAATGCAGAGGCTAGTTGTAGCTTGTCCTGAATGGTGCTGAATTTGTCTAGCCACTCTTGACGATCCTTAAGATCGGGAATATTTTTGAACACATGGGGGTAATCTTTTTTGAGCATGCTAATGCAAGTGGCTTCAGGGACCAAGATTGCTTCTACTTGGGGAGCGATGTTAGCTAGAGAGGCGGTATTTTTTTGGGCTAGAAAAAGGGCACTCTTGGCATCTCCACTAAAATAGGCTGGCGCACCGCAACAAACTTGTTGGGGTAAGATCACCCCAATTCCTAGTTTGTCCAGCAAAGAGAGCAAACTTTTACCCACATTGGGGTAATTGTAATTCCCCAAGCACCCAATGAAGATCCCTACTTTTCTAACGGGCCGATCTGGTGGGTTTTGGGGCGTGATTTCTGGTGGGTGGCTGTTTAAAAAACTCTTGGAGGCAAAGGGGAAAAAGGCGCGTTTTTGCAAGAGGCTTAAGTTGGGGTTTTTAGCGCGCCATTTGAAACGCCATTTGAGCTTGTCATTTTCTTGTTTGAAGGCACACGGGGCTAGGACATGGCAAAAAGAAAAGACAAAATCCATCAGCTTTGGGTGGCGCAACAAGAAAAAATAGAGTTTTTTATGCCAGCTGATGGGGTGTTTGGCGGTGCTCAAATAGCGCACCTTTTCAATCATCACATCAATGGGCAAATGCAAGGGGCAGACTTGCACGCAAGTGGTGCACAAAAAACAAGTATCAAAAATGCCCTTCACATCGGGGCTAAACTCCAAACTCTCTTGCTTGACTTGGGCGATCAAGTCCAAAAACCCACGTGGAGAGGTGGTCTCGTCCTTATGGATGCGATAAATCGTGCAACTAGGGACACATTTCCCGCACTTCACGCAAGCCTGCGTTACCCTCTTGATTTCTTCTAATAACTCTGTGGGCGCAACATTAAAGGGTTTGGCTAAAGCGTTTGTCTTTATGTTGATCCCCTAGGTAGGCATCAAAGAACATAGCAATATTGCGCACCAGCATCGCCCCCGTTGCGCTGGTTTTCAGCCCGTCTTGATCCAAAATAACCAAGCCCTCTTGCTCGTAGGGTTTTAAAGCCTCCAAAGCTTGCTTAAAGTGCTCTTTAAAATCAATCCCAAAACTCCTTTCAATGGCACTAAAATTGAGCTCTAAATTATTCATCAAGTGCATAATGACTTCTTTTCTTAGCTCATCTTCTCTACTCAGTCTAAAACCCCGCTCCACAGGCAAATGACCGCTATCCAAAGCCTGCTCGTAGCGTTTTAAATCCTTAAAGTTTTGGGTGTAATAATCCAACCCCTCACCAATGCTAGTAACCCCAACGCCGATGGTTTGGGAAAATTTCTGGGTGGTGTAACCTTGAAAATTGCGTCTGAGCTGTTTGTTTTGCAAGGCAAGATAAAGTTCATTATCTTTTTTGGCGAAGTGATCCATGCCAATCATCTCATAGCCCCGTGCCTTTAAAAACCCAATTAAAAACTGCAAGAGTTCTAATTTTTGCTTTGGGCTGGGCAGGGTGGTGGGGTCAATTTTCATGGTGTGCTTGACCCAAGGCACATGGGCGTAGTTAAAAATCGCCAAGCGATCGGGGTTGAGATCTAGGGTTTTTACAAGCGTTTGCTCAAAACTAGCCAAAGTCTGGAAGGGCAGACCATAGATGAGATCAAAATTGATCGAATTGATGCCAAATTCCCGAGCCAAAGAGACTTTTTCTTGTACCAACTCAAAGCTCTGCAAGCGGTTGATCGCTTGTTGCACCTGTAAATCAAAATCTTGCACCCCAAAGCTTAGGCGGTTAAACCCGTATTGGTGTAAAACCTCCATTTGGGCGCGCTCAAAATGGCGCGGATCGATCTCGCATGCCAATTCGGCATGGGGGGCAAAATTAGGGAAGGTGTGGAAGATATCTTGGATAATGCGTTTTAATTGCGTGGCACTAAAAAAAGTGGGCGTGCCCCCGCCAAAGTGTAACTGCACCACTTCTTTATGCGTGTCTAAATACCGCTTTAAAAGTGCCAATTCTTTCTCAAGATAGCCGATGTAGCGTTCTTTTTTACGCTGGCTATTGGTGTAGATCACATTGCACGCACAAAAATAGCACGCGCTCTTGCAAAAGGGTAAATGGAAGTAAAGTGATAGGGGGATTTGCGGATCGCTTCTTTGGAAGGCTTGGATCAAGTCCATCTCTTGAAACTGGCTAGAAAACTCCACTGCCGTAGGGTAGCTGGTGTAGCGGGGTCCGGGTTTGGAGTAAGAGGCGTATTTTTGGAAATCAAGGGTTTGGGGGGCTGGCATTTTAAAAGGGAATTTGTAGATTATCTAAGTCCAAACCCTCTTGCTTTTTCTCCTCTAAAAATTCAGAGAAATTAAAAAAGAGGTTGGGGTGTTGCTTTTTGACCTGTTTGACAAAATCAAGCGAGGAAATCTTAGGCAAGCTCCCATCACTCCCACGCATGGCTTCTAGCTTTTTAAAAACAACCGCCATTGCATCGGCAAAATCAATCGGCGTAAGGGTTGCCATATCCCTTTCAAGCTCCACCACGATCTTATCTTCATAGGCTTTTTGGATCATGCGTACAATGTGTTGGAGCAAAGCTTCTGGGATCACCACATAGCGGTGATTTTGCTCATCTTGCATAAACCATGCCTCTTTGGGATCAAACGCCCCCTCTTCTAGCTCTAAGAGCATTTGCTTAGAATCAAGAGATTTTGCTTGGACACGATTTTTTCCCGACTCTAAGCTTTGATACATACCCTGCGTGCTACTCTGGTTGTTTCTAGCCCGGGTCCTCCTAGTTCTAGAGGTTTGGGAATTGATCTCCTGCATGCGATCCCCTTTTTGGATGGTTTCATCTATTGTAGCACAAAATCCACAACAAAACTCAAGCCTTGCGATAAAAGCCCTTGAGCGTGTTTAGTTGCGATCCCAAGTTTAAAAGCAAGAAATCTGCTAAGATCAAGGCTAGCAAACTCTCACACACTACACTCCCCCGAATGGCAATACAAGGGTCATGCCTGCCCTTAAGCTCCAAATGCACGGCTTGCCCTTGCGTGTTGATACTCTCTTGTTGGTGTGCGATACTGGAAGTAGGTTTAAAATGCACCCACACCACCAAATCCGATCCATTGCCAAGACCCCCTAAAATCCCCCCGCTATGATTACTCTTAAACCCTTGTGGGCTGATCGGGTCGTTATAGTGGCTCCCTTGCATGCTAGAGACATGCGGATCACCTATAAAAACTCCTTTGACCCCATTAAGCCCCATCATCACGCCCGCAATGCGCGCATCGAGCTTGTCATACAGCGGTTGCCCCAAACCTAGCAAATTGGCATGTGCTCTAGCTTGCACCAACACCACGCCCCCAAGGCTATCCCCTTTTTGTTTGGCTTCCAAGATGGCTTGTTTTTGTTGTGCCTCCACTTCAGGGCTTAAAGAAAAAATCACGCTCTGTTTGGCAAAATCAAAATCAATCGCCTTAGCCTCAATACCCCCTATGCTAAAAACCCCCCCCACCACCTCTAGCCCTAACTCTTGTAATAAAAGTTTGGCAATCGCACCTGCACCCACTCTAATGACACTCTCTCTAGCTGAGCTACGCCCCCCGCCTCTGTGATCCCTAAGTCCGTATTTGGAAAAAGTGGTGAAATCAGCATGCCCGGGTCTAAAACTCTCTCTGAGGTTGTCATAGTCTTTACTTTTGATATTGTGGTTATGCACCAGCAAGGCGATGGGTGCGCCCGTGCTCTTGCCCTCAAAAACCCCGCTCACCAATTCAATCCTATCTGGCTCTTGTCTGGGTGTGGTGAAGACATGCATGCTTTTACGCCGATCAACCTCGACTTGTATCAAATCCATATCCAACACCAGCCCTGCAGGCACGCCCTCTAAAATGCCCCCCACCATTAGCCCATGCGATTCGCCAAAGGTGGTTAGTCTTAAGACCCGACCCAAAGTATTCATGGCATTTCCTTTAATTGCTGGTAAGCCACTTGGGCGCAAAGCTGTTCGGCTTGCTTCTTGCTACTAGCCTTGCAGGTGCCATAGAGTTTATTTAAGATAAAAATTTGCATCTCAAATTGTTTGGCATGATCAGGACCGCTCTCATTTTTGAGCGTGTAAGTGGGTACGACCTTAAAGCGCGCTTGGGTGAGTTCTTGCAATGCGCTTTTATAGTCCATGAAAAGCTCTTGAAGAGAAAGATTGGGGTAGGCTTGCCTAAAAAGCTTTTGCATCAAGGTTTTAACGGGCTCTAGTCCGCTTTCTAGGTAAATCGCCCCCATCAAAGCCTCAAAGGCACTGGCAAGAATGGAGGGTTTAGTATGTCCGTGGTTATTGGCTTCAGCGGCTGAAATTAAAATGTGATCTTGCAAATTTAAAAGTAAGGCTAGTTTAAAAAAAGCCTTTTCATTGACCAACGAGGCGCGCATTTTAGAGAGATCGCCTTCTTGCAAATCCTCAAAACGCGCAAATAAAATCTCAGCCACCACCAAATCCAACACCGCATCGCCCAAAAACTCCAAGCGTTCGTTATTTTTGTGGGCTTTGGCACTCCTGTGCGTTAAGGCTTGTTGGAGCAACTCTGCGTCCTTAAAAACATAACCCAAGCATTCTTGAAGTGTTTGTAACATCTCATTGCCCCTTATTGGCGATTTTGTGCTGCAAGGCTTGTTCCCTAGCCAGCCTGTCGCATTTTTCATTTTGAGCATGCCCGCTATGCCCTCTTATCCAATGGGTGCTGATTTCATGCGGGGCACGCAAGCTCACAAATTCACGCCACAGATCGGCGTTTTTGACCTTAGCGAAGTCCTTAAGCACCCATGCTACTAGCCAACGGCTAATCCCATAGCAAACATAGGTCGAATCACTATAAAGGGCAATTTGGCATGGTTCTTTAAGGACTTTTAAAGCTTCATTCACGGCCCTAAGTTCCATGCGATTATTGGTCGTGTAGCTCTCTGATCCGGCAATGATCTTCTCCACACCCTGATAACGCAAGATGGCACAATAACCCCCAAAGCCCGGATTACCCAAAGACGACCCATCACAAAAAAGCTCAATACATTTCATCGAACCTCCTAATTCAAATTGCTATTCTTGCTATAGTCATTGGGGTGTTTTTCGATGCCCAAAATCACCTCTTTGGGGCCTATCTGTGTGCAAACCAAACAGCGGTAACTCTCAAAGGGGGAGAGACTTTTACAAAAAGAACATTGGTAACTAAAATTCAAATTGATTTGGTATTTGGCATGGAAAGTTTTAAAAATCTCTAACTCTAGCGTATCGCACACCCCCTCCACATACCCCTTTGCCACAAACACCTCTAAAAGCTTGGGGTGCAAACTCTCTAAAAAAGGTTGAATCTCTTCTTTTTTAATATCCCATAGGAGGTCTATGTAGGGCATTGCCTCTTCTAAGGAGGTGATTTCTTGTAAGAATAGAGGCTTGTGGTGGCTTTTGCAATGCCTGAGTGCCAGCTTATAGAGTTTGGGTTGTTGGTGTCCCAGTGTGAGAATGGCAAAACTCTTATCCTCAAGACCCAAATCCTGCTCGATCAAAATTTGCATTTGCAAGTAATAATAGGTGTCGGCTAAACCGCTGGTCCCTAGCTCATCCAAGCATTCCAAGACTTGCAAGGCTTTTTTGGGCTCGCACATGATTTCATGAGCTTGTACCATGGCATGTAGGGCGTGGGTGTTACCCGGATCGATACGCAAAACCTCGATTAAAATATCACGCGCCTTTTGCACATAGCCCATATCAATGTAGGCTTTGGCTAGACTCTCTAAAATGGCGATGCGATCGTTTTGGTATTTGGGTAATAAAACCAAATAGATTTTAATCGCCTGTTCGCTATTGCCGTATTTAGCATAATGTTTAGCCAAAAACATCCAAGTCTTAAAACCCAAGACCTCTAGGGCATTTTCTTGCTCTTTAGCCAAGAGTTGTTGGACCTCATAAGCTAATTCCACTTGAGAATAGGAGAGAGAAAGCGCATTGAGGGTTTTAAGGTTACGGCGGTGTGCTAGAGCAGAGCGGAAATAATCCATCAAGATTACACTCCCAATGATGAAAACCAAGATGGCGACACTAAAGAGCGAGTCTTTATAGATGAACGCTAATTGCTCCACAGACTTGCTCTATTGGCGTAAAAACTTGATTTTTGCCTTAACCCGTAACTTCTCATAATATTCGGCTAGAATTTTGTCTTGTTGGTCCTCAATAAGTTTGCCGGCAATGAAGTTTCTAGCCTGATTAAAAGATACATTTTCTTTGCCCAGTTTTTGTTTGATAAAAAAAGAAACATAGTTCCCCCCACCCGCATTCAAAATTGGCGTGAACATATTCTCCTTGGTGGAGAGAAACATTTGGGCGATCTGCGGGTTTAAAGATTTGACATGGATTTTTTCTTCATTGTGCGTAACCCCGGGAATTTCCACATTTCTATTTTCAAGGGCTTGGGTGAGTGTTTTAGTATCCTTGGCCATGTAGCGA
The DNA here is from genome assembly GCF_003660265.1 of Helicobacter mehlei. Classification (GTDB taxonomy): domain Bacteria; phylum Campylobacterota; class Campylobacteria; order Campylobacterales; family Helicobacteraceae; genus Helicobacter; species Helicobacter mehlei. Next base: position 40,442 of record NZ_QXQP01000007.1, read on the forward strand.
ATCGTGATGATCTCACTAGGGATGCTAAATTCATCTTTGTGGGCGTTGTAATACTCGCGCATTTTGGTTTCGCTATTGGTATTGACATTAAAGAGCAAAATATTGCGCAAAAGTTCCCGTGTCTCAAGCTGTTTTTTGAGCTGGGCGCGGTAGGCACTTGGGTTAATGCCCTCTCCGGCTAAGGTCCGCATAAAATCTTGAGTGTCCATGCCATTGTGCCGTGCGATATTCTCAATCTCAGCATCGATCTTGTCATCTTCAATGTCAATTTTTAGGCGCTTGATCTCTTGGGCTTGGATACGCTGGAGAATCAAGGCATTAATGGCTTGTTGGCGACTCACATGCTGTTCTCTCTCTTGGGTTTCAATTTGATAAAGCGTGATCGGATCGTTATTGACCGTGATAGCAATCCCGCCCACGATGTTATCTGCCCTGCCTTCTGCTAAATCTTGGCTAGGTGTTTTTTTGGAAGACCCTGACCTGTTAGCCTGTTTGCCCTTCTCCTGATCTTGAGAGCGTTTGGGGGACTCTTGATGTTCTTTCTTGGATTTGCCTAGAGCTTCTTTAACGTATTTGTCTAGGTTCTTAGCACTAGAACCTCCTTGACCGGTTACAGATTCCACTTTAGAGTCTGCTCCCTGTGCCACTGCTAACACCATACCAAGCCCTAAAACAAAGTGCCAAAACCCCCCGCTAACCCTAGCAAACCTTGAAAATTTGGAAAAATACCACACTCTCTTTCTCTCATTTAGTCTTGGCTCAGAGTATAGTATAAGGGCACTAAGAACAAGATTAAGGGTTATACAACAAGGTAGTTGGTGCCCAAGCCCTTAAGCACGCCCTTTTAAATAGTCCCTGACATTTTCAATCGTGGCAGCGATGAGTTTTTTAATGGTGTCGCCATAACCCCACGCGATGTGGGGAGTGAGTAAAAGTTTGGGCTGTATTGTGGGATCTAAAAAGGGGTGATCAGCGCGCATGGGTTCTTGCTCAAAGACATCGCTAGCATAGTAAAAGTCCTGAGTTTTAAGGGCTTGGGCTAGCTCCTCTTCATTGACAATCCCCCCCCGCCCGACATTGATCAAGATTGCTTTATTTTTGAGTAGCGGGAAGTGTTGGGCGTGGATGAGATTATGAGTCTTCTCATTGAGCGGAGCGTGGATGCTGATCACATCGCTAGTTTTGAGCAGGGTCTCTAAGGATTTTTGGGGATAGGTGGGATCAGAATTGTGCCCACTTGTAGAAGTGTAACTCACGTGCGCACCAAAAGCACTAGCACAGCGTGCGACATTTTTGCCAATATTGCCCAGCCCCACAATCCCCCATTCTTTGTTTTCTAAGGACATCAAATCCTTATTAAAATGCGAAAAAAGCTCGCTATTGCAATATTCCCCACTCTTGCAATAGTGATCGTAGTAGGGCATATTGGAGAGCAAGCTAAAGGCAAGCGCAAAGGTGTGCATGGTAACACTATGGGTGGAATAACCCACCACATTTTTAACCTGAATACCCAACTCTTTGGCCACATCCAAATCAATCATGTTCATGCCCGTTGCGGTGATACAAATACATTTGAGCCTTTTAAGGGCTTTGAGCATGTCCCCACTCAGCTTAACTTTATTTAAAATGATGATCTCTGCATCTTTGGCGCGCTCCAAGACTAGTTCTTGAGGAGTCCCCGGGTAAGAGACCAGATCAACAAATTCTTCCAACGCATCTAATTTATGGCGTTTGCCCAAAGATAAAGCTTCTAAGACTACGGTCAGTGGTTTTTGAGAAGTTGCCATGTTTTTCCTTTAAACACCCATTTTTTGCGCGACATTGTCGCTAGCAATTTTGATTTGATCCATTAAAGATTTGCTTTGATAGGATAATTCCACAGTTTTATCCGCAGATGCCATGCCAGCGGTGATATTCACCACCACTTGGGAAGTGATCTCGCGAATCGAGCCGATGATCGCCCCGATCTCTGCGACCGATTTGCCCGTTCTCTCGGCTAGTTTACGCACTTCATCAGCCACCACTGCAAACCCGCGCCCGTGTTCGCCCGCACGCGCGGCCTCTATGGCGGCGTTCAAGGCTAATAAATTGGTTTGATCGGCGATGTCTTTAATGGTCTGGGTGATAGAAGAGATGGATTCAGATTGCGCGCTTAAGGTATTCACCAAATGTGTGTTGTTCTTCATGGCATCGGCTACATCTTGGATATTATCTGTCGTTTTTTCAATCATCGCACTCCCATTGCTGGTGAGCTGTTGGTTTTCCTTGATGAGATCCACAATCATATTAAATTTTTCTTGGTTGCTGTCCTCTTTGTGTGTTACATCGTTGGCAATTTTGACAATTTTATAAATTTTGCCACTCTCATCAAAAACGGGGTTATAAGTGGCTTCCAAATAAACAAGGCGTTTGTTTTTAGTGAGACGCTTGAAAGTACCACTGATAAAATTTCCCGAAACAACCTTTTTGCAATTTTGCGCGTAAGTGGAGCTGGCGGCATATTCTGGTTCAACAAATGTTGAATGGTGTTTACCCACAATCTCGTCTAAAGTGTAACCCATAAGCGTTAAAAAATTCTCATTAGCGGTGAGGACATGGAGGCCTAGATCAAACTCAATTAATGCCATAGAGCGATTCACCGCATCATGGATAGCCTTTAAGTCATTAAATTCCAAAGATCGCGCTGTGATATCTTGAGCAAACTTGATGACTTTATACACCTTGCCCGATGCATCAAAAACAGGGTTGTAGCTTGCTTCTAAAAAAACCGCCTCGCCCTGTTTGGTGTAGCGTTTAAATCTCCCCCGCAAGAACTGCCCCGATCTGAGTTGATCCCAATTTTTACGATACTCGGGGGCATTGACATACTCTGCATCACAAAAGATGGCATGGGGTTTGCCTTTAATCTCCTCTAGCGAATAACCCATCACCTTTAGAAAGTTATCATTGGCACTAATGACCCGTGCTTGCGTATCAAACTCAATCAAAGCGGTTGAACGATTTACGGCCTTGTAAATTGCCCTCAACTCCTCATTCTCCTGATTTAAAAGTTGGGCAGAATCATCTTCTTTTTTCTTCTTGAACAACATGAACATTCCTCAAAGTCAAAGTAGTGATAATGATAGCGACATACAGCTTTGTCAGAAGTTAATATGAAAAGAATTTTTGGTAACACTTGCCCCAAGAAGGGGCTAAAATCTACTCGAAGATCACGCTCTTGGGATCGACATCATCGCCATAAATAGGCTTCAAAGTGGCATCGTAAGCTTGTTTGAAAAAACCACTCTTGGTGAGTGTATCCACCTCTTTGTTAAGCCACTCCAACAAAGCCTTATCACCTTTTTTGACCGCTGGAGCAATGACATCTTGATCGCCTAGAGAGGGGATACCCACTTTAAACTCGGGGTTTTTCTTCACCCAAGCAAATAAAAGCGTGTTGTCATGGGCTAGGGCTACCCCGCGGTTGTTCTTGAGTGCTAGAAAAGTTTCGGTATTTTGGTCGTATTTGAGCAGAGGGATTTTAGGATAGTGCTTGGAAAAATAAAAATCAGCAGTTGTGCCCTTATCCACAATTAAGGGTTGCTTGCCATTCAAATCCTCAATCTTTTTAATTTCTCCATTTTTAGACACCACCCCCAAAGCCACTTTCATATAAGGCTTGGCAAAATCCACCACTACCGCGCGTTCTTTGGTCTTGGTAAAATTGGCCATGATCACATCAACCTTATTGGACTTCAAAAACTCCACCCGTGCAGCTGCCTCCACAGGGATAAACTCTATCTTTTTCTCATCGCCCAGCAAATCCTTAGCCATGCGTCTAGCGATATAAACATCAAAGCCTTGGAACTGCCCCTTGCTGTCCATATAACCAAAGGGGGGTTTGTCGCTAAACACGCCCACCTTCAACACCCCCCGTTTTTTAATGAGTGCTAGACTATCTTCTTTGGCATGGGCTTTGTGATCCGAACAGCCTGCCACAAGAAACGCCACCAACGCCATCAAAACACCCGCAATTTTCAAACCACGCATGACCGCTCCTCATATTCCAAAAAATGAGGGTTCATTCTAGCAATAAAAATTTAACAGCCCCCCAAGAAATTAAAAATTTCTAAAAATTTCTGCGCGCGTTCAGACTTTGGATTTTCAAAAAAGGCATTTGGATCATTTTCCTCCACCACCACGCCCTGATCAAAAAACACAATTCTATGCGCCACTTTGCGGGCAAATTTCATTTCATGGGTAACAATGACCATGCTCATCCCCTCTTGCGCCAACTCTAAAATGACTTCTAGCACCTCTTTCACCATCTCAGGATCGAGACTAGCCGTAACCTCATCAAAAAGCATCACTTCTGGTTGCATGCACAGCGCGCGCACAATGGCCACTCTTTGCTTTTGCCCCCCGCTTAACTCCCGCGGGTAGGCCCCCTTTTTGTGTTCTAACCCCACGCGCTTTAAAAGGCCGATCGCCTGCTCTTGCACTTCCTCTTTGGCGCGTTTTTGCACCTTGAGAGGGGCTAATAAAATATTTTGCAACACGCTTAAATGCGGGAATAATTCGTAATTTTGAAACACCATGCCAATCTTTTGGCGTATTTGATTCCAATTGGTCTTGGGCGCGCTGATCTCTTGATGATTAAAGAAAATCTGCCCCCCTTGGATTTCTTCTAAGCCATTCAAGCACCTTAAAAAGGTGCTTTTCCCACACCCACTAGGCCCTAAAATCACCACCGCCTCCCCCTTGTTGAGACTAAAATCAATGCCCTTTAACACCACATGATCGCCATAATACTTTTGTAATTGGATGGTTTGCAAAATTGCCATTTAGCCTCGATGGTGTTGGTATTTTCTCTCTAGGCGTTGGCTCAAATAAGAGAGGGGATAGCAAAGCACAAAGTAGAGTACAAAGATCAAGCCATAGACATAAAAACTCGCATGGGGCATGCTGATTACATGCACCTCTATAATTTGTTGCCCCACTTTGAGTACGTCAATCGCCCCGATGAGAGAGATTAGGGCGGTGGTTTTGATCATGCGGGTGAATAAATTCACGCTGGAAGGCAATAACGCCAAAAAAGCTTGGGGGAAGAGAATATACAAAGTGGTTTGTAGGGCCGTTAAACCTAGGGCCTTTGCACTTTGGCTTTGGTGTTTAGAGATAGAAGTTAAAGCCCCCCTTGTTAAGTCCATCATCTCCGCCACTCCCCACAGCGCAAAGACCACCACTCCCGCCACAAACGCCTCAATGTGCAAATCAAATACAGATGCCAGCCCAAAATACACAATAAAGAGCCACACCAAAAGCGGAATGATACGCACACTCTCTAAATACACACGGCACAGAGTGCGCACGATTTTACCCCCAAAAGCCATCACCACCCCCAAGCCAACCCCGCCCACTAAAGAAAACACAATAGAGATCAGGGCAAGGCTTAAAGTCGTTGCCAACCCCTCGCCCAAGCGGGCTAAATTATCCGCATTAAAGAGATTTAAAATTTCTAACATATCTTTTTCTTATAATATTTCTCCAAAGCCACAAACAGCCCACTTAAGGGCAATAACACAACCAAGTAAGCAAATACCAATAATATTAAAGCCTCATTGGTCTTGTAATAAATGCCAATCAAATCTTTAGCCACAAACATTAAGTCTGCTAGAGCAATTGCGCTCACCACAGAAGTTTCCTTGAGTAAAAAAATCGTATTGGCTCCAAGTGAGGGCAAAGAGATCGCTAGACTTTGGGGCAAGAGCACAAAATACAAACTCTGCCACTTAGAAAGCCCTAAACTCAAGGAACTCTCCATTTGCACCTTGCTTAGAGCTTTTAGTCCGAGTAAAAAACTCTCCGCCATATACGCCCCACCCAAAAAGATCACGCCCAGCACGGCACATTGCAAGGCACTAAGGGAAAGCCCCACCTCGTGTAAACCATAGTATAAGAAGAAGAGTTGGATGAGTAGGGGGGTGTTTCGGGCTAATTCTGTGTAGATTTTAGCAAAGCTGGCTAAAAACTTAGGCTTAAAGAACAGACACAAAGCCACGCCAAAACCTAGAAGAGTTGCCCCCAAAACACCCCAAAAGGAAATCTCAAGAGTGATAAAAAGCCCACGCTCAAAAAGAGGCAAGGCGTGGTACATAAATTGCCAATCCAAATCCACAACGCAACCCTTTCATAAAAACCCCCTATCTTAGGGAAAATAGCTAAGGTTGCGCTTAAAGGCTCTTTAAAGTGCCATGGGCTCCATGAGGTGAAAATTCATATAGCGATAAATCTCCTCGCGGCGCGCTTCTAGCTTTTCAGCCACTAATCCTAGATACTCGCTAGGGGTAGGGATTTTACCCAAAAGCGCACACACCGCCCCCAGCTCCGCACTGCCCAAATACACCTGCGCGCCCTTGCCCATGCGGTTGTCAAAATTGCGCGTAGAAGTGGAGAACACCACGGCATTATCGCGCACCCGTGCTTGATTGCCCATGCACAAGCTACACCCCGGCACCTCTGTGCGCGCCCCAGCAGCCCCAAAGATAGAAAAATACCCCTCTTTGATGAGTTGTTGCTCGTCCATCTTGGTGGGGGGCACCACCCAAAGGCGAATAGGGGATGCCCCTGCTCCCTTGACGATTTCGCCAAAGGCTCTAAAATGCCCAATATTGGTCATACAACTCCCAATAAAGACCTCATCAATCTTTTGGGGGCGTTTGGGGTTATTGAGCACCTCACTTAAAGTCGCCACATCGTCCGGATCGTTAGGGCATGCCAAAATGGGCTCTGTGATCTCATTAAGATCGATCTCAATCACGGCGGCGTACTCCGCATCTGGATCGGGCTCTAATAACACGGGGTTGTCAATCCACTCTTGCATTTTTTGCGCCCGTCTTTTGAGGGTTTCTTTGTGCTCGTAGCCACTGGCAATCATCTGCTCAATGAGCTGAATGTTAGAGCTCAGATACTCAATGATAGGTTCTTTATTGAGGCGCACAGTGCAGGCGGCAGCACTCCTCTCTGCGCTCGCATCGCTAAACTCAAAAGCCTGTTCAATCTTGATATTGCCCAAGCCCTCGATCTCTAAAATCTTGCCATTGAAGATATTTTTCTTGCCCTTTTTCTCCACAGTGAGCAAGCCCTGTTTGATCGCATAATAGGGGATGGCATTGACCAAGTCTCTTAGGGTGATGCCCGGTTGCATTTCTCCCTTAAAGCGCACCAACACGGATTGGGGCATATTCAAGGGCATGGTGCCTGTAACCGCAGCAAAAGCCACTAATCCACTCCCAGCAGGGAAACTAATCCCAATGGGGAAACGCGTATGGCTATCCCCCCCTGTGCCTAGTGTATCGGGCAAGCCCATGCGATTGAGCCAAGAGTGAATAATCCCATCTTTAGGCTTGAGCGCCACCCCGCCCCTACTGGTAAAAAACTCCGGCAGAGTGGCTTGCAAGCTCACATCGGAGGGTTTAGGATAGGCGGCTGTGTGGCAGAAAGATTGTAAGACAAAATCGGCTTCAAAACTAAGGCTGGCAAGTTCTTTAACCTCATCTCTAGTCATCGCCCCCGTGGTGTCTTGACTGCCCACAGTGGTGGTGATGGGCTCGCAATAAGCCCCGGGGCGCACACCCTCAAGGGCGCACGCACGCCCGACCATTTTTTGGGCTAGGGTGTAGCCTTTATGACTCTCTGCGGGTTGTTGGGGTTTGGCAAAGACTTCTGAGGGACCTAGCCCTAAGAATTTGCGCGCCTTGTTGGTCAAGCCCCGCCCAATGATCAAGGCGATACGCCCCCCGGCGCGGTATTCATCGGCTAGGGTGGTGGGCTCGAGTTTAAAGGTGCTCACCACCTGCCCCTGCTTGTAAATCTCACCCTTGTAAGGATACACCTCAATGATGTCGCCCTCATGCAAGTCTTTCACATCGGCAACTAGGGGCAGTGCGCCACTATCTTCACAAGTGGCAAAGAAAATCGGGGCAATGACCCCTCCGATCACCACGCTCCCCGTGCGCTTATTGGGCACATAGGGAATATCTTGTCCAAAATGCCACATGATAGAGTTAGTCGCGCTCTTACGCGAACTGCCCGTGCCGACCACATCGCCCACATACACCACCGGCACGCCCTTAGACTTGATATTGGCTAACCTCTCTTGGTAATTCTCTATGCGGTTTTTGAGCATGGCGTTGGCGTGTAGTGGGATGTCGCTCCTTGTGAAGGCATCGCTAGCCGGACTCAAATCGTCCGTATTGGTCTCCCCATCAATTTTAAGCACGCACAGCTCCAGCTTTTCAGGCAGGGCGGGTTTATTCAAAAACCACTCGGCGTTCGCCCACGACTCTAAAACCTCTTTGGCTAGAGCGTTGCTCTTACTCAAATTAGCGATGGTTTCAAAAGAGTTATAGACTAAAAGCGTGGATTTTAACGCCTTGCAGGCTTGCTTAGCGATTGCAACATCGCTACTTTGCAGGGCTTCTATTAGGGGCGCAACATTATAGCCCCCTAGCATGGTGCCTAGATACTCCACCGCCTCAAGGGGGCTAAAGTGCGGACACTCTATTTTTTTAAGCGCAATCTGACCTAGAAACTGCGCCTTAACCTGTGCGCCCTCATCCACGCCCGGGCTCACGCGCTGAATCAATAAATCCTTAGCCAAAGCGCATTCTTGCATGTCCTTAGAGTGCAAAAGAATGTCTAGCACGCTTTTAACCTGTTTGGCGTTTAAGGGTAAGGGGGGGATATTCTCTTGTGCGCGCTCCTGCTCGATGGTTTTGTATTCTTGGATGAATGTTTGCATGATCACTCCTTTTGAAATAGGCTTTTAGTATATAATAACTTGGCTATGTTTTTGACAAGACACATGAAAACCCGCCTTTTTTCGTTGTGTTTTTTGTGTAAGATTTGCTAATTCTTTAAAGGTCTTAAAATGCGCTTTGGAAAGATTGATTACTTGAACTTGCTCCCCTTTGATGTCTTTATCAAGGCCTACCCGACCCCTGTAAGTTTTAAACAATTTTTAAATCACAGAAAAACTTATCCTGCTAAGCTCAATCAAGATTTTCTCTTTAGGCGCATAGATGCGGGCTTTATCTCCTCCATTGCCGGCTATGCAGCGTGGCGTAAAAAACAAGTTACACCCTGTGCGATCATTGGCTACAAGAAAGTTTTAAGTGTACTTGTGGTGCTACAAGATGAAGGGATTGATACACAATCAGCAACTTCGAATGCCCTCTGCCAAGTTTTGGGGCTAAAGGGGCAAGTGCTGATTGGGGATAAGGCTTTACGCTTTTATTACCAAGAAAAAGCAGAGTTTGTGGATTTAGCCGCGCTCTGGCATGCCAAAACCAGTTTGCCATTTGTCTTTGGGCGTTTTTGTTACCAAGCACATGGTGAGTTTTACACACAAATAGCGCATGCCTTTTACAAGAGACCTATAAAAATCCCCTACTATATTTTAGAGCAAAAAGCCCAAGAGAGTCAGCTTAATCGGCAACAGATTTTACACTACCTCAAACACATCCATTATAAAATGGGGGCTAAGGAAGAGTTTTCTTTGCGTTGTTTTTACAGACAACTTCTTTTTAAGGGTATTAGGAAGGTGCGCCGTTTTTAAAGCTCAAATACATCCACTCCCCATACCACCCCAAAAAGCCCAACAAATAAAAAGCCCATCTAGCATCATTGTAACGATCGACTTGCCAGATCACATGCGCGCTCAACATAAAAGTTACAATGCCGGCGATGAGAACCAATAAATTAGCATATTCGTAGATTCCAAAATATTCTTTTCTTTTGGCTAACACGGCGATTAAAAAGGCAAGATTGAAACCAAAAAGAGCAAAATCCACCCATGCATGCCAATGGTGTTTGAGCAAATAGGGTTGGAAGCTAGAGGCAAAGAGTATAATCAAACAGACATTCATGGAGGGTGCAAAAAAAATCAAATATTTGATCCAAGCGGAGCTAGGCGCATGCCATCTAGCCAAAAAACGCCATAACCCCAAACCCAAAAAAGCTAGGTAAAAAAAAAGAGAGAAGAAGAAAGAGAATGGGGGTGCGTTGTTGGGCTTTACCTGGTTAAACAAAAAGAGATAACAAAAAAAAAACACAGCCGGCTAGGGCTAGTAATTTGGGAATAAATAAAGAGTGCTTGCGTCTAGTGGCGATAAAATACCCAAAGGACATCAAAATGCCACAGATATAAAAAATGGAGATCAAGATGGCGTAAAAATGCCCGGGTTCGTTGAAAATGGCAAAAAGTTGGGAGAAATTGCGTTGGAATGCTGAGAGAATCAAGGCTAGAGCAGTGATCACAAAGAGGACAAAAAAGACTGAGGAGAGCACCAACTTATAGGTGTTGGGCTTTTTCATAGAGAGATCAATAGTTTTTTTCAAAAAAGCTTTGGATGCCATTGGCAATCCCTTTTGCTAGAAATTGTTGGTAAGTTTTGTCTTGGAGGCGCTTAGACTCTTTGGGGTTGGAGTTGTAGCCAATCTCAATTAAGATAGAGGGCATGAGTGCTCCGGCTAGCACCCAAAAAGGACCCTCCCGAACACCTCCATCCACAACACCTTGATAATGTTGGCGCAATAAACTTAAGATACCAAATTGGATGTCAATGGCTAGTTTGTTAGAGATCACGAGCCTTTGGGAGTTGAGCGAGTTTAAAAAGGACATTTTTGAAAAATAATCCATACCCCGCACATCATCCTGGTTTTCTTGTTCGGCGACTTTACGCGCTCTTTCACTACGGGCGGGTGAAAGAAAATAGGTTTCTACGCCTTGGGGGTTAGAAGTAGCATGCTTGGGGATTGAGTTAGCGTGGATAGAAATGAACAAATCGGCTTCTTTGTTGTTGGCAAATTCGGTGCGCTCCTTCAAACCGATATAATGATCGTTGTGGCGGGTCATATAGACAATATACCCGCGTCCTTTAAGTTCTTGTTGTAGGTATTTGGCCACATGCAAGACAATGTGCTTTTCACATATATGGCTAGCCCCCATAGCCCCGCAATCACGCCCACCATGCCCGGGGTCTAAGACAATCTTAAAACGCTTAGGGGTTGGCTCTGGTGGGGGGGATGGGAGGCTGGCAGTGGCTGGGGGTTTGTTGGCAAGGGAGATATAAAGATGATTGGCAGTGATTTTGAGTTGGTATGGGGTTTGTCTGTGGAATTTGATCAATATCCTGATCGTGTATTTGCCATGCTTGCTAATTTTAATCAAAGTGTTATGGGGAAAGGGATAACTCTTGGGAGGACCTAAAAGTTGGGCTTTGATCTCCAAAAGGTCTTTGGCAGGACTCAAGTGGGTTGTTTTGAGTGCACTCGGGTGGAAATCCTTGTTAAAGCTAATGCGGACACTGCTAGTGCCAAAAGGAACAATTTGGGTAATTTTAAGCGCATGGGCACTTAAGCCTAAGCATAGCGCAAGACATAGCCAAATAAAACGCATCAGTCTTGTGTTAATTCTTGCACCAGCTCATGAACACTGATGATTTTATCAATGCGATACCCGTTTGCCCCCGTAAAATAGAGCCCCTCAATGCGATTGCCCAAATAACTACGCCCCAGCCCATCGGCGATACAATAGCCAACTTTTTTAGCCTCTTCGCCCCGGTTGCAAGGCCCCACGCAATTACTCACGCAAGAGATCTTGGGGGCGTTGCCTTCCTTAATGCGTTGCAACACGCCAGTATTAATGGCGCGTGCGGGGTAGCCAACCGGGGATTTAACTAGCAAGATGTCTTCTTTTTGCAAAGAGGGCAAAATCTCGGCATAGACTTTAGCATCGCATTCTTTAGTGCCCAGAAACCTAGTCGCCATCTGTACCCCACTAGCCCCTAAATTAAGCATGGTATCGATGTCCTTGCGATCCCAAATGCCCCCAGCAGCAATAATGGGGATATGCCCCCACTCTTTAGAAGCTTCCACAATGCCCGGGACTAAATTTTCTAGCTGGTATTCTTCTTTAAAACAATCCTCGTATTTAAAGCCTTGATGCCCCCCACTCAAAGGTCCTTCCACAATGATCGCATCCGGAACGCGTTTGTAGCGCGCACTCCAGCGTTTGCAGATGATGTGCAGGGCTTTAATCGAGGAAATAATAGGCACCAGTGCCACATGGGGGAAGTCTTTGGTAAATTCGGGCATGTTGGTGGGCAAACCCGCCCCCGTGATGATCACATTTGCCCCCGCTTCGCACGCATCACGCACCACCCGCCCGTATTCGTTAATGGCGTGCAAGATATTGGCTCCCAAGGGTTTAGCTCCACAGATTTTGCGTGCATTTCTGAAAATTTCATTCAGGGCTTGTTTGGAGTAAAAGTTAAGGGCTTCAAAGGGCTTTTTGGAGATCATTTTTTCCACAAAGCGCATATTTTTATAATAGCCCGTGCCCACTGCCGAGATCACGCCCAAAACGCCCTCTTTAGTGGCATTGCCGGCCAATTCGTCCCAACTAATCCCCACACCCATACCCCCTTGAAAAATGGGGTATTGGATGGTGTGTTTGCCAATTTTGAGCGGTTTTAGTGTAGAAGCCATGTTTTTACCGCTTAGTTAATGATGGCGCGGATGAAGCGGCGCTTACCCACCTGCACCACATAACTTCCTTGAGAAAAATGGTAGTTTTCATCTAAGAGCACTTCTTGATTGATTTTGACACTTTTAGCTTTAATGTCGCGGCGTGCTTGGGAAGTGGAGGGGCTTAGTTTAGCCTGTTTGAGCAATTCTGCAACCCAAATCCCCGCACCAAATGCCATTTGTTCTAAATCACTAGGGGTTTGCTTTTGGCTAAAAACGCGATCAAATTCGCCCTGAGCGTGTTGGGCTTGCTTGGCTGTATGTAAGCGGGTGGTGATCTCTAGGGCTAGGTTTTCTTTGATGGCTTTGGGGTGCAATTCCCCTTTTTCTACGCCATTTTTAAGCTGGGCAATCTGGGCACTACTTTTTGCGCTCAAAAGTTCGTAATAACGCCACATCAAATCATCGCTAATGCTCAAAAGTTTAGCATACATGCTTTCTGCTGGTTCTGTGATGCCGATGTAATTGCCTAGACTCTTGCTCATCTTGTGTGTCCCATCTAAACCCTCTAACAAGGGCATGGTGAGCACGCTTTGTTCCTTGTCCAGACCATAGGCGCGCTGTAAAAACCGCCCCACTAAGAGATTAAACTTTTGATCATTGCCTCCAAGCTCTATGTCGCAATCTAAGGCAACTGAATCATAGCCTTGCAAGAGCGGATACATGAACTCCACCACGCTAATGGGTTTATTTTCTTTATAGCGTTTCTCAAAATCGTCCCTTTCGAGCATTCTAGCCACTGAAAATTTAGAAGTCAATACAAGCAAACCATCTGCGCCCAGCGGGCGTAACCACTTTGAATTAAAGCACACATCGGTAAGTGTGGAATCTAAAATTTTAAACACTTGTTGCTCGTAGGTCTTAGCATTGATCAAGACCTCTTCAAAGCTTAGGGTTTTCCTCGTTTCGCTCTTACCACTAGGATCGCCAATGGTGGCAGTAAAATCCCCGATCACAAACTGCACCCGTGCGCCATGCCTTTGCAAGGTGGCTAATTTATTTAAAAGCACGGCATGCCCCAAGTGCAAATCTGGGGCTGTGGGGTCAAAACCAGCCTTGGCATAAAAGCGTTGTTTGGTGGTGTAAAAACGCTCCACCAAGTTTTGCAAGTATTCTAGTCCAATGCACTCGCCCATGCCCCTAGTGATGTCAGCCATCGCTTCTTTGATCTGTGCTTGCATGTTTGTCCTTTAGGCTTGATAAGCGTCTTTTAAACTTGAAAAACCCACTAATCTTTCTTGGTATTTGCGTGTAACAATCTCTTTAAAGGTGCTGATCTCTTTGTCATTATATTCAAACAAAATCTCACAATGAGAGGAAAAACTATCTTTGTAGCCTGCATAGTTGATCCCCACAATGTTACAATCATTTTTGGCTAAAAAACTTAGCAACTGGAGCAACCCACCTTTTTTGTCTTCGAGGTAAAAAATGCCCTTGTAAATCTCTTTGTTTTTCTTGTTCCACTCCACAAAGACCATCGGCAAGCTCAAATCAATATCGATGATCGCCTGTTTGCACAATTTATGATGCACAATCACCTTATGATCTTTGTAATTAGGCATGATCGCTACGATCTCATCGCCATGTTTGGGGTGGCAACAATCGTTAAACAAGACCTGTTTGATGGACACATGCGGGTTGGTATAGACAATAAAATTATCCAAGTAAGACTTTTTAAGTCCGATGTGGGGTGTCCAAAGCCGTAAAACCCGACTAGCCAAACTAAATTGCATCAAGTTTTTCATCAAAAAGCCAAACTGGCGGGGCTCGCGGACTTTGCGACTCTTGGGAGGGACTTCCTTCACCTTCTCTTGGATTTCTTCAACTAATTTCTTCAACCCATCGGCACTCTTGGCTGCCTCACTCAAAGTGTTCTCCACGCCACATTCCAAAAGCCTTTTTTCAAAACTCAAGTAGTTTTTTGATCCCATGTCGGCATTGAAAATCGGGGTTTCAAAAATGGAGCTAAGAATATTGACCATGCTTTTAGAATCGATCTCCTTGAGCTGGTTTTTTCTCTGCAATTTTAAATGACTCTTAGCACGGGAGGTTTTGAGCTGGTCGATCCAAATGTGGCGTGGGACACTTTTTTTACCCTTGATGATTTTCACCACATCCCCGCTTTTAAGCTCTTGGTTGAGTAGGGCTTTTTTGTTATTCACAAAGGCTTTTTCAGCCTTATCCCCCAACTCGCTATGCACCATGTAGGCAAAGTCTAGCACAATCGCGCCCACCGGCAAGGTATAGGTATCCCCTTGTGGGGAAAACACCGTAATGTCCTCGCGGTAAAGATCGCTTTGGACCAAGTCATAAAACTCCCTAGGATTATCTTTGGTGTCTTGACCTTGGTATTTGAGGTTATAGAGCCATTTGAGCGAATCGGGTTCTGTGCCCCCTGCCTTGTATTTCCAATGTGCAGAGTTGCCATATTCAGCAGCCATGTGCATTTCAAAGGTGCGGATTTGCACTTCATAAATGCTAGACTCGTCAAAAATAGTCGTGTGGATCGTCTGGTAGCCATTTTCTTTAGGCAAAGCGATATAATCTTTAAAACGCGACACAATGGGTTTAAAACGCAAATGCACGATCCCTAAGATTTTATAACAATCTAGGGGATTTTTAAGCAAGATACGCACCGCCATTAAATCCAAAATCTCATCAATGCTCACCGCCCCCTTGCGTTGCATTTTGAGGTAAATGGAGTAGGGGCGTTTGATGCGGGTAGCGATTTGAAAATCACTCTCCCCAAAACCTGCTTCAAAGAACATCTTTTCTAATTTGCTGGCAAACTGGTTGAGTTTTAAAGATAGGGATTGTTTATTTTGGTCCAAATAGGATCGGATTTTTTGGTACTCTTGGGGGTAGATAAAATAAAAACATTTTTCCTCTAACTCGTTTTTGATTGAGGACATCCCCAAACGGCTAGCAATGGGTGCATAGACAGCTAGAGTTTCTTTGGAGATGCGGATTTGTCTGTCGCGTGAGAGGGCATCTAGGGTGGAGATGTTGTGCAAGCGGTCGCTGATTTTAACCACCAACGCCCGGGGGTCTTTAATGGCACTGAGGAGGATTTTGCGGAAAGTCAAAGCCGAGAGCACAAGGCGGGGGTTTTGGGGGTCAAATGCTAATTCCTCTTTGCGGATTTCGGTGATCTTGGTGAGCGCATCGACCAAATTAGCCACATCTTCGCCAAATTTCTCACGGACCTCCAAGAGTTCGCAAGGCGTGTCTTCCACGACATCGTGCAAGAGAGAGGCGCAGATCATCGCCTCATCGCCCTCACAAAAGGCAACAATACAAGCCACGCTGATAGGGTGGGTGATGTAGGGAGCACCGCCCTTGCGCTTTTGTCCCGTGTGGTAGTGAGTAGCTAAATCTAGAGCTTGGGCGACCTTAGACGTGATGGGGGCGATGTTCTTTAAAACACGGATGGCCTCGCTAGGAGTAACAACCTCTTTTAAAAGTTCTAAGACTTCAAGCAAACTACCATAGGGGGCATGCTTAGTATCTTCCATCAATGCGATCAAGACTGATTTTTCCCTCAGCAATTTCTAAAATAGCGATGTCTGTCAGCTTGTGAATCTTGGTATCCACGGGGACTAGGGGGTGCGCGCCTGCTCCTAGCTGTTTGACCCGTGAAAAAATCAAGTTTGATAAAACATAACGATCGCTATCCACTTTTTCTAAGGCTTTGGCTACAATTTCTTCGGTTCTCAAATATGTCCTTTTTGGCTAGTGTATTCTATTTTACCATAGAAAAAACACCCTGTTGATCCTTAATTACATGCAAAAGATTATTTTTCTTAAACATGTTGCAAACCACGATCGGGAGTTTATTGTCTTTGGCTAGGGAGATAGCGGTGTCATCCATCACTTCAATATTGCCAATCAAGGCATCGTTATAACTCAAGGTGTCGATTTTCTTAGCGTCTTCAAATTTATTAGGGTCTTTGTCATAAATCCCATCAACTTTGGTCGCCTTAACGATCAAATCTGCGCCAATCTCAATGGCCCTAAGCGTGGCGGCTGTGTCGGTGGTGAAAAAGGGGTTGCCCGTGCCCGCTCCAAAGATGACGATGCGTTCTTTTTCTAAGTGTCGGATGGCTTTGCGGTAAATGTAGGTTTCACAGACTTCCTTAATTTCAACCGCACTTTGCACCCGCACATCTAACCCCATGTGCTCTAGGGCTTCTTGCATCGCCACCGCATTAATGACCGTGGCCAACATGCCCATGTAATCCCCACTTGTGCGCCGAATAATCCCCCCCTTAGCCGCACTCACACCCCGAATGATATTCCCCCCACCAATGACAATTCCCACTTCAATGCCATGTTCGACTAATTGCTTGATTTCTTTGGCAATATAGCTTAAAATCTGAATATCAATCCCAAAATGGCTCTCACCAGCTAGGGCTTCACCAGAAAATTTAACCAAAACACGCTTCTTTTTATGTTGCTTATTTTGCATGCACTCCCTTAGGCTCTAGTGAGAAAATCGCTATAAAATGCACCATTATACCCTAATGATGCTTAAAAGTTATGCCAGCTCCAAGACGAGGGATTGGATTGCCTGCACTGCCATGAGGGCTTGCTCTGGAGTAATAATATAGGGGGGCATTAAGTAGATCGTGTTGTTAAGAGGACGCACAAGCAAGCCTCTTTGTAGGGCTTTTTCAAAAATGGCAAGGCTAAGACGCTTAGAGGGGCAACAACCCTCCAACTCAAAGGCAAAGATCATGCCCTGAGCGCGTAGGTTGGCTACCCCCTTTAATCCCCCCAAATGATCTTGCATGCAGGCTTGGATATATAAACTTAGGGTCTTGTTTTTCTCTAAAACCTGCTCTTGTTCTAAGAGGTCTAGGGTTGCATTGGCGCACGCACAGGCTAGGGCGTTGCCTGTATAACTATGGGAGTGTAAAAAACTTTTATTCTCTGTGTATGGGGCGTAAAATTTATCGTAAATTTCATTTTTGGTGAGCACCACCGCTAGGGGCAAATATCCCCCCGTGATCCCCTTAGAGAGGCATAGAAAATCGGGTTTTACTTGGCATTGCTGGTGAGCAAATAAAGTCCCCGTGCGCCCAAAACCCACCGCAATTTCATCAAAGATCACATGCACGCCCAAAGCTTGGCACATCTGGCTAGCTTGGTGTACAAAGTCGGCACTATAAAAGTGCATCTGCCCGGCACACTGAACTAAGGGTTCTAAAACAAAAGCACTGATATTTTTGTGTTCTTTTTCTAAAATCTTTTCTAGGGCTTGTAGGGCATTTGTAACATCGGCATCATTTTGGGGCACGGGGGTTTGTAGTTGCTGGCAAAATAGCCCCTTGTAGGTGTCCTTATACAGCCCAACACCCCCCACGCTCAAAGCCCCCAAAGTTTCGCCATGGTAACCATTTTCTAAGGATAAAAATTTGGGTCTATGTTGCCCCTCTAGCAAGTGGGCATGGTAACTCATCTTGAGGGCGACCTCAATGCATGAAGACCCATTATCCGCATAAAAGCATTTTTCAAACCCGCCCAACACACAAAGTCGTTCAGAGAGGCGGATAATTTGGGGGTGGGTAAAACCTGCCAACAAGACATGTTCTAAACTTTCTAGTTGCTCTTGGAGTTTTTTGTTAATATAGGGGTGGCTATGCCCCAAGAGATTCACCCACCAACTACTGATGCCATCAATATAGGCACGCCCATCAAAATCGTAAAGATAGACACCTTCTGCCCGCTTGATGGGCACTAGGGGCAGGCTTTCATGGTCATGCATTTGGCTACATGGATGCCAGATATATTTGAGGTCTAGGGTATTCCACTTGGCATTATTCATAAAGTGCTACATCGGTCTTTTAGGCTAAAATTAAAGCATGCTTTTAGTCAGTTTTCATTAGAATAGCACATTTAGGGCAATTTTAGGGCAAAGGATAGGGCTTGATCGCGTGGATGCAAAAGCACAAAAAATACTTGGTGGTTACCATTTGGATCAGCACGATTGCTTTTGTGGCAGCGGGTATGATTGGTTGGGGGCAGTATAATTTTTCTTTTGCAAGCGGGAGTGTGGCTAAGGTCGGGCGTATCTTGATCACCCAAGAAGAGCTAGATATGGCTTACAAGCAACTTGTAGATGCTTATAGCCAATCCATCCCTAATTTCAAAGATTTAGATGAAAAGCAAATTAAGGCGATGGGCTTAGAGCGTAGCGCACTCCAAGTGCTCATTAACCAAGCCTTGCTGAAAAATCTCGCCCTAGATTTGGGCTTGGGTGTGAGTTCTAATGAGATTATCGCCGAAATTAAAAAGAGTAGTATGTTCCAAAAAGACGGGCATTTTGATGAAGACTTGTATAAAAAAATCCTTCAAGAGAACCACTACCGCCCTAGTGCCTTTGAAGACAATGTCAAAAATGCCCTCATCTTGCAAAAAATCTCTGCCCTCTTCCCTAAAGCCACCACCCCCCTAGAGTTTGACTCATTTTTATGGGCATTGCAACTCCAAGACAAGGTGCGCATTAAGATTTTAGAACCCCAAGCGGTGGCCTTAAGAGAAGACGATCTGAAAAAATATTACGAGCAACACAAGAACACTTATAAGAAGCCCACCAGCTACACCCTTGAGAGTGTAGAGGTTAAGCCCGATGAACTGAAAGCGGGTATTTCAACCCAGCAGCTACAAGATTATTACCAAAAAAATAAAAGTGCCTACAGCAAAGGGGGTAAGTTAGAGGATTTTGAACATGTTAAAGACAAGGTGCAACAGGCCTACTTGCTCCACAAAGCCCAAGAGGTCGCCCTAGAAAAATATTTGGCACTCAAAAAAAACACCCTCAAGCTTAACGCCAAAACTTTGACCAGCCTACCCTATTCAGGGGAAATCAACCAAAAAATAGAGACCTTACGGGTGGGCGAAGTACTCAAGCCACAGAATTATGAGGACGGGTGGTTGGTGGTGAAATTGCGTGCCAAAGATAGTAACCAAATCCAAACTTTTGAGGAGGCTAAAGCTCAGGTGCGTGTGGCTTTGGGTGCGATCCAACAAAAAGAGCAATTAGAGAAGGAAGCCAGCCAGCAGGTTAAAAACTTCCAAGGAGAGGACATCGGCACCATCACCTCAGATTTTCAAGGTACGATTCACGATTTGAGTCCCGAACAATCCAAAAAGCTGGTGCGCCATATTTTTAACCAACCCTACAAGCAGGGGTATATGATCTTAGAGGGGCCCAAGGCGGTGCTTTATCAAATTTACGCCCAAGATTTTAAACACGCCCTCAAGGATACGCATACTTTAAAAGAAGCCTTTGGCAATCTCAAGGCACAATCTTTTGATGGAGTGCTGGTGTCCATGCTAAGGGCGCAATACCCCGTTACCCTCTATTCTAAGAATCTGCAGGAGTAGATCTTGAATCCGATCATACTAGGTGTGGATATTGGCTCTAGCAAGATTTGCGCCATCATCGCTGAGATCAAGGACGGCGCACCACAGGTGATCGGAGCGAGTGTGCAAAAATCTGAGGGTGTGCGTAAGGGGAGCATCAGCAATATTAGCCAAGCGGGCGAGATTGTTAAAAAAGCTATTGAGGATGCCAAGCGCATGGCTGGTTTGGATTTTGTGGAAAAGGCGATTGTGTCCATTTCGGGGGCTTATACCCAAAGTGTGAATAGCTCGGGGATTATCAATGTGCCCAACAACGAGATCACCTTGAAAGAAATCAACCGCGCGCTGGATACCGCCTTGCACAATGCAGCTATCCCTAGCGGGCATGAAGTGATTCATATTTTGCCCTACCAATTCAAATTGGATAATCAGGACAATATTGAAGACCCGATGGGCATGAGCGGATCTAGGCTGGAGGTTTTTACCCACATTGTTACCGTGCAACACAGCAGTTTGGAAAATTTACGGCGCACGATCCAGCTAGCCGGGGTTAAGATTGAAAACATCGTTTTGAGTGCTTATGCGGCTTCTATTGCCACTTTGAGTGAAGATGAACGCGCTTTAGGCGTGGCGTGTATTGATATTGGGGGGAGCACTTGTAATATCATGGTCTATGAGGGCTCTTCGATGCGCTTTAATAGTTATGTCCCGGTGGGCTCTGAACACATTCGGGATGATTTAGCCATTGGACTACACACGCCACTAGGTGCGGCAGAATATGTCAAACGCGAGTATGGCAACTTGATGGCTGAGGAGAGCGATCAAGAAATTGAGGTCCCGGCTGTAGGAGCTGAGAATAAAAAAAACCGCTTTTCGCTAAAATTTGTCCATGAGATCATCAACACCCGTGTTTTAGAGGTGTTTAACTTGCTCAATAATGCCCTCATCAGTAGCAAGCTCAAAGATAGCTTAGGGAGGGGCGTAGTTTTAACCGGGGGTATGACTCACATGGAGGGTATTAGACATGTAGCTTCCGCAATCTTTGGGAATGTCCCGGTGCGCATTGCTAAACCCATAGAGGTGAGTGGCTTATTTGAGGAGCTCAAAGACCCCACAAGTTCGGTGGCTATTGGCTTGATCTTATATGGAGCCGGGGGGCATACCAACTATGAAAAAGACTCGGAGAAAACAATCCGCTACAAAGAGATCAAACAGAATGCCCAACCTGCTTTTACCTACACGCCTGAACGTAACTATATTGAAACCGATTTGACAAATTTGAAACATACGGGGGAGACAAACAAGGAGATAAAGGAGCGGAAAAAGGATATAATGTATCCCTATGAAACGCCTAAAGAAGTGGGATTTTTCCAACGAATCAGAGAATGGGGCTCTAAGTTATTTTGAAGAAGGGTTGTGGCGATGTTGAATGAAATGGAGATAGGCGTAGAAGAAATCTTTGAGACCAATGGGGCAAAGATTGTCGTGATCGGTGTGGGTGGGGGTGGGTCAAATATGATCGCCCATTTGATAGCAACGGGCACTTATAAGGACATCATGTTAATTGTGGCCAACACAGATGGACAGGCCCTCAAGTCCTCTACGGCTAAGAATAAAATCCGCTTGGGAGAAAAGATCACAGGGGGCAGGGGAGCTGGTATGAAACCAGAGGTGGGCAAACAAGCCGCCCAAGAGTGTGTGGAAGTGATCAAAAACATGGTAACCGGTGCGGACATTGTGTTTATCTCAGCGGGCTTGGGTGGGGGTACGGGCACAGGAGCAGCCCCTGTGATTGCTCAAATTGCTAAGGATTCGGGTGCGCTCACGGTTTCTGTGGTAACCAAACCCTTTAGCTTTGAGGGCAGAAAGCGGGCGCGCATCGCTGAAGAGGGCTTAAAAGAACTCAAGGCTGTGAGCGACTCGATTGTGGTGATCCCCAATGAAAAACTCATCGGCTTTATTGACAAGAACGCGGGGATTAAAGAGAGTTTTAAAGAGGTGGATAACATCTTAGCTAAGGCAGTTAATGGCATCTCGAGCATGATCATTAACTATGGAGAGAATGATATTAATGTGGATTTTGCGGATTTAAAAACGGTGATGAATCACCGCGGGTTGGCTTTGATGGGCATAGGCGAAGCTACAGGGGTGAATGCCGCCACCGTGGCGGTGGAGAATGCCATTGCCTCCCCCTTGTTTGACAATGTTTCTATCAATGGCGCAATGGGGGTGTTGATTAATTTTGAATGCCACCCAGATTATCCGCTTTTAGAGATCACCAATTCGGTTAGCATCGTGGAGTCGATGGCCGATGAGGATGCTGACATTATCTTTGGGAAATGCACCTCCACTAACACGCCCACCGATCATGTCAAGGTAACCATTGTGGCGACCGGTTTTGAAAAACCCGTTGAAAATAAGGACGAGACAGAGTCCAAACCCTCCTTTAGCCTCTCTAAGAGTGCGTTAGAGAATTTGAAAATGGCTAGCAGTGGGGAGACCTTTAATGGTGTGGATTTGGACAAGCCCACTTTTTTACGCAACCAAAAGGATTAGCCCAAGCGTTCCAGCCAAGCACGCTTGTAAGTGCTAAACTCTTGCTTTAAAATCGTCTCCCTAGCCCCCCGCACTAGCTCTAAGTAGAAGTGCAAATTATGCAAGCTGGCTAGCCTAAAGTAACTCAATTCCCTAGCTTTAAAAAGGTGGTGCAAATAGGCTTTAGAGTGGTGCTGGCAGGTGTAGCACGCGCAATTTTTATCTAAAGGCTCTTCACTCTCTTTATGCGCTTGCGCTTTAATCGAGATTTTGCCACAACTAGTAAAAAGCGTGCCGTTGCGCGCGTTTCTTGTGGGCATCACACAATCAAACATATCCACGCCCCGCTCGATAGCCTCTAACAAATCTTGGGGTGTGCCCACACCCATTAAATAACGGGGTTTGTGGGTGGGCAAAAACTCTGTGGTGTAGCTGATCATTTCATACATCTCTTGGGCACTCTCGCCTACGGCTAACCCCCCAATGGCATACCCATCAAAATCCAAAGCGCATAAATCCAGCGCACTGATTTTACGCAATTCATGGCTGATCCCCCCTTGCACGATGGCAAAAATATAATTTGTCGCCCCCGCGTGGCTTTTATGGTGTGTAAGGCTCTCTTTAGCCCACTCTGTGGTTTTTTGCACCGCCAACTTTAAGCGTTCAAGTGGGGCGGGCAAGCCCACCAAATCATCTAGCACCATGCAAATATCGCTATTAAGGGCGTATTGGGTGTCTAGGACTTTTTGGGGGGTGAAAAGATGGGTGCTCCCATCAATGTGGGATTTAAAGACAATACCCTTAGAGTGCTCTTTGGTGTGTGTGTGTAAAGAAAATGCTTGAAATCCGCCACTATCGGTTAAAAAATTACCTTGAAAGCCACTAAAACCATGCAGTCCGCCTAGATTTTTAATGACGCTGGCTCCGGGCCGCAAATATAAATGGTAGGTGTTGCCCAAGATAATGGAGGCTTTTAAATGCACTTGTAAGTCTCGTGCATCTAGACTTTTCACGCTAGCTTGCGTGCCTACGGGCATAAAAATGGGGGTTTGCACAATGCCATGTGCTAGTTTCAAAGTGCCCGCGCGCGCACACCCCTCTTGCCCCTTTAAGCAAAAATCCATTGGATCACCTTTTTTACTATATAATAAAGCTAGAGATCATAGCATGGAAAAGGCATGAAGAAAGTTGCGTTGATTTTAGAGGGCAAGGTGGCCAAAAAGTTTATGGAAGTGGTGGTTTCTAAGTATTTTAGCAATAATTTTTACTTAGTGATCACCAAAGATCAAACTTGTCTGCCTGCTAGCTTGCCGAGCACGTTTGAGGTGCATTTGTTTGACCCCACCTCAGCCTACAAGCTCTATCCCTTTTTAGATGCCAATGTGAATGATATTTTGATTGTGATGGAAGATGTCAAAGAACAGCGCGCGCTCTATGAAATCATCCGCAATAAAACCAAAGAAATCCGCATGATTTTGAGTTTGGAAGATAGCAACGCATTTAAGGACATCAAGGACGATCGCCTCTTGGTGATCGATCGCACCCAGTTTATTGCCCAAAAATTCATCGCCAAATTACCCAATGTCCCCAGTGTCCCACAAGGCTTTGGGCTAGGACAAGGTGAGGTGATGGAAATTGGCGTGCCCTTTGGGAGTGTCTTTGCCTACCGACACTTGGGATCGTTGCGCCAAAAAGATTATAAGATCGTGGGTGTTTATCGTAAAAACGAGTTCCACCTCAGCCATTCCTCCATGGTGATTCAACCTCGCGATCAACTCTTGGTCGTGGGCAATCCCGATGCGCTCAATAGTTTGTATCTGCAGGTTAAAAGCAATGTAGGGCAATTCCCTGTACCCTTTGGGCGGGATATTTATTTGTATGTGGATATGGGTTTGCAAGACACGCACGCCCTTAAACGCGACATCGATCAAGCCCTCATCTTGCATGAAAAGCTCAAGAGTGCCATGCTTTATATCCAAGTGCTCAACCCCACAGATGGGATCGCCATGCAAGAAATCCGCAATATTGAATGCCAAGATATCCGCGTGGTGGTGGATTTTAAGGGCATGCATTTTATTGAGAAGCTCCATGCTGATAGCCAAAAAAAAATTGGTCTAGCCGTTGTGGGCAAAGAACTTTTTAGTTGCCGCCATAGGCGTAGGGCTCTTTTTGAGATCGCCACACCGGTTTTTAAAACCAATGCTAGAGGACTTAAAGGCGTGGAAAAAAGCATGGTGGTTTTAAATGAAGATATGGAGCAAAATGAGGACATCTCTTCGGTGATGTTTGACGTATGTGGGCAGATGAATTTAGACATGCTCTTATACGATTTTGACCCCGACAAACGCTACAAAACCGAAGTAATTAAAAATTATGAACATCTCTCGCATATTTACAACTGTAAAATTAAGGTGATCCGCACTTACACTAGAAATCCCGTGCTTTTTCTCAACAAGCTGGAAACCCCCGTTGTGCATTTTTTGCCCTTTGAATCTTGCATTGCCCAAAACCATCTCTTTTGGATGTTCTCAACCAAAGTTGAACAGATTGCATTCTTAAGTGATGCACATCCCCAAATGTTTATCCCGGTGGTGGAATGATGTTGATCAACACCCTTAATTATCCCATTTATATCGGTGCTTTGCCCCCAATCACGCATACGGGTAAGGTTTTGGTGGTGAGTGATAGCGTGGTCGCCCCCTTGTATTTAGACAAACTCCTAGAAAAAATCAACGCATCTCAAGTTTTTAGCCATGTGATCCCCGCTGGCGAGGTGCATAAAAACCAAGCCACCCTAGAGGGCGTTTTAGAATCCGCCTTTGAGGCCAATTTGAGTCGTGCTGATTGCATGTTGGCTTTGGGTGGGGGTGTGGTGAGCGATTTAGCGGGCTTTGCGGGTGCCATTTATAAACGGGGGATTAGCTTTGAGATTGTCCCCACCACGCTTTTAGCCCAAGTGGATGCGAGCATCGGGGGCAAGACGGGCATTAATAACGCCTATGGCAAAAATTTAATCGGGGCGTTCCACCCCCCCAAGGCGGTTTATATTGACCCCAATTTTTTACAAACTCTACCCACAAGGGAGTTTAAAGCGGGCATTGCTGAGATGATTAAAAAAGCGGTGTGCTTTGATCGAGATTATTTTGAGTGGCTCAGAACCTACCCCCTAGATCAACACCTAGAGTTAGGCATCGCTAAAAGCGTGGCGATCAAGGCACAAGTGGTCGCCCAAGATGAAAAAGAAGCGCATTTGCGTATGGGGCTCAATTACGGACACACCTTTGGGCATGCCATTGAGAAAGAACAAAACTATCAAGGCTTTTTGCATGGTGAGGCGGTGGCGGTGGGGATGCAAATGGCCAATGCCCTAGCAGTGAAATTGGGGCTACTAGATACACATGCCAGCGAGCAAATTGATGCCCTGCTAGAGATTTACGATCTGCGCTTTGACTACCAAGTGCCCAATATAGAGGCTTTTTACAAAATTTTATGTATGGATAAAAAAAATATGGATCGCCCTAGATTTGTGTTGCCTACAAGAATAGGGGACTTTAGGCTCATAGAGGATATTCCACAAAACATGGTTATGGAGGTTTTAAAAACATGGAGTTAATGCTAAGAGGACTTTTGGTTGTGGGGATTTTTTTGGGCATGCTGGAGGCAGAAAATATAGCCGATTTGCAAACCAAACTCTCCCATCTCCAACACCAGCTAGAAACCAGCGATAATATTTGGCTCAAAAAGTTTAAGAATTTTGAGAGCTATGGCAAGATTTCTGTGGAGATTCAGAAAATCCAAGAGAGATTAAAGAAACTCCAAGAGGAAAAAGGCGACCCCTTAGAGATCAGCGCGCTTAAGCATAGCCTCCAAGCCCTCCAGCACCAAGAGAAACTTTTAGATCTCTACAAAACCCACCCCTTTAAAGATTTGGTTGAAAAACCCACCATCACCAACATGCCCAATGTTACTAGCCCTTTTGGAATCATCGGTGCGCTCTCCTTTATCAAATCTTTAAAGATCAAATACACCACCATGCAAGGGCATCAAAAGAGCTTGCACCAAGTCTTAGAGTTACTCGCCCAAGAATTAGAGATTCTCAAGGAATTACAAGCCTTGCAACCCAAAAAATGGGCGACTCCGCTCTACCAGGAGCAAATCAGAATCATTGAGTTTTCAAATGCCCAAAGTCTTTTAAAAGCCAGCCTAGACACTTACGCCAAAGACATCCAAGAAGCCGATCAAAGCATCAAAACCCAAATCAAAGATCAGCTTTTCAAACTTTTATATGTCTTGTTAGGGGCGTTGTGTAGCGTGTTATTGGCTTGGGGACTCAAAAAACTCAGCCACAAGTATTTATACGATGATGAACGATCTTATAGTATTAATAAGGCGATTAACTTTGTTAATGCCAATGTGATTGTTTTGATCTTCTTGTTTTCCTACCTAGAAAACGTCTCCTATCTTGTTACGGCTATCGGTTTTATGGGTGCGGGTTTTGCCATTGCGATGCGCGACCTTTTTATGAGTGTTTTAGGCTGGATGACCTTGATTTTAAGGGGCAATTTGCATGTGGGCGATCGCGTGCAAGTCTCTAAAGATGGGAATACCTATGTGGGCGATGTCTTGGATATTTCCATGCTCTACATCACCATTTTTGAAGATGTGACCATGATGACCTATCTTAAAAACAATGGGCGTGCGGGGCGGATTATTTTTGTACCCAATAACTACATCTTCACCGGGCTTTTGTCTAATTGTAGCCATTTGGGGAGCAAAACCATTTGGGATAGCCTAGAGTTCTTTTTAACCTTTGATTCCAACCACCAAAAGGCAGTAGAGATCGCTACACAGATTGCCACCACCTGCGCGCAAACCTATAGCCAAATGGCACAAGCCCAATTTAGCAAAATGCGCACCAAATACGCCTTCCGCAATGTGGATGCCAGCCCTAAAGTCTTTATCATGCCTGAAAAAGACGGGATGCGTTTGTTTATCTCTTATCTTGCCGATGCCTACAATGCCTTGCCTTTGCGCTCGGTTATCTCCTTGCAAGTTTTACAAGCCTTTTTAAAATCCAAAGATATTTTTGTGAGTGCTAGCCTCAAGCCTAAAATCGAGGAAGACCCAGAGCCCAAAGAGCCTAGCCCAGAACCCTCATCTTCTCCCATCCCCCAAAATCCCGTGTAAAAACTACCTCTTGGATACACGCTTCTTTTTGGCTCTTCTGTCCCATTTGAATCACCACATCAATGGCACTTTTAAAATAGCGCGCCACCAAAGCCAAATCTAGTTGGCTTTTTTGGCTCATCTCAATATTAAGGGCGATTGCCTCTAAAACTTGATGGACGCTATTAGCGTGCAAGGTAGAGATCATGCCCTTATGTCCGGTATTGCCAAATCTTAAAAATAAAAGGGCGTTGCGTGTGTCGATCTCACCCACCATCAAGCGATCCGGGCTCATGCGCATCGCCATGTTCAAGGCATCTTCATAGCTAAAATAACCCCGCTCCCCCTTACCCACCAATAACCCCACACTATTGCCAAAGGCGCGTAAATCCAACTCCAAGCTATCCTCCACGCTCACAATACGGCTTTGCTTGGGTATATAACCTAACAACGTATTTAACAGACTAGTTTTACCACTAGCCGTGCCTCCACTAATTAAAATATTATATTCTTCATGCGCTAAAGCCTTGATCCCCTCATAGTCAAGCTTGCAAGTGGGCAATAGGCTAAATTCCTCTAGCTCGAATTTGCGTGTGCTAGGCACACGGATATTCAGACTAATTTGGTTATTGGTCGTGATGCTAAAATGATTAGCACTCACACGGTAACGGCTAAAGGGTAAAGAGCAATTTAGCGTAGGGGCTTGCAAGCCAAAGGGTAGGGCGTAATAGCTGGCTAATTGTTCACAAAAGCGCAATAAAAACTCTTGATCCAAACTCCCATCACAGACACGCGCGCGCGTGCCATCTAGGCGATAAAGCCACAACTCTTTTGGGGTGTTGCTAATAAGCTCAGTAATCCCGCTTTCTAAATAGGGGCGTAGGGTGTCAATTTGGGCTTTTAAGACTTTGTGGGTGCTAAACTCTAGCATCGCTTCAAGGCATTTTCTAAATCCTGTGGCGTGTCAATCCCTAGACTATGGCTTTGCACCAAACTTACTTGGATGGGCTTTTGGTGGTAGAGTGCCCGGAGTTGTTCGAGCTTTTCGATCTCCTCTAGAGGGCTTTTGGGCAAGCTACAAAATTCCAACAGATGATGGACTTGGAAACCATAAATGCCAATGTGCCCTAAAAAAGGGTGCCCCTTTTGATCGCGATCGTAGGGAATGGGTGCTCGGGAGAAATAAAGGGCGCGGTTTTCATCACCCAAAACCACCTTTACCCAGTTAGGGTCGCTGGCTTCTTGTTGGGTGATGATCTTAGCGCATGTGTGCATGAAGGGGGTATCTTGGGAGGCTTTTAACAAAGTGGCGATCACTTCATGTTCTAAAAAGGGCTCATCGCCTTGTAAATTCACAACGGGCATTTGCGGGTCTAGTTGGAGGATTTGGCAGGCTTGCGCACAACGATCGGTCCCGCTGGTGTGGGTTTTATCCGTTAAAATCGCTGGGATCGCAAAATCCTCACAGACTTTAAGCAAGAGCGCATCATCACAGGCGACCACCACTTCATCAACCTTTTGGGCGTTGCGTGCGGTGGCGACAATCATGGGGACTTGGTGGATGGTGGCTAATAATTTGCGTGGGAAACGCACCGATTGCAATCTAGCGGGAATGATGATCATAAATGTCCTTTTAAATGCGCTATTATAATCTATAAATCATAACTCATGGAAGTCATTAAGTAACTGCGATCTTGAGTGGTGGGGGCAAATTTAGGGTTATAGCCAGCGTGGAAATACCCCACCTTATAACCCCTATGCATAGAAACTTCATAGCCATTAATGCGGAGCATCAGATTAATGCGTTTGCTCCAATGGTATTCTAGGGTCAAACCCAAACTTTGCGAATTAGCCCTAGGCGAATAGATCAATTTGCCTAAAAGTTGCCATGAAAATTGTTTGATTTTCCCCCCAACAATGCCCGCAATGGTTACCGAATTAGCATTGTAAAGATTAGTATAAGCATCTTCATAGGGGGTGTCATCGGTGGTATCAAAGGGCACGGGTGAGCCATTCCAGCCCAGTTGGGCATTGGCATTGCCAAAATTCTTATACACCAACCAACCCACATGGTAATCTTTAATATCAAAGCGTTGCCGCACTAATAAGCTTGCGGTGTCCCTGCCAACCAAATTCCCCCGATAATAGGTTTTAGCCAGAGTGGCACTATAAATGGGGAACCACGCATAGACTTGGGTTGAAACACTCCAATTAGAAAAGGCAAAGCCTACATTGGCTTGGAATCCGGGCGCATTGAAGTTTTTAGGATAAAACCAAATAAAGGGCATGAGCAAAAAATGCTTGGATTTCCAAGTTACACTAAAAGCATGCATGCCATAATTGACTCGCCTCCCGCTGGCAAACTCATAACTCACAGGCGCATAAAACTCTCTGATGAATTGGATATTGGCTAACCCCCTCCCATAGGTACTAAACCACTCGAACTTAAAATGAGACAACTTGAAAAATGCTTCAAAGCCCTGATTATAACCCCGCAAAAACAACGCATTGCTCTTATAACGCCCCAGCTTGATCCCAAAAATATCCTTGTAGCTATAATCCAAATAGAGATTATACAGAATGTAATTTTTGGCATGTACAGAATCTTGGTAGCGTGCATAGGGCGTTTTGGTCCAAGGCGCGTCCATCAAATACCCCTCCCAACGCCCCATATAATACCAGTTGGCTGGCTGGTAACCCGGATCTACCCCGCTAGTATCTCTTAAAGTTTTGGTTGAATCGTAAGCCAACCCGCCCAGCTCGCCCCCAATGCCCGCCCTTAGCTTGTGATTGCTCACCCACTTGGGTAACAAATTGGCATCAATTTGCAAAGCCCCCACAGCAGTAACATAGCTCCCTGTGGGGTAAAGCCCCTTTTGGGAATTAATGGGCGCGTTGTTAAAACCAATGCGTGAAAAAGAACCCACCTTGCCCCCTAGCTGGTAATCAAAGGCATGCAAACAAGACAAGCCCACACATAAAATTTGAAAAACCACGCTTTGAAAAGAGAGTTTCAAGCACCATCCTCACAAACAGACAAAATTTAGACTAAGGGAGAGACTGATTATACAATAAATGTACCCAAATTAAAACGCAAGTGTGAGTCTCTAACCCCACCATAACTAATACCATAAAATATTAGTCTAGTAGGCTCATATTTTCTAACTTATTTTTATATTTTTAATAAAGTTATCAATGATACTATCAACTTTTTTACAAAAAAATATATAGATTAAGTTCTAATTCAGTTTAAAACCGCTAGACTCTCTATGTCTTTAGGACAAATACCCAGAATAAGGAGTCTTTATGGATAAACAGCATGCGTTGGACATTTTAAATAGCAAACAGCTTGATAATGTGCTAAAACTATTTGAGAAATACGCATCGGTGCAAGGGGCTAGTAATGTGCATGTGCAAGACATTAGTCTCAGCGAAATGGAAATTGCTTACACTAAAGAGGGCAAACAAGAGGTCTTTAGATTAGCCTTCCCCTACCCACTTGATAGCTTTGAGGGAATCCGCGATGCGCTCATCGCCCTTTTAGGTCCAGATGCCTCTAATGTCTCCGATTCTTATCAATCTTGCCATACAGAAAACCAACACCAACAAAACCATTTTGGATCGGGAGCTCAAGGTTTGTTTGGCCCTCAAGGGAATCCGGGGAACTGGGGACATCAGGGATATTTTGGTCCCCAAGCGGGCGGTTTTGCTGGACAACACCCTTTTAATACGTCTTGTGGATTCAATGGTAGTTATGGGCCTTGGGGCATGCCCTTTGGTTTTACCCCATTCCCACACTTTGGCATGTTTGTGATGGGTTTTGTGCCTTTTGGTTTCCACCCCATGCCCCAGCACTTTAACCCCCAAGCCCATTTTGGACCCCAAAGCGGTTTTCACCCAGATATGAGAACCCCCCATCAAGGGCAACAAGACTTCTCTAAAAATCAAGGTCCTAACCGCTAGTGATGCCACTAAAATTTCTTGCTGTTAGCCTCATCCAAGATGTTTTGGGCGATGCGTTGGACATTCTGGCTAATGGTGGAAGAAGTTTGGGCTATCTGGGTGTTGTGCGCCATTGTTTTTTCTAAAGATTCCATCGCCATGTTGATTTGGGCAATGTTTTCGGTCTGCTCCTCAATCATCGTAGCGGTTTGGTTGATGGACTGGGCGAGCGCGGAGATATTCACCTCAATCTCGTTCAAAGACTTTTGGGTGCGTTCAGCCAGTTTGCGCACTCCATCAGCCACCACCACAAAGCCCCGCCCGTGTTCGCCCGCTCGGGCGGCCTCAATAGTGGCATTTAGGGCCAACAAACCAATCTGCTCGGCAATCTCATCGATGATCACGACAATATTAGAAATGCCCTTAGACTGCTCGATCACCCCCTGACTCTTGGTATTGACATTTTGCATCGACTTGGTGATCTTATCTAGCGCGCTGGTTGTTTGTTCTAAGGATTCCAGCTGTAAAAAACCCCCTTGCAACTGGGAGGTGTCCATATTGCCCCTAAAGTCATTGTGCGAATAGGTTTCAATGGTGTTGGAAATGTTGCGGAAAATGGAATTTAGAAAATGGGAAAAATCGTTGAGATTGCTCCCCAAGTGCTGGAGTGCGGGGTTGATCGCTTGGGCTTGGATATTTTGGGTAAAATCCCCTGTGCGCGCCCCATTGAGGACCACCAACGCTTCTTTAGAGAGGGTTTGATCGGCTTGGAAGTGCTCTAGTGCCTCTTGGATATTGTGGTTGAGCGCGCGCGCCATCTCGCCTAGCCCATCTTTGGAACGCAAAACAATTGCTTGGGGGGCTTCTTGATTTTTGTGATTCACAAAAGCAAAGAAGTCTTTTAACCGTTCTTACAAACCTATAAAACCGCATAAAATCCTATAAAATTATATCAACAAAAAATTTTTAGCGGTTTCTGTTGCATTCCTGTTTCCACCATGCTG
>NZ_QXQP01000079.1 GCF_003660265.1 Helicobacter mehlei
TTTGCTGGAATCGCCTCTAAGTTAAGGGGGCTTGTGGTAGAATCTGTCTTGGCGGTTTGTGGTGGCGCATCTAAGTTGGCACTAGGCCGGGGGCTTAGGGAGCCTTCGCTACCTTTGGGTAGTTGTGAGCTCAAACCGCTATCCCTAAAGATGGGGTTATTTTCTAGCTTGCCATTTTCCCTATAGAGTGTTTTTAGCTTCAATTCGTTTTTCTTGGTGCTGATGGTTTCTACCACCACTACATAGCCATTAACCTGCTTGCCACTAATCAAAACCTCTTGGTCGTATTTGTCTGTCTCTATTTTGTAGCGGTCTGCGTGATTGACAACTTGCGGGTAATGCTTAATGTCCTCAATCCCTATGGCGGGCTGTTCGTTTTTAATGTGGTGGATAGAGTTAGGCCCGTGGTGTTTCTCAATATGCTTCAGCGCATCGCCGTTAAATGTAATCTTTACGGGGTGTTTGCTATCAAAGCCTAATTCTTGCATTAAGCCTTTGTCTTGGGGGGCAAAATCCCCAATCCACACTTTAACATTGCGCTTTTTGACTTCCTCTAAAAATTCTTGTGTAATCTCCTCCATATTTGCCCGTCTTAAAGGCTTTTTAGGGTCTAATAGATCATCACTGCTTGGGGGTTTGCCCCCATTACCCCCTTTACCCCCACTATCCCCCAAATGGGGGTTTGGGGATATTCCCCCTCCTCCTGAAGGGGGTGGGTCATCTGGAGGTAAGCCCCCCTCTAGCTCTCTA
>NZ_QXQP01000080.1 GCF_003660265.1 Helicobacter mehlei
TAGAGAGCTAGAGGGGGGCTTACCTCCAGATGACCCACCCCCTTCAGGAGGAGGGGGAATATCCCCAAACCCCCATTTGGGGGATAGTGGGGGTAAAGGCAAACCCCCTAGGGGCAATGACGCGCATACGGGCAAAGAGGGCGATGGCGCAGATGGGGGGAAATCAGGGAATGGGGGTGGAGATGGGGAACTTATTAGCCAAACCACGCCCACACGCAAAGCCACCAAGGAGGACTTAACAGAGGAATTTTTAGAGGAGGTCAAAAGACGCAAGAATGATAAGGTTTGGGTGGGGGATTTAACAAACCCCCAAATTATCCAACATCTAGGCTTTGACCCCAATAAGCCGATTAAAATGTTATTTGATGGGGACGCTTTAACGCACATTGAAAAAAGACATGGAGAGGGGAGTCCTTTAGTTGAAAGTAGCGGGCAACCAGCGGTCAAATTGGAAGATATCCAAAACTACCCCGACATTGTGAATCATGCGGATTTGATGAGGGTAGAGGACACGCCTAAGGGCAAGTATCTTTTAGTCGGCAAGCAAATTAACGGGTATATGGCAGTGGTGGAGGTGATAGGCACAAAAAACAACCAATTAACCTTAAAAACGATGTACAAAGAACATGGGAAACTAGAGAATGCAAAGGAATTTAAAAAGTCCATCGGTAACCACGATGTGGCGGATTCACGCCCGTTAAATACGGGTGATTCCTTAGATACCGCTATGGACTTGGGCAA
>NZ_QXQP01000081.1 GCF_003660265.1 Helicobacter mehlei
TCTACCACAACCCCCCTTAAAGCCCAAACCCCCAAGAGCGCAGAAGAGCTAATAGAGTCTTTAGCTGTGGATAACGCAACGGCTAAAAAGTATAATATGCATTACTCCCATGACCCTAGATATATTTTAAGCGATCAGCATGAGGCGTTTAAAAAACTCTTTGGCATTAAAGAAGGCGATGACCCCTTTACCCCCAATGTGCCCAAAGAAGTCTTAGAAGCCTTGCAGAGTGCCCAAAAAAAGCCCTTTAAAGTGCGTAGCAAAGATTTTTATTTTGGATTGACCGATGGCTATGCCCCCTATTTTAAACAGACCTTAGAACACCCCGATGCGGTGTTTCAAGATGAGTTTTTTATGTATCTTGTTAAAAACATTGATGGTAAGATATTTGCGTTTAGGGCTGAAAATAGCACGGATGCAAAATACTTTGAAAGACTCTACCCCTATGAGTTAGAGGGCTTACAAGAAAGAGCTACACGGCTTGGCAATGGCGTTAAAGCCAAATCATATACACAACTCACAAAGGAAGAGAGGGGGGTAAGACGCGCAAATACCCAAGCCAAACAAGAGGAGGCTAAAGCCAACAAACCCCCCTTAAAAAAGCCCAAGGACTACAAACAGCCCCAAAGTTTAGAGGGGCTAGAAGAGTTGCCTAAGATTGCGCCCAAAGACCCCATCAATCAAAGCTTTGGCAAG
>NZ_QXQP01000082.1 GCF_003660265.1 Helicobacter mehlei
CCAAGTGCAGGCCATAGAGGGGCAACAAGGCCCAGAGTCTAAAAAGCCCCAAGGCTCAGAGTGGCAAAAATACCCCAGCGCGCACCATTTGGAGTATTAGGGGATTTATGGAAAAAATTAGGGTTTTTTTGTTACAATAGCACTTAGTGGAAGCCCCACCCTCAAAAAGGGTGGTTAAAGGGTTTTTAATATAATGGTTGCGCTAAAACCATTATAACCACTAAGGCTAAGAAGATAAACTTCATATTAGGCTCTCCTTTCTAGGAGAGTTACCCACTACCGCTCCTACCCCTTGAAGACTTGATTAAAAAGCCCAATGCGCCAACTTAGCACGATTCAAAAGGTTAGCCCAATAATGTAACCCGCATATTTTAGTATATAAGCCCTTAAACCCCCCACTCTGTTTTTAACCATATCCAAAATTCAAATTACCCCTCTAACCAAGTGCCCACCATAGGGGGCTAGAGGGGTGTAATGCAAAGCTTGTCATCAATCTTACACCACTCTAGTTGGGCAAACTTGCGCCACTTTGGTTTTATCATCTTGGTGGGCATCAGGATTAAAATGCTAGCGTGTTCTAGCCCTTTGGTATTTGTTTGGCAAGCATAACGATTAAAAGCCTTTGGCTTTTGCAATGCTAGCGCATTGCTAGCC
>NZ_QXQP01000083.1 GCF_003660265.1 Helicobacter mehlei
CTAATTCCTTCAAAGTGGTTCCGTGGGTCTCAAAATACGCCCGTATCTCAGCGCGGTTTTTGTAGGTTGCCATTTTCCACAAGCCTCCTTCCCATTAGGGTTACTTTCCCCATTCTAGCATTTAAGTGGGTGAAAACTAGCAAACGCGCTAGCATTTAATCCTTATGCCCACCAAGATGATAAAACCAAAGTGGCGCAAGTTTGCCCAACTAGAGTGGTGTAAGATTGATGACAAGCTTTACATTACCCCCCTCTAGCCCCCTATGGTGGGCACTTGGTTAGAGGGATAATTTGAATTTTGGATATGGTTAAAAACAGAGTGGGGGGTTTAAGGGCTTAAAGGGTAAAATAAAATGCCCCCAAATGGGGGCAAATTTACCTACGGGAGATTTTGTCATGGGCAAACATGGCAAAACTTCTACACGGGTATTTTACCTAAAATTTAGCGGGTTTGGGCTTAAGCTCATTATACACCGCAAAAGGGTAAAAAAATAGTCCTGTGTAGGGTTTCCCCCCATTTGGGGGGTTCTCCTTGAGGTGTTAATACTCCAAATGGTGCGCGCTGGGGTATTTTTGCCACTCTGAGCCTTGGGGCTTTTTAGACTCTGGGCCTTGTTGCCCCTCTATGGCCTGCACTTGG
>NZ_QXQP01000084.1 GCF_003660265.1 Helicobacter mehlei
CATATTATACTTTTTAGCCGTTGCGTTATCCACAGCTAAAGACTCTATTAGCTCTTCTGCGCTCTTGGGGGTTTGGGCTTTAAGGGGGGTTGTGGTAGAGTCGGCTTTAGAGTTTAAAGGGAGATTGTCCGCCCCTTTAGTCAAATCCTTAGCGCGTGCTGTCTTAGGGGTTTTCTCGCTAATGGGCGTTGCTCTATCAAAAGCCGTAACAATCCAATAGTTATCCCCTTTCTTGTCATATCCCTTATTAATCCCCACAATAAAGCCGTTATGCTCTATGTTGTAGGCTTCTGTCCTGCCCTGTCTTTTAACAATGTCCCCATTTCTTATGATTTCCTCTAACCCATTACCCAACTTCTCCAAAGGCGTATCCCCTGCAAAAGGGCTAAAGTCCTCAAGGTGTTTCTCTACAATCTTGCTTAGGCCGTGTCCTTCTATTTTGCCTTCTTTGTTTTTGACACTTCCCCACACTAGATCAATATACCCCCCACTCTCGCCTAAGTCTGGGCGGTAAAACGCCCCGGCTACTTGCCCGCGTTTTTCTTTTAAAAGCTTGCTAACCGCCTCTTTCCCCTTAAGCGCAAATTCTTTAAAATTCTCTCCAAAGGCG
>NZ_QXQP01000085.1 GCF_003660265.1 Helicobacter mehlei
TTTTAAATCGCTGAACATCCTAGCCACCTTTTCAGCGGCCGCGATAATAACTGGATTGCCCTTGGCATTCTCTAAATTGTTGCGCACCATCTTTAAAAGCTCGTCCTTAGCAATGATCGCTGCTAGCAAGATGTTTTTATTGATAAAGTGCAAATTCATAGCCTTTAGCAAAAGCTCGTCGCTAGAGGTCTCTGTGATGCACTCTAGCACGATGGGGTCTATCTCAATATGCTTCAGATTTTCCTTAATGCTCTGCTTGATCTCTTGTTTTTTGGCCCCTAAGAAGGTCTCTACCCCGTGGTTGGTCAATTCATCTTTAAGCACCTCGACCTGCACCTTCTCCACCGCTCTTTTGGGCTTCCAATTCTCTGCCACACGCCAACGCGTCAAGGTGCGGTAAGACACGCCATAAATCTTGGCTAATTCCTTCAAAGTGGTTCCGTGGGTCTCAAAATACGCCCGTATCTCAGCGCGGTTTTTGTAGGTTGCCATTTTCCACAAGCCTCCTTCCCATTAGG
>NZ_QXQP01000086.1 GCF_003660265.1 Helicobacter mehlei
CTAATTCCTTCAAAGTGGTTCCGTGGGTCTCAAAATACGCCCGTATCTCAGCGCGGTTTTTGTAGGTTGCCATTTTCCACAAGCCTCCTTCCCATTAGGTTTTTTGAGAAAAGCTAAATCTCCCACACGCATAGGCTAAAGACTTGGCTAGAAGAAAAGATCGCCTTTTGCCTAACGCTGGCAATAAAGCTCACGCTTTGCCCGCTCTGCACGGGCTTAACTCGGTTTTGTAGCGCATTCCACCGCCACACTTCTGCATTGACCCAATGCCCTTGCCTTATCCACTTATCCCGGTATTTGGTGACTTCACGGGTGCGTTTGACATCACGTGTGCGCCAAATTTTCCTTTTAGTGACCCTATCCCACCAAGTTTTGTATATCCAATAACGCTCGGTGTCCCAATACTCCTCTGTTGTGGTATAAGCCTCCTTGCCCCAATAAGAAGTGTCGCGCCACTGCTGTTCTGTGGTTCTA
>NZ_QXQP01000087.1 GCF_003660265.1 Helicobacter mehlei
AAACCCTACACAGGACTATTTTTTTACCCTTTTGCGGTGTATAATGAGCTTAAGCCCAAACCCGCTAAATTTTAGGTAAAATACCCGTGTAGAAGTTTTACCATGCTTTTTCATGGCAAAACCTCCATGTAATTAGGTGTTGCCCCCATTTGGGGGCATTTTATTTTACCCTCTAAGCCCTTAAACCCCCCACTCTGTTTTTAACCATATCCAAAATTCAAATTACCCCTCTAACCAAGTGCCCACCATAGGGGGCTAGAGGGGGGTAATGCAAAGCTTGTCATCAATCTTACACCACTCTAGTTGGGCAAACTTGCGCC
Source organism: Helicobacter mehlei (assembly GCF_003660265.1). Taxonomy (GTDB): domain Bacteria; phylum Campylobacterota; class Campylobacteria; order Campylobacterales; family Helicobacteraceae; genus Helicobacter; species Helicobacter mehlei. Next base: position 321 of record NZ_QXQP01000087.1, read on the forward strand.
ACTTTGGTTTTTATCATCTTGGTGGGCATAAGGATTAAAATGCTAGCGTGTTCTAGCCCTTTGGTATTTGTTTGGCAAGCATAACGATTAAAAGCCTTTGGCTTTTGCAATGCTAGCGCATTGCTAGCC
>NZ_QXQP01000088.1 GCF_003660265.1 Helicobacter mehlei
GTTAGCTTTGCCAATTCTTGGGGGTCTCGCATAATATGATAGATCGGGTCTAACTCTTTTTTAGTCCCCCAACTGCTGTTAGTGTGTAGCTGGACCTCGCTAGGAATGCCCTTGTAAGTGAATTGCACATGCAAGCCCTTATATTGGCTACTTCTGTGGTGGAACTCTATAATGGGCTCTATGCCCTGCGCTCTTAAACTATCCTCAACATGGGTCAATTGCCCGTTAAGATGTCCCCTATCCTCCACCCTAATGGCCGCTCTTAAAAAGTCACTAATGGCCCCTATATCCCCCCTCTTGCGCTTAATCTTGCTCTCAATGCTCCCCACACTCTTGAGCAAATTCCCCGCCTCTAATGTGCTACTAGGCTGGCTTAATCCCTCTAAGAGTTGCTTAAAGCCCTGCTCTTGCTCTTGGGCGGTGGTGTAAAGCTCCCTAGCTTT
>NZ_QXQP01000008.1 GCF_003660265.1 Helicobacter mehlei
CTCCATCGATACAATTCCTTGCCTGTATTTAGACCCTAAGGACAAGCTCCAAGCACTTCGATCTAAAAATGCCCTTTGTTTGGCGTTGCAAGAACATTTAGAAAGGACTTTTTAAATGCGCTTAATTTTGGTGACTTTATTGCTTGTGGGCTTCATCCACGCATCGCCTGCCAAATGGCTTTCACAAATGGAAGTTTTACAAGCTAAGGTGTTGGAGCGCTACGCCATCTCTAGCGATGTGCTCTCTAGGCACGGATCACGGGGTTTAGAGGAAGAGCCTTTGAAGAGCTCTTTAGAGCAAAAAGCCCAAGAAATCCGCCAGCTAGCCCAAAATTTCATCCAAGAAATGCCCCTTTTAAAGGCTTTGAAACCTAATAAAACCCTCAAGATTTTAAGCCAAGTCCAGCTTTTAGAGTTGCTTAATAGCTCTATGCCAAAAGCCAGAAACAAGGCGGGTAAATACCAAGCCCTCAATAGCCCCCAAGCTAATCTAGCCTTGTTTTTGTCCCTGCTAGAAATCTATAGGCCCTTAGTGGCGTTGCAAGAACAAGGCGTGCATGTTTTAGAGGATTGGCAACATTTACCCCAAAAGCCCAAACCCCAAGATGATTTAGTTATGGAGCTTGCCTTTAAAGTCAATATACTCCGGAACCTAGGCAAGCAAACCATACAAGTGCCCCAATCTCAATTCGTGGCTTATGGACTTAGCGCAGAGTTGTGGGATCATCCTAATAAATTGCAAACATACGCCCCCCACGATCCCAAGCTAGACACTTCTTTAAAGCAAGTCCTAGCTTACCAGTTATCCCGATCTTGGAGCGATATTCAAGATTGGGGCTTTTATATCGATCAGGTCTTTGATGTGGATCGACCAAAAACACCTCAAAAACCCTTAAAATTATCTGCCATTGTGCAAAGACCTAGTGTGTGCTTTCTAGGCGCACTCCTAGACCCTTTGTCCCAACAAACCTGTCTTAATGCGCTTAAAAAGCCTCCAGCCAATCTCTATCACAACCTAAAAAGCTACTTGACAACCCAACGCCTTTTAAATGTGGAGAATACTCCTTGTATGTATTTAAATCTGCAGGACAAGCTCCAAATCTTTAAATCTGACAACGCAACCTGTTTGGTGTTGCAAAAACATTTGGAAAAAGGACTTAAATGATTCGCCTATTCCTCTTGGCTCTTTTGCTCTTAAATCTGCAAGCTAAAGAAGATGTATTGACCATCATGATTCAAATAGACAACCCCAAAGAATCCCAAGATACCCAGGAATTTTTCAAGGCGTTTAAGGCACTCCATACTTACATGCAAAAATCCTCTGTCAAGATAGACGATGACATAGACGACCCCAATAACCCAAATAACCCAGATACAGCATACCTACCCGCTTTGACTTGGGCGATGCGGCATTACACCGATGCCTCTATTCCCCTAGCTAAAGCTGTGGCTAAGCAAGTCCCCTTGTTTAAAGAGTTTAAACCCAAAAATGCAAGAGAGGAGCTTTTTTTAGCCCATGTGAGGGATATGGCCATGTTTAACGCCCTAGACCTCATAGTAGTAGATTTGCTTGAAAAAAAGGAGACATTTATTGCCCGCGAATTTTTACATATCAACGCATGGCTCTATGCCCCGCTTTTCAATGCCCACAAGCTAGGGCTAGATGTGATCGCCTATCTTAAACAACTCCATCGTCTCTTTTCTAAAAATACGGATTTGCGCCGTATAAACAATATCCGTGATTTTAATCGAGCAAGGATATATGAAGCAGACAGAAAAAACATTGTCCCCCATAAGCCTTTTAGAAAACACTTAGCCCAAGATATGCATGAAGCGCATATCCCCATGCAAATCTTTGCCCACCATGCAGACTATAGTTATTGGGTTGCGCTCGTTTTGGACAACCTTTTTGATGGGGGGATAGCTTGGGACCGGGTATCTGACACTTGTGTATTTAGGCGCACATTTTGGGATTTCATGGATAAAAACGCCCAGCGCATAGACCCCGAACATCTCTCTGATCTCTACACAGCACGGGTGATCTCTCTAGAGCGCAACGCCCCTTTTTACGATCTCTTAAGAAATGACGACCCCAAGATTTTAAAAGACACGCTCAAAGCCCACCCCACCATGTGCCTAAGCCCTAAATACTTAAGCCCACAATCTAAGCAAATCTGCCAACAACTCTTTCAAGCCCAAACCTACAACGCTAAAGACATCCAAGAGCAATTACACCTTGTGCGCCTTGTCTCCATTGATGAGAGCCCATGCGTGTATCTCAATTCCAGCGACAAGCTCCAGCTATTTAAAACCACCAACCCCCTATGTTTAGCCTTACAAACCAACCTACAAAAGGATTTACAATGATCCGCCTCCTGCTCTTAGCTCTCATAGGACTCAATTTACACGCCACAGAGTCGCCACAATCCCCAAACGCCCCCTTTTTAAAGGCGGCCACAAGTTTGTATGATTCGCTCGTAAATGCCCATAACAGTGCTCTGCAAGTTGCCCTTAAAGCGGAGTGTGATCCAAGCAAAATGGATCGATCCTTTATGACCCCACAAGTCGTAGCACGGCGTTACAAAACATGGATGAATCTAGCGATTGAAATGATCGACCATGTGCCCTTTATGCAACGCCTAAAAAGTCTCCCGCTTTACCCGCAAATTCGGGGCTTTGAAGCCTTGCACGCCTTTGCGATGGTGCGTGCTAAGATTACTGAAGTGGGTTGTGATGACGCACTATACAATGGCGCACCGCCTATCAAGCCCCTTGAAGCCCAAAAACTCTTCAACGCCTTGCAATACAACCTCAAATTTTTCTACTCCCTTTTAATCAATATCTCCAAACAGGGCTTAGGCCTAGAATCTTTCTTAAACCATTTAATTTGGTTTGGCTCTTCTTTTGATTACCAAAACACCCTGACCTACCACCTAAACTTCTCCTCAAAGGACTATAACACCAACTTCAAAGCCGTAGAAGACATGGTAGCCAAAGGCTCTTCGCCCACTATATTGCACCTTAAAACTCTAATGGCGGGTTTAGATAATTTCTTATTTGATAATGGCGATTATGATATTGCCTCGCAAGAAAAAAGAGCCTACTACAAACAGCTCCAAACCATTTTAGGCGTGAGCCTGTATGACATGCAACTTTTGAAAGATTATTATGCTTACCGCTTTGACATATGGCTAAAAGGTGTCCGCACGCTTAGCCCCTCTCAACCCCCCGCCCCTTTGGATCGCGTGGGTTTCTATGCATGTCTTAAGGACTCTACAACAGACACCCGGGCATGCCAAGCTTTATTGAAGAATCCCGATATGGATTTTTACAATTACTTCCGGCGTGTCCGCCTCATCACCTTTGGGGATGAGCCCTGCCTCTATCTCACCCCCCAAAACACGCTCCAAAATTTCCCCTCCAAAGACCCCCTTTGTAAAACCCTACAGGCAAACCCGCCCCAAATGGGCGTAGTCGTGCCCTCTAATGTGGCTAAAGCCTTTCAAGAGGCACAAGATGCCTTGATCCACATGATCAATGAAGCCCCCCATGACCTCAAGCCCTTTAAAGACCGCCTGCAAGCCATTTTGCAAGCCACGCCCCTAGCCGCCCTGCAAGGCCCTAAATGGCACCATGTGCTTGATTACGAACGCCTCCATCTTTTAGCTCTTTTGAGCGGTTCTTTGAACTTTACAGATTTTGACACGGATACATACTATTCTGGATCCGCTTCCGCCCCCATGTTGGCTTATAATTACCTCCACAGGATTGATTTCTTCTACACCCCCTTAATCAAAGCCGTGCAACTTGGCTTAGACCCTAGCGCGTATTTACACAATCTCAAACAATCCGCCCCACACAGCAACTACCCATGCACAAAAGACGATTCTTGCACACGCCCTAAGAATACCCCCAAGAGCCCATGGCTTGAAGATTTTAGAAGCGCCAAATCAGGCAGTTACTTTTTAAAGAGATATGAGTTTAATCCCTCTTCTCAAGATTTTATCTCTATCGACTGGACTTTGCCCCTATGGACGGCGGCATGGGATGAAAAGCGGGGGTATTTATTTTATGGGGATTTAGCCAAATGGTGGACTCCCAAAGAGGCCCCGCTATGGGATTTGCATTATAAAAAACGCATTGAGGCGTTTTTCACCAACCAAGACATTTACACAGACACGCTATTACACCCCGAAAAAGTCTCTGCCGATCGCTTGCGCACACACCCCACCGCCTGTTTGCAACCCCAGTATTTAAACAAGGAAGCTAAGGCAACTTGCTTGCAAATTTTTCAACAACACACCTACGACCCCAAACCCTTGCAAAAGTATTTAAAATCCTTGCGTTTAATCTCCATTGACAACGCCCCATGCGTGTATCTCAACTCTCAAGACAAACTCCAAGCGTTTGAATCTGATAAGACGATCTGTTTGGCGTTGCAAAAGAATTTAACAAAGGAATAAAAATGATCCGCTTGCTTCTCTTAGCCCTCTTGCTCTTAAATCTGCAGGCTAAAGAAAATGTATTGACCATCATGATTCCCATGGACAAACCCCAAGAATCCAAAAACGCCCCCTTTTTCAAGGCATTTAAAGCCCTCCATGACTACATGGATGAAGGCAATCAAAAAGCCGTAGGTGACCCTGATGCAGATGAGAGATGGGACTACATGAGCATTGCGTGGGGCATTTCAGAGTACATTGAAGGCGTGATCCCCCTAGCCCAAACAGCGGTCCAACAAATGCCCTTAATCCAAGAGTTTAAGCCCAAGAATAAAGCAGAAAGGCGGTTTTTGGCGCATTTGAAACAGCGAGAGATGTTGCGCGCGCTAGATAGTATCGGGGTGTATAATGCCTATGCTAATCACCCTAAAAGTGCCACACTCGCTAAAGTCTTCTTAGACACCGCCAATTTCCTCTATGCCCCACTTTTCAATGCCCAAAGGGCAGGGCTAGATATGATGAGCTACTTAAACCAGCTCCAGCATATCTTGGTCGCTAAAAAACAATGCCACCCCGCCCCCTTTGCCCCCAATGATTATTGCAATGATAGCAGCACTTGTGCGGGCTGTGCTCATGACATCATTGCAACCGCCTATGATGAAAACATTTCTAACGATAAACTCTTACAACAACTGCATACAGACATCAAAAACATGGCCGATGCTTATGGATTTTTCCAACAAAAGATCCATTCGCGCAGTTTGTGGGAACGCCTAACGCTCGCACACATCTTAGGTGATGATAAAGATTTAATCGTCGATGGCAAGCAAGAAGATGTTCCACCCTCCTATTATGTGGATGATGATTCTTATCAAGAGATGTTGCACAAATACCCAAAACGCATAGACCCTAGCCACCTCTCTACCCTCTATCTAGCCCGTCTCCTTGTGCTAAGCTACAACGCCCCCTTCTACACACATTTACAAAACAACCCCACCTCCATTCTAAAAGACCACCCCACCATGTGTTTAAGCCCTAAGTATTTAAGCCCCAAATCCCAGCAAACTTGCCTACAACTCTTTAAAGCCCAAACCTACAACACGAAGGACATTCAAGAGCAATTACACCTTGTGCGTTTAATCTCCATTGATGATAGCCCTTGTGTGTATTTAGACCCTAAGGACAAGCTCCAAATCTTTAAGTCTAATAATGCAATCTGTGTGGCGTTACAAAAACACTTGACAAAGGAGCAAAAATGATCCGCCTACTTTTCTTAGCTCTCTTGGTCTTAAGTCTGCAGGCTAAAACACCTCCAAGCCATAAAGATACCCCCTTTTTCAAGGCAGCTACAAGTTTGTATGACTCGCTACTCAAAGCCCAAAACAGCGCCCTACAAGCTGCCCTAAAAGCCCAGTGTGCGCCTAACGACATGGACCGCGTTGTGATCGCCCCCGAAGTGATCGCACAAAATTATAAAACATGGCTCACCCTAGCTGCTGCAATGATCGACCATGTGCCTTTTATGACCCGTTTAAAAAGCCTCCCCCTTTATGACCAAATCAGGGGTTTTGAGACTTTGCACGCCTTTGGCTTGGTGCGCGCTAAGATTAGTGGTAAAATGGATTGTAAAAAGGCACTCAAGCACGGCACACCCCCTCCAAAGCCCCTACAAGCCAAACAACTCTTAGATGACCTGCAACACAACCTGGAGTTTTACTACCCCTTACTACTCAACGCCTTTAAGCAGGGCCTGCCACTAGAGTCCTTTTTAGATAACTTAGATTGGGGTTTTGATTTCACATTCAGCGCAAAAGACTACCAAAGAACCATGTTAGGACAACTCCGCTTTGACTCTAAGGATGATGATCGCAATCTCAAAACCCTAAAAGATATGTTAAGCAAAGGCAACTCCCCCACTATCTTACGCCTCAAAACCCTAAGAGCGGGGGTGGATAACTTCCTTTTTAACTACTATGATTATGGCCTCGCCTGGCAAGAAGAAAAAGCCTACTACCAATATGCCCCCCAATTTTTAGGTTTGAGCTTGTGGGACATCAGCCGTTGGCGCAAATATTACGCCTATCGTTTCCAAACTTGGCTAGAGGGCATCCGGACTCTAAGCCCCTCTAAGCCGCCCGCCCCTTTGGATTGGGTTGGGTTTTATGGTTGTCTGAATGCCTCTAAGACCGACATTCCCGCCTGCAACGCTTTAATCAAGCAACGCAGTGCGTTTTTTTACTTTTTTTTCCGCGCTACCCGCCTGCTTGCTTTCCACGATCAGCCCTGCCTCTATCTCACCCCCCAAAACACGCTCCAAACCTTCCCCTCCAAAGACCCCCTTTGCCAAATCCTGCAGGCTAACCCGCCCCAAATGGGCGCACCTGTGCCTGCTGATCTCATCAATGCTTTTTACAAGGCACAAGAGAGCTTGATTACCATGATGGACACACCCCCCTATGCTGTTGCACCCTTTAAGCAAAGTCTGCAAGCCATTTTACAAGCCACCCCCCTAGCCACCCTACAAGGTCCCAAGTGGAATCAACTTCTCTCTTACGAACAGCTCCACTTGTTTGCCCTGCTAAGAGGCTCGGTGTATTATTTTCGCGCGAATCTAAACAAACACCGCCCTAAATTCATTTCTATCCCTATGTTAGCCTACCACTACCTCAATCTAATCCACTTTTTTTACGCCCCCTTAATAGAAGCCGCCAAACAGGGCTTAGACCCTAGTGCGTATTTACAAGCCATCCAAAGCACCCAAAAACCCCAAAACTCTTATAAAGAAGTGGGGGACTGCGATGAGCCTACCGACATACCAGAAAGTCCGTGGCTGACCGATTTGAGTATTGCTCAAGTGGGTGCTGACCTCACCAACCGCTATCAACAGGGCAATACGATACCCATGGTCGATTGGGAGCTACCCGCCCATGATGAAAAACACACATTTGCCTTTAATAGCGATTTGGCCAAATGGCTAACCCCTAAATCCGCCCCGCTATGGGATTTGCATTACATCAAACAGGTTGTGGCGTTTTTTTACAATGCAGACATTTACACCGATTCCTTATTGCACCCCCAAAAGCTCTCTATTAATCGCTTGCGTGAAAGCCCCAGTGCCTGCCTGCACCCCAAATACCTTAACAGCGTGGCTCAAGAAACTTGCCTAGATATCTTCCAGCAACGCACCTACGACCCAAAAGACCTACAACAAGCCCTACAATCCATGCGGCTACTCTCCATTGACGAGAGCCCATGCGTGTATTTAGACTCGCAAAACAAGTTGCAAACTTTTAAGTCCAGCAACCCCCTATGCCACGCCTTGCAGACAAATTTAACAAAGGACACCCAATGATCCGCCTACTTCTCTTAGCTCTCTTGGTCGTAACTCTACAAGCTAAAGAACCCCCAAACCAAAATGCCCAATTTTTCAAGGCGTTTAAGGTGCTTAAAACCTACTTTGTTCGCTCCCAAGATCGCATACATAAAGAGTATATGCAGACAAGAACGCCTGATAATATTGTAGGCTATAATGTAAAAGATTTGGCATCCATCACATCGTGTTACACAGATGCCGCCACCCCCCTAGCTAAAGCTGTAGCAGCACAAATACCCTTGTTTAAAGAGTTTAAGCCCAAAAACCAAAGAGAAGAGCTTTTCTTAGTCCATGTTAGGGATATGGAAATGCTCCATGTCCTAAATGTGCTCGATTCTCTCATCAATTGCTACAATTGCAAACCAAAAAAAGCCACAGCCCACATCTTTTTAGATGTGATCGCCTTTCTTTATGCGCCTCTCATTAACGCCCACAGGGCGGGGCTAGATGTGATCGCCTATCTCCAACAACTCCATAAGGAGTTTTCTCAAAAACAGCTCGATGGGAGCATTGACAAGATCAAAGAGTTCAATATGGCAAGACTTGATGAAAAACGAGAAAAACACATGATCCCCCGCAAGCCTTTTAGAAAACGCCTAGTCCAAGATATGGATCATGCAGAGAGACTGATAAGAATTTCTAGGCAAGAGTGGTATTTTTGGGCGCTCTCAGTTTTGGACACAAGATTGGGCGGTAACTTGGATGAAGACCGCGATAATCTTGTGTCCAGTTGTCGAGGAGGGCTAAGCAAGTTTTTAGATCAAAACGCCCAGCGCATAGACCCCGAACATCTCTTTGATCTCTACACAGCACGGGTGATCCCTCTAGAGCGCAATGCCCCTTTTTACGACCGCTTAAGAAATGACAACCCCAAGATTTTAAAAGACACACTCAAGGATCACCCCACCATGTGCCTAAGCCCCAAATATTTAAGCGCACAATCACAGCAAACCTGCCAACAACTCTTTCAAGCCAAAACTTACAACTCTAAAGATATTCAAGAACAATTACACCTTGTGCGCCTTGTCTCCATTGATGAGAGTCCCTGTGTGTATTTAGACCCTAAGGATAAGCTCCAAGCGTTTAAATCTGACAATGCGATCTGTTTGGAACTGCAAACACACCTAACAAAGGATGTTAAATGATCCGCCTACTTCTCCTAGCCCTCTTGGTGTTAAATCTGCAGGCAAAAGAAGATGTATTGACCATCATGATTCAAATAGACAACCCCAAAGAATCCCAAGATACCCAGGAATTTTTCAAGGCGTTTAAGGCACTCCATGCCTATATGCAAAAATCCTACACCAAGATAAAAGATGCGCGCGAAAATGTCCCATTAAATGACAACTACGACTATACTCTGGCTCAGATTATGGCAGGCTACACAGATGCCTCCATCCCCCTAGCCAAAGCTGTGGTTAAGCAAGTCCCCTTGTTTAAAGAGTTTAAGCCCAAAAACCAAAGAGAAGAGCTTTTTTTAACCCATGTTAAAGATATGGCCATGTTCCATGCCCTAGACCTCATAAACATGTCGCTTGAAGAAAAGGCTACATTTGTTGCCCACGAATTTTTACACATCAACGCATGGCTCTATGCCCCGCTTTTCAACGCCCACAAAGCGGGGCTAGATGTGATCGCCTATTTAGAGCAACTCCATCGCATTTTTTCTAAAAATGTTGATCTGCGTCGTATGAGAAATATCTTTGTTTTTCATGAAAAAGGGCTATATGAAGAACAAAGAAAAAACATTGTCCACTATAAGCCTTTTAGAAAACGCCTTATTCAAGATATGCATGAAGTGGATATACCCATGGACATCTTCGCCCTTCGTATAGGCTATCCTTCTTGGGTTGCGCTCGTTATGAACACCATCTTTGAGGGGGGGATATCTGCAAACCGGATACCTGACAGACGCACATTTTGGGACTTCATGGATAAAAACGCCCAACGCATAGACCCCGAACATCTCTTTGATCTCTATCTAGCGCGGGTGTTCCCCCTAAATCGCAACGCCCCCTATTACTACGACAGCTTACAAAATGATGACCCCAAGATTTTAAAAAACATGCTAAAAGACAACCCTACCATGTGTTTAAGCCCCAAATACTTAAGCCCACAATCTAAGCAAATCTGCCAACAACTCTTTCAAGCCCAAACCTACAACGCTAAAGACATCCAAGAGCAATTACACATTGTGCGCCTGATCTCTATTGATGATAGCCCCTGTGTGTATTTAGACTCTAAGGATAAGCTCCAAGTGTTTAAGTCTAGTAATGCGCTATGTGTGGCGTTGCAAGAACACTTAGAAAAGGGGCTTAAATGATTCGCCTGCTCTTTATCAAGATGTAGCTGACTATGTTAGGACATGCCTAGCGTGCTAGAGGCGATGGACTTGGATTGGGTCTAGTTTGCAGAACTCCCATGACTACCAAAGCCACAAAAAAACTCCCCTCAATAAAAAAGTCAAAGGGATCAAACCCGATCCCCAAAACAATATAAAAGCATAACAGACTGAGCAAGAATAGACTAATTAGGGGGTCTTGATCTAAGGTGCGTGCAAATGCACGCCACACCACAACCCAGAGTAATAAGAGTGCAAACAGTCCCAATAATCCCCTATGGGCGAGGGTATTGAAGATTTCATTGTCATAGCGTTCTTTGCAATCAATACTCTTAGGATCGCGATAAGACCGGGCAAGGGTTACGATCTCTGCAATGTGTTTACACTTGGTGCTGATGCTCATGCCAAAAAATGGGGAGAGACGCACAATCACCCATGCTTCTTGCCAACGCGCTAAACGCGATCCAATGCTCGAATCAGGGTTTTTGTCGGCATAAAGCTTGAGATCGTGGCTAAAACTCTCTTGTGCATTTCTGGGACCATGCAAGATTTTTTGATTCTCCAAAATGTGCACGGATACAAACATCCCGGCAAAAAGCGCGCTGATAACAAGCATATAGGGCAGACAACGCCAAGATTTTTGGCGGTATAAAATGAACAAAGAGAGGATTACAAATGTGGTACCAAAGGCGATAGAGGCACTGCGTGTCCCGCTCAACAAGACCACTACAAACCCTAAAAGCATCGCTATACTGAGTAATATCTTTTCTGAGAATTGTTTGGAATGCAACGCATAGATGTAGCAACCAAAAAGTGCGGCAGATGTTAGGGTTACAAAGCCTACAATTGTGCTAAACCCCACAACACGCGCCACATCAAAACCTATGCGTTGCACCAATGCAATCACGCCATTGAGCGTGCAAGCAAGTGCCATGCTATAAAAAAGATATCTCTGGTTTAAACATACCCGAACGCTACTTAAAAATACTAGACTCGCCACGCCTAACATATAGACTAGGGGCATGTTGAGCAGACGCAAATTTTCATGCCAGCTTTTTAAATCGCTTTCCACAAATAGATTAGGTAATGCAACAACTGCCATGAGCAAAAACGCACCTGCTAGCCACTTAGTGGGATTATCAAGCCTTAAGGGGAGTTTGTATTTCCAATAATAGCTGAGTGCCCCCACAGCCAGCACCACCAGCAGAATCTGGGGCATGGGTTTCTTAAAAGAAGCCAAGAAAAACAGCGCAAAAAAAAGCGTGGCGCACTGGCTAAGGGTGTGGGGTTGCATTACAAGCTAGCGGTTTTTGATCCCAAGTGCTTGGATGAGCTCCATGTAGCGATCGTGGTGGGTGCGTTTGAGGTACTGGAGTAGGTTTTTGCGGTGCCCCACGAGTTTTAAAAGTCCCAAACGGCTAGAGTGATCCTTGGGGTTGCTCTTCAAATGGGTGGTTAGATCGGCGATCCTGCGACTCAAAAGCGCAATTTGCACCTCACAAGAACCCGTATCTTGAGCAGAACGCCCAAAGCACCTCATAATCTCTTGTTTTTTCTCCGTATCCAAAGCCATAAGACCTCCTAATAGGAATTTGATAAGGTGGCATTATAACTTAAAACAAGTAAAATTTTACATGAAAAATTGTAAAATGGGCTGTTGGCCCAAAAATTGAAGTAAGGATTGATTGAAGAGGCGTGGCAAGCGATAAGCAAAAGAGCATTCTTAAAAAAACTTTCCCTTTTTTAAGGCAATTGAGCCAATCTAAGGATTTGACGGTTGTTGCCTTTGTGATTGCCATTTTGGGGATTATCATTGTCCCCTTGCCCCCCTTTTTGCTCGATTTTCTACTCACCATTTCGATTGCGCTCTCTGTACTCATCATCTTAATCGGGCTTTACATCACCAAGCCCACCGATTTTAGTGCCTTCCCCACTTTACTCTTAATTGTAACCCTTTATCGCCTCGCGCTCAATGTCGCCACCACGCGCATGATTTTAACACAAGGCTATAAGGGGCCCAGTGCTGTTAGCGACATCATTAGTGCCTTTGGTGAATTTAGCGTGAGTGGGAACTATGTCATTGGAGCGATTGTCTTTAGTATCTTGGTGCTGGTCAATCTTTTAGTGGTAACCAATGGCTCAACCCGTGTAACCGAAGTGCGTGCGCGTTTTGCACTAGATGCGATGCCGGGCAAACAAATGGCGATCGACGCGGATTTAAACTCGGGATTAATTGATAATGAAGAGGCTAAAAAAAGACGCGCAACTCTTAGTCAAGAGGCGGATTTTTATGGTGCCATGGATGGGGCAAGCAAGTTTGTCAAGGGCGATGCGATTGCAGCGATCATCATCACCTTGATCAACATCATTGGGGGCTTTTTGGTGGGGGTCTTCCAAAAAGACATGAGCGTCTCTTATAGTGCCTCCACATTTACCATTTTAACCATTGGCGATGGGCTGGTCGGGCAAATCCCAGCCCTCATCATTGCCACGGCTACGGGTATTGTCGCCACGCGCACCACCCAGCATGAGGAGGAGAATTTTGCTAGCAAACTCATCACACAATTAACAGACAAAAGTAAAACCCTCGTTATCGTGGGCTTTATCCTCTTGCTCTTTGCCAGTGTCCCGGGCCTACCCACATTTTCGCTCGCCTTTGTGGGGAGTTTGTTTTTATTCATCGCATGGCTAATTTCACGCGAGGGCAAGGACAATTTATTTGTCAAATTTGAGAAGTGGTTGAGCCAAAAAACTGGAGTCGATCTGGCCACTAGAGCCACTACTCAAACTGAACAAGCCCCCATCACCCGCCCCCAAAAGAGTGCCGAGGAGATCAAAAAAGAAGAAGAACAAGCTATTAATGAGGTGCTTAAAATTGAGTTTTTAGAGCTGGCTTTGGGCTACCAGCTCATCTCCCTAGCAGACACCAAACAGGGAGGGGATTTGTTAGAGCGCATCCGGGGCATTAGAAAGAAAATTGCCAGTGATTATGGCTTTCTCATGCCCCAAATCCGCATTAGAGATAATCTCCAGCTCCCCCCTACCCACTATGAGATCAAGCTCAAAGGGATTAGTATTGGGGATGGGAGCGTGATGCCCGATCGTTTCTTGGCGATGAATACCGGCTTTGCGGGCAAAGAGATTGAGGGTATCCCCACCAAAGAGCCCGCCTTTGGTATGGACGCACTTTGGATTGAGCCCAAAGACAAAGAGGAGGCGATCATTCAGGGTTATACCATCATTGACCCCTCCACGGTGATTGCCACCCACACGAGCGAATTAGTCAAAAAATACGCTGAGGAGTTCATCACCAAGGATGAGGTCAAATCGCTTTTAGATCGCTTAGCCAATGATTACCCCGCCATCATTGAGGAGGCAAAAAAAATCCCCACAGGGGTTATCCGCTCTGTCTTACAAGAACTCTTGCATGAGAAAATCCCCATTAGGGATATGCTGACTATCTTAGAGACCATTACCGACATTGCCCCTAGCGTGCAAAATGACATCACCATTTTAACCGAGCAGGTGCGCGCGCGCCTCTCAAGAGTCATCACCAATATTTTTAAATCTGAGGATGGGAGCTTAAAATTACTCACTTTAGGCACAGCCACCGAGCAACATTTACTTAACAAACTCAAAGATCAACCCTCTGGTAAGTTCTTGCTTTTAAACGCGACCGAGATGCAACAACTCATTGAGAATATCTCCGCCGAGTCGATGAAAATTTTACAACGTGGGGTTGCTCCGGTGATCCTCATTGTCGATCCCGAGTTGCGCCGCCCGCTCTCCTCTAAGATGGAGCAATTTAAAATTGACATCGTAGTTTTAAGCCACGCCGAATTAGACACCAATGCTAAATACGAAGTGCTAGGCACGATCAACATTAATTTTTAAGGACACTGATGCAGGTTTTTCATTTATCCCACATTGATTTAGATGGCTATGGTTGCCAATTCATTAGCCACCATTTTTTTGAGAACATCACCTACTACAATGCCAATTATGGGCGAGAGGTTTCAGCTAGATTGCATGAAATCGCTGATGCCTTGCAAGCACAAGCCAACCAGCACAAGCAGTTTTTGGTTTTGGTTACAGATTTGAATCTCAGCTTAGGCGAGGCGGAGTTTTTGCAAAAACAAAGCGATGGCTTACGCTCACAGGGTGCTGAGGTGCAACTCTTGCTCTTAGATCACCATATCACTGGCAAGGAGGCTGCTGAGACTTACCATTGGTATCATTTAGATGTGGATCGCAGTGCTTCTAAGATCACTTTTGAAACCCTCAAAGCCCAATATCCCCCCCTGCAAGATTTGACAAGCCTAGAATCGATGGTGGAGATGATCAATTCCATCGATATTTGGAAAGAGGGAGAATTTGGGTTTGAATTAGGCAAGGTGTGTATGCGCATGATTGCTGGGAGTTCTGAGCTTAACCGTTTTATGTTTGACACCGAACACCGCAACTATAAATTTGCCCTCTTGGAGCAAGCCCAAGACTATATTGCCAAGGAAAATGGCGCGGTGATCTTTGATAACGATCTTTTTAGGTTAAAAAAAATCGCCCTAGGGGGCAACCCCGATCAAGAAATCATGGACAACATTGCTTCTAATGCCCAAGTGGCGTTGTTATCCCAAAAAAAAGAGGAGTGTAGCGTTTATTGTGAAGGCAAGCGTGGGTTTTTAAGCTACTCCATGGGCGGGATTAGCGTGTTGGCGAATTTATTTTTGTGCCAAAATAGCGAATTTGACTTTTATATGGATGTCAATCCTAGGGGCAATGTGAGCTTGCGCTCCAATGGCAAATGCGATGTTAGTAACCTAAGTAAGCAATATTTTAATGGTGGCGGGCATAAAAACGCCAGCGGGGGTAGAATCGAAGGATTTAAAGAAAGTTTTAGCTATTATGACATCAAGGAGCAGGTGGAAAAGGCATTGAATAAAACAACGGAAACGGATTATGGCTTTTTTGGCAATCGTTTCCAATTTTAGTCCAATCGATATTCTAAAGGAGTCAATATGAGGTCGTGGTTTGCGTGTTTTTTGCTGACGATAGTTTTAAGTGGGTGTGTGAGCTATCAGATCAAGCCCGAGAATGTCTCCAGTTACAACAATGGGATTCAGGTTTTGACCTCTTCTAAGGCGCGTTCTAAGGTGCAAGTGGAGGTGGCACAAAAAAAACTCAAAGGGATTGATAACCCACCTTTGGTGCTGTATGTGGGGGCTCAGGTGATTGGGGGCGATCCGGTGGATTTTGATACTTCTCATATTTCTGTGAGCGAAAATGGCAAGAGTCTATCAGTCTTAAATTTTAACCAGATGATGCGTTCTAGCTATGACTTTGAGCCTGCCTTGCAGAAATTCAATATCGCCGTGCCCACCTCATCTGCTACAGATGTGATGGCACCCCCCATGTTTTACTACGGGCAGGGCGATTTCTTAGCCTATGACATGATGTTTGGCATGCCCTTTATGATGATGGATGATGCCCAAACGCAAGCCATCGAACAAGAGGAGCGCCAAGCCTTCAAGATCATGGCAATCAACTACCTCAAACGCTCCACCCTCAAGCCCGGAGGCAAAGCTAGAGGCGGGTTTGTTGTGATTAATTCAAAATACATTGTCCCGGGCACTCTTGTGGTGCAAGTCTTGCTAGAAAATGAACTCCATGCCTTTAAGATTGATATTACACAATAGGGATTTTTTTTGCAAACTTTAAAAAATTTACTCACCCAAATCCAAGAGGTTGGCGACCTTAAGGATTTAGAAACCTTGCGCCTCCAAGTCTTAGGCAAAAAGGGGGTGCTCACCCAAGAGTTTAGTGCACTTAAAAAGCTAGAGGGCAAAGAAAAAACCCAAAAGGCCCAAGAGCTCAACACCTTTAAAGAAGCCTTCGTCCGTGTACATGCCAGCAAAAAAAAAGAATTACAGGATTTGGAGCTAGAGGCTAAATTGCGCGCCCAAGCCATCGATCCCACTTTGGCTAATAGCACCTTGGGTTCTAGTCTAGGGCATCCTTTAAGTTACACCAAAGATCGCATCATCACCTATTTTACCCAACAAGGATTCAAACTGCATGTAGGCACGCTGGTAGAAGAGGAGCGGTATAATTTTGACATGCTCAACATGCCCGGCTACCACCCCGCACGCGACATGCAAGACACCTTTTATTTTAAAGATCATAAGTTATTACGCACCCACACCTCGCCCACCCAAATACATGCCATGCAGACCCAAAAACCCCCGATCAAGATGATTGGCGTGGGCCCCACTTTTAGGCGCGATTATGACACCACACACACCCCCATGTTCTCCCAAGTGGAGGGTTTGGTGGTGGATCACGCCCAAAAAGTGCATTTTGGGCACTTAAAGCAGGTTTTAGAGGACTTTTTGCATGATTTTTTTGGGGGTGTCAAGGTGCGTTGGCGTTCTAGCTTTTTTCCCTTCACCGAGCCTAGCGCAGAGGTGGATATTAGTTGTGTGTTTTGTGCCCAAGAGGGTTGTAAGGTGTGCAAACATACCGGCTGGTTGGAAGTGTTGGGGGCAGGCTGTGTACATCCAGCTGTCTTTAAACATGCGGGGTTAGAGAATGTGAGCGGGTATGCCTTTGGACTAGGCATTGAACGCCTCACCATGCTCACTTGTGGGATTAATGATCTTAGAAGTCTGTTTGAAACCGATTTACGCCTCTTGGAGGGCTTTTAATGCTCCTTAACACTGACACTCTACGCGATTTTTTGGAGGGGTCTTTACCCGATGTATCTACTCTGTGTGCGGATTTAAGCTATATTGGCTTGGAGGTAGAAAGTGCAACCCCCTTTAATCTGCCTGATTTGGTGGTGGTGGGTCAAATCTTGGAGTGCACCCAACACTCAGATGCCACCAAGTTACATGTTTGCCAAGTGGATATTGGCTCTAAAGTCTTGCAAATTGTGTGTGGGGCGGGTAATGTGGGTGTGGGGCAGTTTGTGGCTGTGGCACTGATTGGGGCGCATTTACCCGATCTCAGCATACAAGCAAGCAACTTAAGGGGTGTGGAGAGTTTGGGCATGCTCTGCTCGGCTGTGGAACTAGGTTTGCCTAAAACCAATGAGGGGATTTTGATCTTAGATAGCAGTATCAACCATGATAAACCCCTTAGGTTAGGTGCGTCTCTAAAAGACTTGCCCTTTTTTAAAGGCACGCTTTTAGATATTGCGCTCACCCCCAATCGGGGCGATTGCTTGAGCGTGTTAGGATTGGCGCGTGAGATTAGCGCGCTCTATCATTTGCCCCTCAAATCTCCCCCTAAGCTAACTATTGGTGCGTCCTTGGACATCCAAATTGCCTCAAATCTCTCCCCTTGCGCGCTTAATTACGCCTTGCTTGATTTGAAGCCCTCTATGCCTCTAGAGATTGCCCTCAATCTCGCCCTGCAACACAATCTACAGTCTGACCCCCTAGCCAATTTCTTAGAATATGCCACCTATCTTAGTGGCGTGCTCTTACATGCCTACCCCCATGTGCGCCTAGAAGTGGGTATCAATGGCGCGGGTTTTGTGTGCGTGGGCGATCACGCCCAAACCCTCTCTGTGTTGGGCGTTAGCCCCCCTAGCTTACCCACCAGTGCGCCCTATCTTATCGAGGCAAGTTTTATAGACCCTGAGCATGTGTGCCAGAGTCTGCACGCCCACCCTATGGAAAATAGCCCCACGCTGACTTATCGCTCTAAGCGCGGGAGTAATCCACAGGTGTTAGTGGGTTTGGAGTGGCTAGCTTTTTTGCTCCAACGCTTTGCACCCCAAGCTAGCTTGCAAGTGAGCCCCCCTAGCACGCCTACTCTGCCCACTAAAACCCTCAACTTTAGCCCCCAAGACATCGGGGATATTTTGGGGCAAACACCCAGCAAAGAACGCATACAAGAGATTTTAAATGCATTGGGTTTTGAGTTATGCGATCAAGACGATCAATTCCTAGCCACCATCCCCCCCTTTAGGCATGACATCAGCGCAATTCCTGACATCGCCGAAGAGATTTTGCGCATACAAGGCCTAGATGATCTGCCCAAGAGTCCTTTATTCATCTATGAAAGCACGGGGGCCAACCCCCATTACACACGCTATCTCTTTGAGCACCAAATAGCTATCAAAGCCCTAGCATGGGGTTTTAAGGAGGTGGTGCATTATCTTTTTGCTAAAAAAGAGCAATTAGAAGTCCTAGGTTACCCCACCCTGCAAGAAGACCTAGACTTATTCAACCCCATTAATAGCGATCTTGACACCCTACGCACCTCTTTAATCCCCGGACTCTTAGAAGCCTTGGGGCGTAATAAAAATTTGGGTTTTAAAAGTGTGGCGTTGTTTGAATTGGGTAGTGTCTATGACACCCAACGCACCGAACAACCCAGTTTGGCTTTTCTGGCTACTGGTTTGCAAACCCTCCCCCACTACCCCCACCCCAAGGGCTTAGAATGGGATTTTTATAGCTTTACTGCCACGCTTGCACGCATTCTAGGAGTCTTTGAATTGCACCCCATTAGCCCCCAACAACGCCAAGACCAACCCTATTTGAACACCACCTACCACCCCTACCAAAGCGCATGGATATTCCAAGAGGGCGTAAAAATCGGCGTTGTGGGTGCCCTTAACCCGATTTTAGTCCAAAAACATGATTTGCTAGAGGGTTTCATCGCTGAGGTCTTTAGCGCGCATCTAAACCCCAAACCCCACAAAATCCAGGAGTTTTCAAAACTCCCCACCAGCTTTAGAGATTTAACCATTTTAGTGGGCAAAGAATTACACTTCAGCGATCTCAAAAAGAGTATCCAACAAGCCCAAATCCCCCACCTAAAAGAAGTCTTTGCCCTAGATGTCTATTCTCAAAGCCCCCAAGAGATCGCCTTGAGTCTGCGTCTAAAAATCCAATCCCAAGAATCCCTTGTAGATAGCCAATTACAAGAAGTGGTGGATCGCGTGCTCCACATCCTAAGTACACGCTTTAAGGCTAGACTCAAATGATTGCAATTCAGCCAGCCAAGAGTTTTGATCTCAGTCTAGATCAACTCCCCCCAGATAAATCTTTGAGCCACCGCGCTTTTATACTAGCCTTGCTAACCAATAAGCCCTCTGTGGTGCATCACCCCCTATGCGCCAAGGATTGTTTGAGCACTCTAGCCACCAGCAAGGCTCTAGGTTTGGGTGTGCAAAAAAAACGACACACCTTCAAGCTCACCCCGCCCCGAGATTTTTTACGCTTTAGCGAGCCTACCAAGCCTCTAAATTGCCATAACTCGGGCACGACCATGCGCCTTTTTGCAGGACTGTTAAGCTCCAGCCAAACTCTCCGGCAACACTACGTCTTAAGTGGCGATTCCTCGCTCAACAAACGCCCAATGGGGCGTGTGATTGTCCCCTTAACTCAAATGGGCGCGCGCATTGATGGGCGCGCGCAAAATTCCCTAGCCCCTCTAAGCATTTTAAGCACGCCCTTGCATGGGATTAACTACGCAAGCCCCATGCCCTCCGCACAAGTCAAGAGCGCGGTTTTGCTAGCCACCCTGCAGGCGAGTAGTCCGACCACTTTTAGCGAGCCTTTTTTAAGTCGCGATCACAGCGAACGCATGTTAAAAGCACTGGGCGCAAATATCCAAATTAGCGATCAGCGCATCACCCTAGAGCCTTTAAGCAAACCCCTAGAGAGTTTTGAATGGGCTATCCCGGCTGACCCCTCCAGCGCATTTTACTTTGCCCTAGCGGTGGTCTTAGTGCCCCAAAGCCGTGTTTTGCTCCAAAATATCCTACTTAACCCCACCCGCATCGAAGCCTTTAAAGTTTTAGAGAAAATGGGTGCACATGTAGAATTTTACCCCAAAACCCAAGAGATCGAACCTGTGGGGGATATTTATGTGGAACACCGCTCCTTAAAAGCGGTACAAATCCAAGAAAACATCGCCTTTTTGATCGATGAACTGCCTGCTTTGGGCGTGGCTATGGCAGTAGCTAAGGGGGTTAGTGTAGTGCGTAATGCCAAAGAGTTACGCTTTAAAGAGAGCGATCGCATCACTACGACCTTAACCAATTTGCAAAAAATGGGTATTGAGTGCCACGCCCTAGAAGATGGTTTTGAGATCGTGGGTAGTAGTTTAAAGTGCCCCAAAGAGCCCCTAGAGAGTTTTGGCGATCACCGCATCGCTTTAAGTTTTGCCACCGCTTTATTAACCTGTGGTGGTGTACTCAAAAATGCCACCTGCATGGCGATCTCCTTCCCCCAATTTTTAGAAATCTTAGGGCGCATTGTCCCGCTTAAGGTAGCTGATGGAAGTTAAAATGGCTAAAAATTACGGCTTTTGCTTTGGCGTGAAGCGCGCCATTGAGATCGCCCAAAAGAATAAAAATAGCGTCTCTCTAGGACCGCTCATCCACAATCCCAAAGAGATCGAACGCTTGGAGCGCGATTTTAATGTCCGTGTGCAAGAAGATGTGGGTGCGATTAAATCGCAAAAAAGCGTGATTATCCGCACACATGGCATCCCTAAAGATGATTTGGCCTTGTTGCAAGATGAAGGTGTACGCATCATTGATGCGACCTGCCCCTATGTGATCAAACCCCAGCAGATTGTGGAAAAAATGAGCGCACAGGGTTACCAGATCGTGATCTTTGGGGATGCTAACCACCCCGAAGTTAAAGGCGTGATTAGCTACTCAAGTACGCCCCCCCTAGTAGTGGCTTCTTTAGCAGAATTGCAAACCCAAAAGCTAGGCAAAAGGGTCGCCCTCGTGTCCCAAACCACCAAACAAACCCCTAAACTTTTAGAGATTGCCAGCTTTTTGATCACTCATTGTGCCGAAGTGCGCATTTTCAACACCATTTGTAACGCCACCTTTGACAACCAAGAGGCGGTGCGGGACTTGAGCCAAGAGGTAGATATTATGGTGATTGTGGGGGGCAAGAGTTCTTCTAACACCAAGCAACTTTTCAATATTGCCAAAGAGTTTTGCGCTGATAGTTACTTGGTGGAGGATTTTAACGACCTTGATCCCACATGGTTTGTGGGCAAAACCCTCTGTGGTATTAGTGCTGGGGCTTCAACTCCTGATTGGATCATCGCCGATGTGAGGGAGAAGATTTTAGGATTTTAGGGTTGCATGGGTAAAAACCAAAATTGTTATCCAAAAAATTTATTTTAAGTGCCACGACCAGTACACAGGGAGATGAGGCTAAAAACAGAAGTGACTATCTCATAGCGCATCAAAAAATATTGTCCCAAGACTTTTTTATAGGCTTTGTGGATGGTAAAGGTAGGGCTTAATGGAGGTGGGGGAGCGCAAATGGGTCGTAACCGCTTATGACAATTCTATGAATTTAGCGAGCAAGAATCAAGGTCGCAACTCTGACTCTTTTACTAAGGGCGAGACTTTGCCCTTAAACTCTGAGGATAATCCTACATTTTTTGCCAACCCCTAGAATTAGATAACTGAGCCAAAAAAGCGGATTGTTTAAAGATGACCAAAGACCTTGTTTAAATGTGCGGTGTAATTTTTAAAGTATTGTTCTATCTGCGGGTCTTTGATAACATCATGGCAGATGAAGGTGGGTAAAGCCTGCATGCCTAAAAATTGGTTGGCTTTGTGCAAGTGCAAATACACCCCATCCACGCCCACGCCCCCAAAAAATTCCTCTTTGTTGGTGAAAGCCTCAGCAGGGGCGTTCCAAGTGAGTGAAAACATGTATTTTTTGCCCTGAATGAGCCCCCCTGTGCCGTAATTCTTGGTGGGGGCGGTGTGGCTACGCCCATCGTTTTGCCACAATTTCCCATGCCCTGCCATGAAAACCTCATCGATGTATTTTTTCACCACCCACGGCTCACCCATCCACCAACCCGGCATTTGCCAAATCAAGGCATTGGCGTTTAAAATCTTAGCCACTTCCTCCTCTAAGTCATAGCCTTGATCGATGTGGGTTTGCACCACGCTATGCCCCAAATCTTGCAACACCTGTACGGCATGGTTATGCAAAGTGGTGTTTAAACGCCCGTGTGAGTGCCCGAATGCTTTAGCCCCATTGAGCAACAAAATCTGCATGGTGATCCTTAAAAATGTGTTGTGAAGAAGAGTTGGCTAGGCATGTCCCCTCCATGTAGCCTACCTTAGCCCATCCCCTCCAAGAAAAGCCTAATTAGTCCTTATGGGGCAAATCATAGACTGGGCAAGCGGCCACACCCACGCTTGAGCGGGTGAATTTTTCTACATTTTCTTGAGCCTTTTTGGGATCATTGACCCAAGTTTTATAGAACTCAAAAGGGCATTCCACCACACCCTTATTGCCATCACCACTAGCAAAAACCCCGCTATAACCGCGGTGCAAGAGTTTAAAGAGTTGGTTTTGACTCTGATCGTACTTTCTAGCATCGCGGATTTGGTGCACAGAGAGTTGGGCGTATTGGAGTCCATTTTCCTCTTCTCCGCATTCGCCCAGAGTGCGCCCATCAAAACCGATGATGCTAGAGTGCCCAAAATAAGAATACACCCCATCAAAACCGGTCGCGTTTGCCACAGCCACATAACACTGATTAGCCCACGCCATCGCTTTGACCATTGTAATTTGCTGTTCTTTAGCCGGATACATGTAGCCCTGACAGCGCACGATGAGCTCGGCCCCTCTCATCGCACAATCGCGCCAAATCTCCGGATAGTTGCCATCATCACAGATAATCAAAGAAACCTTCAAGCCCTTAGGTCCCTCTACCACATAGGTTTTATCCCCCGGATACCAGCATTCAATAGGACACCAAGGCAAAATCTTGCGGTATTTTTGCACGATCTCGCCCTTGTCATTGATGAGGATCAAGGTGTTATAGGGGTTTTTCTTAGGATCTTCGTGTTTTTCCCCCGTCAAAGAAAACACGCCCCAAACTTTATTTTTCTTACAAGCTTCAGAAAAAATAGCACTCTCTTCCCCCGGAACACTCGCCGCAGTGTCAAACATCTCTTGTTTGTCGTACATAATCCCATGCGTGCTGTATTCGGGGAAAATAATTAGGTCTAGTCCGGGCAAACCTTGTTTGACCCCATGGATCACCTTGGCGATGTTGTGGCAATTCTCTAGTACCTGTGCCTTGGTGTGCAACCTGGGCATCTTATAATTGACCACCGCCACGCCTACAGTATCGGGGCTACTGCTAATATCTCCGTGTCTCATGCAATCTCCTTAGATTTAAATTAAATTAGAGCTTGGCACTCCGAGGGCGCACTCTACACCCCAATCTTAAATGATCTATTAATAAAAAATAATTACCATAACTTCTCCCAAGTTGTGCCCCCCACTTGATCCATCAATAAAATGCCCTGCGTGGCTAGCTCCTCTCTTATGCGATCGGCTAGGGCAAAATTTTTAGCTTGTTTGGCTTGCAAGCGCAACTGGATTTGCGTCTCAATATAGGTTTTAAGTGCCCCATCTACGCCCAGTTGGAAATAAAGCGTGGGGTCTTTGCCCCCTAATCCTAAAAGTGTTTCTACAAAGGCTAAATCTTGCAAAATTTCTTGGGCTTTTTGTTTTTTAATGGTCTTGAGCGCATTGTCCAAGCTTTCATTTAAAAGGCGTAGGTGTTCCTCCAGCACACTTAGAGCCTTAGAAATATTCAAATCATCTTGCATGCACTCTAAGAGGGCGTTGGCAAAGGGACTATGGGCATTATTTAGACTAGGTTGTGCCAACTCTAGAGCACGTTTCTTGAGGCGATAAAGCTTGTCTAGGCGTTTTTTATGCACAAGCAAATCCTCTTCGTTGAAGTGCAAAATCGCGCGGTAATGCGTGCCTAAGAGGTAATTACGCAAAATCTCCCCATCATAGACCTTGAGCGCGTCCTTGATGTAAAAACTATTGCCTAGACTCTTACTCATCTTTTGCCCCGAGATATTGACAAAACCATTGTGCATCCAATACTTGGCCAATTCTTGATCAAAGGCACAACGGGTTTGGCTCGCCTCGTTTTCATGGTGGGGGAAAAATAAGTCCGACCCACCCCCGTGGATGTCAATTTGATAGGGCTGTTGGCTGTAAGCCAAATTGGCAAAGATCATCGCCGAGCATTCAATATGCCAGCCGGGCCGCCCTTTGCCAACCGCGCTTTCATAGCCCACATCGGAGTCGCCCTTGTAAGCTTTCCACAGCGCAAAGTCCTTTTCATGGCGTTTATGGGGGTTATCCTCAATGCGGCTTAAGCTCTCTTGATCCAAACTATGTGCGCTCAAAGCCCCATAATGCGAATCGCGCGTGGTGTCTAAATAGATGTCCCCATTGCTGGTTTTGTAGGCACAACCCTTGTCCAAGAGGGTTTGGATCATCAGGGCCATGCTTTCTAAATGCTGGCTAGCCCGAGGCTCTAAATGGGCGCGTTGCACACCCAAAGCCTGCATGTCCTCTAAATAGCTAGCAATAAAATACTCGCTGAGGGTTTTGATATTGGTTTGTTCTTGGCGGGCTTTGTGGATAATCTTATCATCAATGTCGGTAAAATTTTTGACAATCTGCACGCCATATCCGCTAAGCTCTAGGGTGCGTTTGAGCAGATCAAAGGCGATAGCACTTCTAGCATGCCCTAAGTGAGAATAATCATAGACTGTAGGCCCACAGATGTAAATCTTAACCAAATCGGGCTGGATAGGCTCTAGAGGCACTTTTTGTTGCTGGTGGCTATCATAAATGTAGTAAGTGGGTTTCATGTTTTACCTTTGGATCGTTAAAATAGGAGTTGGAGGGCATCTTGTGTGTGCCAAGCCTCCAAGCACCACAGAAATAAGAGTAATGCTAGAGTTTCTAGGGCTAAAAAGCTGGCTAATTTTAAAAGAGCTTTGGGCGTGATCATGCCCAAAAAGCGCTTAAATCCAAAAGCCTTAATGTTTAAAAAGCAGAGCAAAAAGCCCGCTAGGGAGCTAGAGAGGGCTAGACCGCTAGCCTGCAAATAGGGCATTAAGCTTAAAGAACAAATAGTCCCAAAGATCAGAGAGTAGAGGGAGATTTTGGCGGCTTTGAGTTGCTGGTGGTGTGCGTAGAGCCAAAGTGAAAAGATTTTGGCTAGCCCAAAGGGCAAGAGACCCACCAAATACATTCTAAAAACTGCAGCACTTTGAATCACATCTTGAGCCCCAAATTGCCCACGCTCAAAGAGTAGGGAAATGATCAGCGGGCTTAAGAGCAATCCCCCTAAAGTGCAGAGCAAGAGCATAGCGGTTAAAAAATATAAAGCTTGTTGGAGGTGCTGGATGGCTACATCTTGTTGGGCGTTTTTAATGGCTTTGGCGATGGTGGGGAATAGGGCGGTGGAAATGGCAATGGCAAAGAGAGCTAGGGGGAGTTGGAAAACGCGGTTGGCATAGTAAAGATAGGAAATGCTACCAGTTGCCAAAAAAGAGGCTAAGAGCGTGTCAATAAAAGAGGAAATTTGGCTAGCCGAGTTGCCCAGCACGCTGGGGAAAAATTGCTTGAAAAAGCCCTTGAGATCGCCCTTAAGAGTGGCTTTTTTGCGCGCTTGGCTGGGATTTTTAAAACACAAGTAAATTTGCTCCAAGCCAACCCTAAAGAGTTTGCCAAAACCCAAGACATAGAGGGGGTAAAAATGCACCACCACCTGCCCTATCCCCCCAATCAGCACGCCATAGCTCAAATAATAGACCACTTCTAGCAAGTCTTTATCTTTGCCTAGCAAAAGTGCGGCAATCATGCCCAAATTAAGCAAGATGGTTTGGTATGCGCTCACAAAAAAGTGGTTTTTATATTGCAATAACGCCCCAAAAAAGGTGGCTAGAAAGACCAAGAGCAGGTAATAAAAATTGATCGCCACGATGTTTTGGGCTAGGGTAATGGTGCGTGCATCAAAACCATAGGCTAAAAGTTTGGTGAAAAAGGGCGCATACAAACTCACAAGTAAGGAAAAAAGCATTAAGAGCGCGCTAAAGATCACAAGCACGCTCACACTAAAAGCCCCCTTGTGCTTGCTGGCTATAAAGGCGGGCAAAAAGCTTTGGGTAAAAGCCCCCTCGGCAAAGATTCGCCTAAAAAGGTTGGGGAATTTAAACGCTACAAAGAAAATATCGCTATACAACCCGCTCCCCAAGATGGACGCACTCAATAAATCGCGCACAAATCCGGCAATGCGTGAGCACAAAATCCCCGAGCTGGTGGTCAAAAAGAATTTTTTAAGCAAAAGCACTCCGCTAATTTAATTTGGGGCAACCCTTGATTTGATTAATTACACTTTTAAGAGAATTATACTACAATCGCACACCATAATTGGCGGGATCAAGAGTAACATGAGTAACATAGCGATTTAAGCTAAGGGATTAATTTGGCGGGCGAGTTTTATTCTAAAGTGGTTGAAAATTGTGGGGACATCCAAGCAGAGCTGGAGAAAGTGGCTCAGGCTTATGATTTAGATGTTCATGATTTATGGTTCGATCTCTTAAAAGTGCATACTTTAGTGCGCTTTGAGGCGAAAGCTGAATACAAAGTTTTGGGGGGGGAGAATGCCAAACAAATTGATGATGATGTCTTTTTTGAAAATACTAGGTTAAGCGTAATCCAACGCTACGATATTTGTATTAAAAAAAGACTGTTCCGTTACTTTTTGGATTTGGAGGTTTCTGAGGAGAATGACAAACTCTTTGTTGTCTTTGAGAACCCCTGTTTGATTGTGAATAATGAGGGACTTTTTGATGAAATTTGCGACTACATCGAATCTTGGATGGCCCTCAATAAGATCATATTGCGCCAAATGAGTGCCCAGCACACGGCTTTTAAAAAAGAATTAGCCGATTATGCTACCCAAGACAAACAGCCCGGCACGATTTTACTTAAAAGTGCGCGTTATACTCCTAACAAGCCCGGTCTTCTGTGTTTTATCCTCAAAGAGAATTGGGAACGCAAAAATCAAGAAGAAGCCCCCCTCAATGCTATTTATGGCGCAGGAGAAGGCGAGGTTGTGCTAGAGTATATCAAGCCCGCTCAAGGTGTGAGCGGACGGGACCTCAAAGGGCAGATCGTCGTGGTCAAAGAGCAAGAGATTACCCCCTTTGCGCTGGAATATAGCAACGAAGCCTTTGATGTCCAAGATTTGCCCACCAAAGTGGTCTATTCCTCCAAAATTGCCCAATATGTGGCTTTGGTCGATGACAAACTCAAGAGTTTTACTAAAAACACCTACACCGAGATGAAAAGCACGGGCATGCCCATGTTTTTGGGGGGTGTAGAAAAAGGCCCTTCGCTCCATATTACCGCTAAAAATGAGATTGATAATGCCATCGAAACCAATTTGCGGGTGGAGGCTAAGGAGATTTTTATCAAGGGGAATGTGGGTAAAAATGTCAATTTAGTCGCTCAAAAGGTGGTGATCGAGGGGCAGTTACACGCGGATAGCAGTGTCGAGGCCGATGAGATCACGATCACCAATAATAAGGGTCTGTGCAAAGGCAAAAATGTGCAGTGCAAATATGCTGATAGAGGGACGATCATCGCCCAAAATTGCCAAATAGAGGCCAGTAGTGGTAGCCAAATCTTTGCCAAAGAGATTAACTTAAAACAGGTTAAATCTAACAATGCCTTTTATTTTTCCTCTCTTTGCTCGTTAGAAAATGTGGAAGGGAATGAGAATAAATTTTGTTTTTCAGCCTTTGCTGAACCAGAGAGCAAGCAGATTTTAGAGGAGACCAAAGAGTCGATGGTGATCTACAAAGAAAAGGCACAAAAAGTCATGGCGCAATACCAAAAGCTCAATATTTTTGTGCAAAAGCACCAACCCACTATCGATAAGATCCGGAACGCTGATGTCGCTACGCGCAAAGCCCTCATTGAGGAGGAGTCCATCAAACGGATTTACTACGATTTTATGGACTGCTTAAAAAGAGTTAAAATTTTGCACCTCTACATCTTAAAGATCCAAGACCTTAACCATAAGTTTTTAGATCAGTTGGTGCAAATTGAGGCGGGTATGAAGCAAGCCAAGTTGCATATTGATAGCCCTTGGACGGCTTTTAACACAATTAGTTGCATCAAAACTTACAGCGGGAGAAACCAAAGTATTTTGACCGAAAGTGGCGAGATGACGGATTTTCTCTTAGATGAAGAGGGCGACCGACTGGTAAGGGTCAATAGCCGCCAGCACATCAACAAGTTTTAGCTATGATTGCAGGTTTGGTTGGTAAGGTGTCCTCGCTCGCCCCCACTTTTGTGGAGCTAGAGGTGCAGGGCGTGATCTATGGGGTGCATATCAGTTTGCAAACTAGCCAGCAACTCCAAGAGAATCAAGAAGTGTTTTTACACACCACGCCTATTTTTCGCGAAGATGCACATTGGCTCTTTGGCTTTGCCCAACGCTCTGAGCAAGAAATTTTCCAACGCCTCATCAAAATTAGCGGGGTGGGGCCCAAAGTAGCCCTAGCCATTCTTTCGACTTACGACCCCCTAGAATTTGAAGCCTTGATCCAAGCTAAGGATTTAAAGGCTTTGCAAAAGGTCCCCAGCGTGGGCACAAAACTAGCAGGCAAGATCATGCTCGATCTAGCCGGCTATTTTGTAGAAAACCAACCTAGTCATGCCCCTAGCGCACCTTTAATACAGGCGGTGTTGGCTTTAGAGAGTTTGGGCTTTAAAAAGGGCGAGGCACTAAAAGTGTGCGCCTCCTTGCCTGCTGATTTGAGCACGAGCGAGCGCATCAAGCAAGCCCTCAAGCAACTCAAGTAGATCCTATGCAATGGCAAGTTGATAGTTGGCGCAAATTCCCCATTTTGCAACAACCCACCTATAAAGACTTACAAGCCCTCAAGCAAGTCGAGCAAACCCTCAGAAGCTACCCGCCTCTAGTCTTTGCTAAAGAAATCCGTTCCTTGCAAAGTGCGCTTAAAGAAGCTGGCTGTGGGCGGGCGTTTTTATTGCAAGGGGGGGATTGTGCTGAGAGTTTTAGCAGTTTTAGTGCTGATGGGATTCGCGATCTTTTTAAAATCATCTTGCAAATGAGCGTGGTTTTGGCATTTGGGGGGGGGTGTCCGGTGATTAAGGTAGGACGCGTAGCCGGGCAATTTGCCAAACCTAGAAGCCAAGAGAGCGAGACCATCGGGGGTCAAGAAGTCCCCATTTATCGGGGAGATATGATCAATGGGGTGGATTTGGAGGAGCGAGAAGCCGATGCAACCCGCTTGCTTAGAGCCTACCATCAAAGCGCAGCCACTTTAAACCTCTTGCGCGCCTTTGCTAAGGGGGGGCTAGCCGACTTGGCCGAAGTGCAACGCTGGAATTTGGATTTTGTGAAAAATAACGACTTTGGGCAAAAATACGCTAGCTTGGCGATGCAGATTACCCATGCCCTAGAATTTATGCAAGCTTGTGGGGTTAGCGATGTGCCTACTTTGAGGGAAACCGATTTTTACACCAGCCATGAGGCGTTGTTGCTCAACTATGAAGAGCCCTTAATTCGCCAAGATAGCTTGAGTGGAGGTTGGTATAGTTGCTCGGCACACATGCTTTGGATTGGGGAGCGCACAAGAGGTTTAGATCAAGCCCATGTGGAGTTTTTAAGGGGGGTGGGCAATCCCATCGGGGTTAAGATTGGTCCTAAGACCACTTTAGATCAGATGTTGGGTTTGTGTGAAGTGCTCAATCCGCAAAACCAAATGGGGCGTTTGAGTTTCATTGTGCGCATGGGGGCTAGTGCCCTCCCCCAAGTCTTCCCCCCCTTGTTAGAGGGTGTTTTAAAAGCCCAAAAAGAAGTGGTGTGGGTGTGTGATCCCATGCATGGCAACACGATTAAAACCGCTCAGGGGATTAAAACCCGTTGCTTTGAGGACATTCTCCAAGAGGTTAAGAGCTTTTTTGAGATTCACCAAGAGCATGGTAGCTGTGTTGGTGGGATTCATTTAGAGATGACGGGTCAAAATGTAACAGAATGCGTGGGGGGCTCGCAGGGCTTGAGCGAGGAAGGGTTGCAAAACCACTACTACACCCAATGTGACCCACGCTTGAATGCCACCCAAGCCCTAGAACTGGCTTTTTTACTCGCCCAAATGCTTAAAACTCGTGTGGTGCGCTCCCGCGCATTTTAGGGGTTTTTAACATTACTAGCTTTATAATATCCCCTATTCCCAAACCAAAGGATTGCAGATGAGACTGTGGCTGTTAGCTGGGGTGGTTGTGTTCTTTTTTGCCGCCTGTTCAGAGAGCAGGAGTCAGATTTTAGAGGATGAAAAGGACTACACGCCTTCAGAAAAAACTATCTGGCAACCCGAACAAAAATAAGAGGGGGTTTAAGGGGGCTCTTTGCGTTTAGATCAGTATTTGGTGTCTAAGGGCTTGTGTAATAGCCGCCAAAAGGCACAGGAGTTGATCTTGGAGGGGGGTGTGCGGGTGGCTGGACGCATTTTAAACAAGCCTAGTTTGGAGATCAAGGGGAATCTTCTTTTTGCATTGGAGCAAGATTTAAATCTATCCAAACGCATTTTTGTGAGCCGTGCGGGCAAGAAACTTTGGGCATACTTGGAGCACAATCCTCTAGGTTGTGCTAATAAGGTGATCTTAGATGTGGGATCGAGTGCGGGTGGATTTGCCCAAGTTCTATTGGAAAAGGGTGCGCAAAGGGTGGTGTGCGTAGATGTGGGGAGCAACCAGCTTGATCCTGTCCTCAGAGAGCACCCCCAAATTGAGTTGCACGAACATTGCGATATCCGTTGCTTTAAAACCCAAGAGACTTACGACCTGATCACTTGTGATGTGAGTTTTATTTCCTTGAGCCTAATTTTAAAAAGCCTAATCCCCTTGAGCCGTGCTTATTTATTGCTCTTTAAACCCCAGTTTGAGGTGGGCAGACAAGCTAAACGTAATAAAAAGGGCGTGGTGCTCAATACTGGGGTCACCGCCCAGCGTTTAAAAGCCTTCATTGGTGAGGCACAAGCACTAGGGCTTAGGGTGCAGCACATGCAATTATCCCCCATCAAGGGCAAAGAGGGCAATGCAGAAACTTTTATCTATTTCACACGCTAATATCACCAGTTTAGCGATTGGCAAATTTGATGGCGTGCATGTGGCACACCAGCGGCTATTAAAACGCCTAAGCCCCCCAGCAGGTGTCTTAGTGGTCGCCAGTCAAGAGCCCCAAAAAGTTTTGACCTCTTTGTCTCAACGGGCTTGCTTGCTCCAACAATATGCCCAAGAGGTGTTTTTTTTGCCCCTAGAGCGCGCGCGCGCCTTAGCCCCACAAGATTTTACCCAGCTTTTGGAACAAAAATTCCCTCACTTGCAAAAAATTATCGTGGGCTATGATTTTAAATTTGGCAAAGATCGCATAGGCGATGTCCATACATTGCACTCCCTTTTAAGCCCACACATCACCCTAGAGATCACTCCCGAGATTAAAATTAAGGGCATCTCTTTGCATTCTTACCACATCAAGGAGTGTATCAAACGTGGGGAGGTGGCTCTAGCGCATAAATTCTTGGGACGACCCTTTGTGATTGAGGGTCCAGTGGTGATGGGGCAACAACTCGGGCATAAAAAACTTTACGCTACCCTTAATTTGGCTCTTGAGCCTACGGAGCTCTTGCCTAGTTTTGGGGTGTATGCCACGCGCGTGGAATTTTCCCATGCGTGTTTTTGGGGGGTGAGTTTTTTGGGACACCGCTTGAGCACAGATGGCAAACTCGCCCTAGAAACCCATGTCTTGGATGCACAAATCCCCACCACGCCACACCATTTGCGCGTGATTTTTGTCAAAAAAATCCGCAACAACACCTTTTTTAAAGATTTGGAGAGCTTGAAACACCAAATTAGTTTGGATATGCTAAAGGCTAAGAGTATCTTAAAGTTGCAGTGAAACATGGCACACCTAAGTGATTCTAAAGAGTCTAGCGTGCGGGTTACCTGCCCTCTGCTTCTATGAGCTGGGTATGACTAGAAATCAAGCGAATATGGTACCAAAAGTCGGACTCGAACCGACACGGGGTCGCCCCCACCAGATTTTGAGTCTAGCGTGTCTACCAATTCCACCATTTTGGCACAAAAAACAAGGAACCAAGCCTTGCAACTTTTATGGTGCACTGGGCGAGACTTGAACTCGCACGAGTCGCCTCACCACCCCCTCAAGATGGCGTGTCTACCAATTCCACCACCAGTGCCCTACCCCCCCTCCCTTTCTGATTAAGCTAAGAACGGATTACTGTAAATCGCAATGATCGCAAAGACCAAAGTATAAATGACCTGTGCTTCAATCATCGCCATCGCAATGAACATGGTTGTCAAGAGCTTACCGCCCACGCCCGGATTACGCGCCGTGCCTGTGATGGCAGCTGCTGCGGCATTTCCCATACCAATGGCACCCCCGCAAGCAGCCACCCCCAAGCCCACGACAGCCCCCACGACAGAGTAGGACTTAATCATATCCACTCCGCTAAAATCTGCCCCAAAGGCCAGTCCTGCCATCGCACAAAAGAAAAGCACAAAAAACTTCATCACCAACTCCGATTTATTATTTTCCGTTATTCCAAGTTGTTCTTAGAAAAGGTGATTATCGCATGCTTAAGCTTAATTTTCAAGCCTTTAAGCCAAATCTAGGTCTATTTTATAGGTTTGGGCGTGGATTTTGATAATTTTGCAAGTAACCCCGCTCTCCTTGTGGAGAAAATCCGCACTAAGACCCCTTTGCTCCCAGCAACTCTTGTGTAACAAGCTCTCCCCTCCTCTGGGCAAGCGCACAAAAGCCCCAAAATCCACGATCTTTTTGACCTCTACCTCTACGATCTCGCCAACATAGTAGGGTGGGCTCTGTGGGCTCTCTTGTTGCACCAAGTCTAATATGAAATGTTTAGCCCCTAAAATACCCTCTGCATGCGTGCCCCGGATTTGGATTTGCCCGCTGGTTTTGTCTAAATCTATCTGTACTTGGAAGCGTTCGATGATCTCTTTGATTGTTTTGCCTGAAGGCCCGATCACCAAAGCGATTTTTTTAGGCGTGATGCTAAAGCTTTGTAAAGTGGGCAAGATTTGGGTATTTAACACAATGGACTCTCTAGCCTCTTGCATGCGATCCAAAATGGCAGAGCGTGCACTCTTAGCCTGCTCTAAAATCTCTTGGAGCCAATCTAGGCGGATACCTTGTAATTTAGTGTCCATCTGCATAGCAACAATCCCCTCTAAGCTCCCAGCAATTTTAAAGTCCATATCCCCATGCATGTCCTCTAGGGCACTAATGTCGCTCAAGATCACATGTTCATTGCCCTCTAAAATCAAGCCCATCGCCACGCCCGCAACAAGGGCATGCACGCCAACCCCGCTGGCACACAAAGCCAAAGACCCCCCGCACACACTCGCCATTGAGCTAGACCCGTTGGACTCTAGGATTTCAGAAACTAGCCGAATGGTTTGGTTTTTGTCCATAATGCTACTCTCTAGGGCGCGTTTGGCTAAGTTGCCATGCCCTAATTCGCGGCGGCTGGGCGCACCCAGCGGAGTTGCCTCCCCCACGCTAAAGGGGGGAAAATTATAATGGAACATGAATTTTTCTTTAGTGAGTGCTTTGTCATCTAAATGTTCGCGGATTTTGGCATCTCCTTCTAAGCCTAGTGTGCAAGTTACTAAAGCTTGGGTGTGCCCACGGGTAAAAAGTGCACTCCCATGGCAATTAGGTAGAATATTGGTTTCAATGTTAATGGGGCGGATGGTGTCTAGATCGCGTCCATCGGGGCGCTTGTGTTGCTCTAAAA
The DNA here is from genome assembly GCF_003660265.1 of Helicobacter mehlei. Taxonomy (GTDB): domain Bacteria; phylum Campylobacterota; class Campylobacteria; order Campylobacterales; family Helicobacteraceae; genus Helicobacter; species Helicobacter mehlei. Next base: position 33,867 of record NZ_QXQP01000008.1, read on the forward strand.
TCTGACTCCTAATGATTTGGGCCACATAGCTATTCAGGGCATTTTGAATCTCTTCGAAAACATAGCCATGCCCTTTTTGTTCTAAATCTAAAGCGATCTCATAGGTGAGCATGGCAAGTTCGGCATGCCGCTCGCTTTTAGCCATTTGGGCAGTGATTTCTAAAACTTGGAGATGAAAATGCTCCTGGATTAGGGCTTGTAATGCCTTGTCTTCTTTGGGCGCAAAACTTAGGGGCATGGTGGGGGGTTTTCTAAAGGGTTCAAAGTTTTGGGTGTATTTTTGGCAACTCTCTTGAATGCGTTGGTGGGCGCATGAAAGCACCTCTAAGAGCTGATCTTCTGGAAGGGAGTGGAGGTGTTGCCCGCATGCTTGCATTTCAATCATCAACAACGCCTCCACACTCCCGCAGACATACAAATCTAGAGTGCTCTCTTTCATAGCTGACACGCTGGGGTTAAAGATATAGTTATTAGCAATTTTACCCACACGCAGGGCACAAAGGGGGGTGTTGATGCCAATGTTAGCCAAATAAAGCGCATTGCTAGCCGCATTGAGCGCGCACACTTGCAAATCGCTTTGTTGATCGTGACTGAGTACTAAAAGGGTGATTTGGGTGGGGTAGGCGTAAGTTTTGGGAAAAAGGGGACGCAAGGAGCGATCGATGATGCGTGAAGTGAGAGTTTCAAATTCGCTCATCTTGCCCTCGCGTTTGCTAAAGCCCCCCGGGAAACGCCCAATGGCATAGGATCTTTGGCTATATTGCACACTTAGGGGTAAAAAATCCGTTGTAGCAGGGGTTTTATCCACCACCACAGCAGCTAAAATGACCGTCCCTTGATGCTTATACCACAGGGAGCTGGTGGCTTGGCGGGCAGTATAATCTGTTTTAAATTCTTCATTTCCAATTTGGATTGTGGGCATGGTTCTCCTTAGTTAATATTTTTCATTGAAGTGTTTAAAATATCTTCGATTTCTTTTTGTGTGATGCCAATGGGGGTTTTGTAGTAATGTTCGATCGAAACAAAATATTCGGGCCGATAGACGCTCACCACACCATCGCAAAGGGTTGCCAAACGCTCGGCAACATCTTTAGAGACAATGGGCGTTAAGACATAAATATTTTTAGATAATTTAGCTGTGCAGGTTTGAATCGCCAAATTAGCCGTAATGCCTGTTTCAATGCCATGATCGACAATGAAGACACTTTTATTCCCCAAAGATTTGATCGTATTGCCTTTTCTAAATTTGTAAATCCTAGATAAAATCTCTTCCTCATAGACTCGTTTAGCCTCGCCATAGACATAATCTAGGGTGATCTCGAAGGAATTGATGAGGTTTTCATTCATGATGATGTCCATGCTCTCGCTCACCAAAGCGATCTCACACTCTCTATTAAGTGGGGCATAAATAGGTGCGCTAAAGAGAAAATCTAGGGCTGTGCCTAATTTTTGGGAGAGCACATGGGCAAACTTGAGCCCGTTTAAGCTAGTGGCTAATACAATGGCATTTTTGGTGTCTAAGTGGCGAATCATCACTTCATTCACCAGTTGCAATAGAGCATCTTCTTGATTAGCAAACATAAAATCATCGACTAAATTTCCCATGTTACCTCTTGAGTTGCCGGTAGGTGATGTTGGTTTTTGTGATGGGGGAGAAGTCTAGGGTCAGCTTGATATAGTTGTTTTCATAGACACGCAAGGGATCATTAGGATTACTGGTTAAAACGGGTCTTCTTTGATTGACAAACTCCAAGCCCACCCCAAAACAACGAATCTTTTTGAAGAGCCCAATGCGCCAATTCAAAATCACATTGTTTTCAATGTCATACCCCACAGATGCATTTAGGGCAAACCATCTAAAATCATTGCTCAAGCCTGCCTTTAAATAGTTGGAAGTGTTTTGGACGATTTTGTTAATCCCATTGTCATTAAAATTTTTTTTCACATAGTAAGAGATGTTAGCACTCAAAAACTTACGGGTGTAGTTTGCGTTGATAGACACCTCATCGACGCTATTATAATACCACGAATAAAACAAAGTCCCGTAAATATCCAAGCCTTTTAAAGGCGAAAAGCCGATTTTGGTTTCCATCGGAGTGCGTGCAATCGAAATTTGATCATCAAAATCAAGGGACTGTGAGATGCGCCAATACAAGAGTTCCTGCCCACCCAAGCCATAGAGGTATTGTGTGAGATTCAAATAAAGTTGCTTGCTGGAGGGGTTACGCGCCACAATACTAGAGGGATTCCACACCGCATCGTAAATTTGTCCGCGGTAGTCATAATCGCTGAGGGTGTGCCCAGAGGCGGTGGCGACAAAGTTATTGCTAGCCTGCGCGCTCAAAACATACATTTGATTATTAAATAGCCCATCAGTATAGGTGTAGTAAGCCCCGCTGAGTATTGCTTGTAGCTGGATGGTGTGTAAAAACTTGTTGTATTCTCTGGCTAGATCGGTGTTCAGATAGAGTGCATAGCCACTTGAAAAATAATTCCCAAATTCTCTAGATACACCCTCAATATGGGGGACATAGCTATGTTTGGTGTTCATGATTGCCACATTCCCCATACTGACATTATTCCACAAGCCTACAGATAAGTATTTTTTAAATAAGGAGAATTGCACTCCTAAGGGCACAGAGATCGAATTTTGCACATACCCATAGCCCACCTGACGCACGATATTATTGAATTGGTAATCCAGGGAGTAAAGGAGATGTTTCCAACCCAAGGGGGCTAAATACTTGTGGTATTGCAAATTGGGTAAAGATTGGAAGGTGGTGTTATTATTGATCTTGTTAAGGTTTAAAAAGTATTTGAGATAAAAGCCGTAAAAGTGATTATTGGTTTGGACATAGTAGTTCCCACGGGACATGTGAGTCGCATCCGTGATGCGTTTATTGACCTTTTCAAAACGCACATAGTCCAGATCATTCATGTAAAGAAAATCCAAATAAAAGGCGTTGTCTAAGGGGTGGTGCAACTTAAAATACTTTTGTAAAGTTTGGCGGCTAGCATTCATAGCTTCAAACCCAAAGACATTTTGGTTTCTGAGATCGTAAAGCCTAGTGTATTTATCGTAGTTGTAAAAATAACGCATGTTGAATAAAAACTTATCTTGGTGGGAATTGATCACTCTGGCTTGGAAGTTGATTCCCAAGCCCCTTTTAGATCGAATCTGGGGGGTGAAAGTCATATCCCACGAATCTTTGGGCGCAACATAAACAGGCTGTAAATAAATAAAGCCGGCTAAATTGGAAGTCCCAAACTCGGGGTATAAAAGCCCGCTAGCACGCTTGGTGCTTGTGGAAACAAAAACATAGGGCAGATAAAGGACCGGAATGTTCCCCAGATAGATTTTTGAATTCCACAGCGATAAATGCGATTTGGTTGAATTAAAATGCCCCGAAGAGGCCCGGACATGCCAAATGGGGTTATCAATGCTACACCCGGAGGTGGTGAGATTTTTAATATGGTATTTGTCATTGTCGGCATGGGCAATGTCGGCACTAATCCAAATTCCGGTAACACTATCTTGTACGTAGAAAGGAAAAATGAGCTCGTATTTTTCATCCAGCCTGATTTTCACATGCTCGCTTTGCACCAAGAGCCCCTCACCCCGATACACGCGCACATGCCCTTCTAAAGTAGCTTCTTTTTTTTTGGTGTCATACACTACTTGATCGGCTAGGATATAGACATCGTAGTTGAGTAAAATCGCATGCCCGCTAGCCGTCACAACATTGTTCTTGGCTTCAACATGGTCGGCCATGAGTTCAAAAATCTTGTGGTTTTTCTTATCAAATTTTTGCACAGCCACTTGTTGCTTACTCTGTGCCAAGACCCACAGCAATACCAGAAAAAGAAAAAAGCGCAACACCACTCATCTAGTCACAATAACAAGGGTTTTGGCATGTTTATCATGGAAAATCCGCCCAAATTTATCTTTGGAAAAAAGGGCAATGGGGTAGAACAAGAACAACTCTTTGAACAACCAACGCTTCAATCTTGCACTCAAGGGGGGTTTATCCCAAGTTCTCAAGGCGACTACACGCAAATGGAACACAAATTTGCCAATGGTCGTACCCAAAAAGCCCATCAAGAGCATCTCATAAAGCCCATGCACCACCACGCATAAAAGTAAAAAACGCAAGGATAAATAAGACTCCAGCAACTGCCCTAAGTGCAACGCAGATAACCAACGCATGTTCAAATCCCATGCCAAAAACCCCACCCATAATAAATCCACCAGAAACGCTCCCACCCTCCAGCCAAAGGGTGCAATCACCAAATGCTCTTTATAGAGCACCTCTTCTATTTTTTGCTCATCCATGGTGATATGCCCATTAAAGTGCGCCAATATCCTCTCTAAATTGCATGCCTTCAAACTGCACTTTTTTAACCAAACCATAGGCATGGTTTTTAGCCTCTGTGAGAGATTTGCCCTTGCCTACACACACGCACACCCGCCCCCCAGAGACCACAAACAAGCCATTTTCTTGAGCGATCCTGCCTAGATCCAAATGCCCGGTTTTTTCATCAAAGGGATCGATGTAAATGCTCTGCCCTTGTGAAATTTTGTAGGGGTAATCTTTAGAGGCTAACACCACACCTAGGGAGTGTTGGTGGTGCAACTCCAAGTGCAAATTTTGTAAAGTGCCCGCAATGGTGGCTTCGCACAAATCTAAAAGAGGGGTTTTGAGCAAGGGTAACAATACACTGCACTCTGGATCGCCAAAACGTACATGGCACTTTAACAAATAAGGCTCTAATTGCCCCTCTGTTGGCACCACCATGATTTCTACAAACAACACACCCACAAAGGGCGTGCCCTGTCTGACCATCTCATCTAAAATGGGTGCAACAATGGTGGAGGCAATTTTTTGCCTGAATGCCTCATCGCAAAAATGAGTGGGGGCAAAGGCTCCCATCCCGCCCGTGCGGGGTCCATCGCCCGAGAGTTGTTTATAATTTTGGCATGGAGGCAATAATAAAAAATCTTGGTGGTGTGCCAAAGCCAAGATCGAGAGCTCAAAGCCCTCCAAAAAATGTTCCACCACAACTCTCGAGTGTTTTTCTTGCACAAAAAAGCGTTCTAAGGCTAGCTGGGCTTCTGGAGCGTTTTTAGCAATGACCATATTTTGGATTAAGTCATCTGGCCCAATTACAAGGGGAAAGTCACAGCTTTGCACCTGTTCTCTGGCTATGTTGTAGTCCTGTGCAATAAAAAAGGGAGAAGTGGGGATATTTAAATTCAAGGCTAAATTCTTGGTAAAACTCTTAGAGGCCTCTAGGATACTGGCTTTTTGACTAGGCCCAAAAACTTTAATTTCTGCTTGAATCAGTGCATCGCTCAGTCCCTCTATTAAAGGTTCTTGAGGTCCAATCACCACCAAGTCAATATGTTTATCTGTAGCAAAACGGATAATTTGAGTGTGATCTTCTAGTGCCACATTTTCGCCAATGCTCTGTGTACCCCCATTGCCCGGAGAAAAATAAATATCGCCTATACGGGCATCTTCTCTAAACTTGCGCCCCAAAGCATACTCTCTAGCACCACCCCCAATGATTAGAATCTTCTTTTTCATTCAGTCCCTATTTTATCAATCCACCCAAACGACCGTTACTATTCTTGCGTAGTTCAAAGAAGCTACAATCTAGGCTAAGAGGGTTCTCTTAGGTGGCAGATTCTACCAAAGAAAATACCAAATCACACAAAAACCACTACAATTAGCCTAATCTAATGAATAAAAGAACTTGCCAATGTTAGAAACACGCATCGCCCAGGCATCTTTACAATGCTAGAGTCCATTATAATTGAAATTTGCTTAAGCTTTCGCCATAAGAAACACGGCTCAAAATAAGACCCTCTGGAGCTAGGGGCATATGGTAGATATGCCTTTTAAGCCCAATTTGATCGCCTAAATCTAATAAGCTCATTTTGCCCAAACTACACGCCAAAGCTGCCCCCACCATCAAACGTACCTGTGCCCTTAAAAAGGCATTAGCCTCCACAACCACCACGACACAGGGTAAATTACAGATCGTATAGCCATAACAATATACCTTGTAAATTGTGCGGATCGTGCTTTTAGGATCGCTACCTTGTTTGCAAAAATACCCAAAATCATGCGTGCCCACAAATAAATCTAGGGCTTTTTGCAAATCATGCAAGCTCCCATGCGGGTGGGGGGCGATGTAGCGGGCCAAAAAGGGGTTAAGCACTTTGGGGGCTAGGACATAGCGGTAAGCTCTTTTGGATGCCCAAAATCTAGGGTGGAAATCCAGCGGGGCGGGGGTGATGGCTTTACAGACAATGTGGGGGGCAAGTTTAGCGGGCAAATAATGGGCTAATTTGGCACAATCTATAGGCAAGTGCGTAGCGAAGGAGATCACTTGGTGGCTGGCATGCACGCCCTTATCGGTGCGCCCCGCAGCTAGAATGGGGCTAGCAATCCCCAAGCTTAAAAGGGCTTGTTCTAGCTTGCCCTCCACACTTGGCAAGCCCTCTTGTTTGGCAAACCCACAAAAGGCACTGCCATCATAGGCGAGCACCACTTTAAAGCGTTGCATCAATAAAAACGCACAATCATGCGTCTATAGAGCGCATACGAACCTAGTAACCACACAAGGGGCAAAATAGCAACAAAAATCAAGGGGGCATCTTGGCTAATGACATGCATGCACAAAAAATAAATCCCCACAGCCAAGAGCACATAAATATAAGAAAGGTTTTTAGAAAAACGGGGGTTGGCAATCCCAAAAGTGAGGATAAGAAAAATGCTGGCTAGGGGGAAGAGCGCGACTAAAATGGCTTGGGTAAAACGCCTTTTTTGGTTTTTGTTTGCATCTTTGCCAAAAGCACTTTTCCAGTAGCCAATGTAATCATGGGAGTGCAAAAAAACTGGATTTTTGTTGCTAGAAGAGGCGATTCTATTTTTTAAGGCGAGCTGGCCAAACTGGACCTTGCGCAATTGATCTTTTTGGGCAAAATAGGCATTCCCGTGTTCGAGTTGGAGTTCAAATACACCTTGTTGGTTTTTGATCTGCCCTTGTTTGGCAATGATAAAACTCTCTAGGGCTAACCCTTTGTGTGAAAATAAAATCACATCATTAAAGAGATTCCCTTGATTGCTCCCAATATAAACCAGCCAATCGCCCAATTTCTGCCCAAATTCGCCCGGGTGGATATTCACATCGATCTTTTCTTTTTTGGACTGAATAAAGGAGTAATACGCGCTCTTAGAAGCGGGAACCAAAATTAAAGAGAAGACGAGCAAAACCAAGCTCACAAACACACACAAAGGTAGAAAGGCTTTCACCAAACTTTTAGGTGAGATACCCAAAGAAAAAAAGACCAAGAGTTCGTGGTCATAGGAGAGTCGTGCTAATCCAATGGCACACGCCCCAAAAAAGGTAATGGGGATGATGAAAAAGATCGTCCCGGGCAAGGAGTAGATGTAAAGTTGCACCAAATCCAAAAAACTCAATTTCACCACGAGAGTTACACTGGCAATGCCAATAAGCATCACAATAGAGGCGATGAAAAAGAGCACCAAAAAGAAAGAGAAAAACACTTGTGAGATGGCATAAAACATATAGGATTTAGCCATCTGCACTAAACACTCCTTGCGGGCTAAAGCCCCCGCTCAATCCCATCTAGAATGGGCACGAATAAGCAACGATCCAGCACCTGATCCACTACCAAAACCCCACCTTTTTTAATAAAACGGGTGATCTTTTGGGCTTGGTTGTCCAAAATGGGAGCCACTAAAATACCCCCTTCTTCAAGTTGATCGTTCAGTGCCGGGGGGATGCTACGCGTGCAGGCAGAAAATAAAATGCGATCATAGGGTCCATACTCACTCCAGCCTAGTTGCCCATCTCCTAGCTTGGTGTGGATATTGGTTGCTCCTAGTTTTCTAAAACGTTTCTTAGCCTCCACCAAGAGCTTTTCAATGCGCTCAATGCTAAAGACTCGCCTAAAGAGTTTGGAGAGCACCATCGCCTGATACCCGCTCCCACACCCAATTTCTAAGACACTATCAGCCCCTTGAGGCTTTAAAAATTGGGTCATCTTAGCCACGGTTAGAGGAGAGCTGATGAATTGATCGGCTCCCATTGGTAAGGCATCCAAACTATAGGCTAATTGCTTAGAGGGGACAAATTCCTCGCGATTGATCGCGCAAATGGCATTCTTGATGGACTCCTCTAGGCTAAAATGTTGGGCAATCGCCTCACACATGTGTGCGTTCTTAATTTGGAACACTAAAACCCTTCAAAACTCAAGCTACCCTTAGAGTAATTGCTCACTCTAGCTTCAAAGAAGTTCGATCGGTGGCTATTAAAATTAGCAAACTGATCCACCCATTTGAGGGGATTTTTGGTGTGATAAAGTTTAGGCAAACCCACAACGGCCAAGCGTGTATCTGCCAAGTATTCGATATATGCCCTAAGTGCCCTAGGGTTGAGATCCAAAATCTCGCCTTGTGTGATATACGCTCCCCAAGCACTCTCCAAATCCACCGCCTCTTTAAACATGGCGACCACCTCTTCAATGAGATCGGGGCTAAACAAATCTGGACGCTCTTTTCTCAAAGAATTGATCATGTTTTGGAATAAGCTCAAATGTGTAACCTCATCTCTTTGGATAAAGCGGATCATCTGTGCTGAGCCTAGCATTTTGCCCCCTCTAGCGAGCGCATAAAAAAAGCTAAACCCGCTGTAAAAATAAATGCCCTCTAAAATTTGGTTGGCAAACAAGACTTTTAACAAATTGCGTTCGGTGTGCGCATGTGCCAAATCCATATAAACTTGCGCCACACAGTCATTTTTATTTTTCAACGCCTCATCGGTGCGCCACATTTCATAAATCTCATCACTATTAGCACTAATGCTCTCCACCATGACCGCATAGCTATGGCTGTGCAACGCCTCTTCAAAGGCTTGGCGTACCAAGCATAAATTGATCTCTGGGCTGGTGATAAAGGGATTAACATTGTCAATTAAATTATTTGTCTGCAAGCTATCCATGAAAATAAGCTGGGCTAGTGCGCGATCGTAGCCGATTTTTTCTTGCTGGGTGAGCTTCAAGTAGTGGTTTTTATCCCCGTGCATGCTCACTTCTTCAGGAAACCAAGTATTGGTCAGCATCGTTTTCCAAAGCTTGGTAGCCCATGGGTATTTGATTTGGTTGAGATCAAACATGCTAGTGGGGTTGCCTCCAAAGATTTGGCGATCCTGTGCTCGCTCTGTGGAGTGGGGGTTATAGATTTTTTTACGGTCCAAGGTCTGTTTTTTCATAGATGCCTCTTATCATAATTTGGAGGAGCGATCATACTTTAAAGTAGCTGATCCCTACATAAATGGATTTTTTCAGTGATTTTTAAACTTGCGGGGGTAGAATAGTGGTTTTTATAAGCGGAAGTGGCGAAATTGGTAGACGCACCAGACTTAGGATCTGACGCCGCAAGGCGTGGAGGTTCGATTCCTCTCTTCCGCACCATCACCCTAAAATCTTTTGGCGCACCACCCAATCATAAAGTCTATCAGGCAAGCATTTTTTAGCCCACACCAATAAATGGGCGTGTTTGCCCACCAAATAACGCGTTTTGGGGCGGGGGGCTTGCAAGGCTTGCAAAATGCATGTGGCGATCACTTGGGGTTTTGTAGCCCTCTGGTAGGTTTGCTTGTAAAAGGTACTGGCTTTTTGGCACTCCACATCATAAGGGCTTTTAGGATCGGGGGTATAGGCGTTCAGCGTGCCCTGATCCCATTTGGTCTCAATCGCCCCGGGCTCAATGAGCACCACCTGCACCCCAAAAGGGATGAGCTCGGCGCGCAAACAATCGCTATAGGCCTCTAGGGCGTATTTGCTGGCATGGTACCAGCCTAAAAAAAGCGTGGTGGATCGCCCTGCACTGGAGGCAACATTGATGATCTTAGGGCTAAGATGGGCATTTTGGCGCAAGGTGGGCAAGAATAAAGAAGTGAGTTGGGCGATGCTAAACAAATTGACTTGAAAAAGAGCTTTGGCTTGCTCTAGGCTATGTTCCTCTAAACTCCCCAACAAACCATAACCGGCATTGTTAATCAACACACTAATTTGGGAGTCTTGATCCAAAATCTTTTGGACCACTTGCCTAACCTGCGCCTCATCACTCAAATCACAATCCAAGCGCACACAATTAGGGTGTTGCAACACCTCTAGGGTGCTCACCCGTCTAGAGATCGCATAGAGTTTATAACCTTTTTCTAGCAATAATAAGGCACATTGCAACCCAATCCCGCTACTCGCCCCGGTCAGCACCACGCTAGCCATGTTGCCTGCCCAAATATTGTTCCCATTCATAGGCACTAGAAACAATGTTTTTTAGGTCATCAAACTGGGGCTTAAAGCCAACCTCTAAGATTTTGGCATTGTCGGCAATCAAAGAGCTTGGATCGCCCACACGCCTAGGCGCGATTTGCACTTTGAAATCCACCCCGGAAACTTCCTTAACTTGCTTGATCACCTCCAGCACGCTATAACCCCGACCATAGCCCACATTGTAGATCGCATTTTTGTGGGTGTCTAGCAAAGTATTAAAAGCCTGCAAATGGGCGAGGGCGAGATCATCAATGTGGATAAAATCGCGGATACAAGTCCCATCGGGTGTGGGGTAGTCATTCCCAAAAATCTGCATAGAGGGGCGTTTGTGGGTGGCGCATTCACAAGCAACCTTGATCAAGTGGGTCGCATTTTGGGCGCGTTGCCCCAAACCAAAGGGGGTTGTGTAGTCATTAAAATGAGTCGCCCCCGCCACATTGAAATAGCGCAAAATCGCACATGAAAAATCCTCTGCTAGGCTGGTATCTAATAAAATGCGCTCCGCCATCATTTTAGAAGCACCATACGGATTGATAGGCTTTAGGGGAGCTTGCTCATTCACGGGATAATCGCTGGGTTCATAAACGGCCGCACTGGAGGAAAAAAGCAAGTGTTTGATGCCATGTTGGGTGCAAAGTTTGGCGAGTTTGAGGGTGTTGAGCGTGTTGTTTTCATAATAGCTCAATGGCATGCGCGTGGATTCTTCCACGCTGATTTTAGCTGCAAAGTGCAACACGCCTAAGATGGGGTACTTAGCTAAAAGCTGGCTTAGAGCTGGGCTATCTTGCAAATCTAGATGCACAAACTCCACCCGATTGGAGGCGTAATTTTGCGTAATTTTGCGTAATTTTGCGTAATTTTGCGTAATTTTGCGTAATTTTGCGTAATTTTGCGTAATTTTGCGTAATTTTGCGTAATTTTGCAAACTTTGCAAATGGATGTCAAACCCCGTACTCAAATTATCCACAATGAGCAGAGAATAGGGCGTGTACTCCAAAAACCAACGCGCTACACTCGAACCAATATACCCGCAAGCCCCAGTAAAAAGCAACATAGCAACCCCTAAAACATGACAATTTAACCCGATATTATCTAAAATCCACTAAAATAACGCCATTTTGAATCAAGGAGCTCCTATGGGAAACATGCAAGAATTAGTGATGGATACAACCGCTAGCGTGGGCGACCCTAGACAGTTGGTGATGTCTTTTTTAGTTACCCCTACGATGGTTAATTTCAATAATGTCATGCACGGGGGGGAGTTGCTCAATCTGCTAGATAAAGTCGCCTATGTGTGCTCCACGCGCTATTGTGGGTATAGCACGGTTACTTTGAGCGTGGATCGCGTGTTGTTCAAACACCCTATCCCCATCGGGACTTTGGTTACCTGTTTTGCCAGTGTGAATTATGTGGGCACCAAGAGTTGTGAGGTGGGAATCAAGGTGATCTGTGAGGATTTTAAAACCAAAGTCGCCACCCACACTAATAGCTGTTATTTCACGATGGTGGCCATGAAAGATGGCAAGACGATCGCTATGCCTCCCTTTACCCCCTGCACCGACAAAGAAAAAGAACGTTATGAAAGAGCGATTAGACGCAAGGAAGCCCTCAAGAGTACCCAAAAAGCGGCGTTGAAAAAATAAGGCAAATCCAAAAATCCAAAGTAACTAAAGCTAGGGATTGAGACGAATCCCTACCCCAAAGCGGTTGGAAAAGACATCATATTCATAAAGACCATCGCCATAGCCATTAAAATACTGCATGTAAAGCCCGACAAAACGGCTGATCCTAAAGGTATAACCAATACGGATCGCGCCATGCCAGCGTTTATAACGCCAATATTGCGTGAAAATGTCATAGATGCGCATTTCAAAATGATGCCGACCCCGCCTATAGTCGATCAAAGCATTCCCATAACCCATAAAATCGATCAAATTAGGGTTGGATTGGTTGTAAGGGATATAGGGCCAGTAAGCAACTCTAACTTTAAGCCCTCCCTTTTGCCATGTGAGCTTGAATACCGGGCGTTGCCCTGCACTCACTGAGCGGCAACCCCCATCAAGCCCCCCCTGCTGGACAATTATTTGCTTATTTTCTTCTGTAATATGAACGGGTGTTCCCGGAAAGGCATCAGTGGGATTCCCATTGCGGAAGGGTTGGTAACATTGCCTGCCCCCAATGCCATTGGAAATATGTTGCCAACCAATCCAAAACTCACTCAGATACCCCATCTTTTTGGTAAAAAAGGGGATATTGAGAGGATAGACATAAATAAGCTCGGGCATGTAATTGACCATGCGCATGGGCGCGCTTTGGGGGTTATTGTAAATTTGAAACCAGTTGGTTTGGGTGTAGGCTAAATAGAGCGTCCCAGTGGTGAAGAGAAAATGCCGGATAACCGGAATCCTAAAACTCACTTGGAATTTAAATTCAGTGCTTTGGTAGCGGTTAATGCTGGGGAAATACCACTGGTAAATGGGGGTAAAACTATGGTAAAAGGGCATAAAATAAGTCCCGCGGTATTCCATAATATCCAAGTATTTTTTGGCAAAGTCGCTTAAGATATTGACTTTTTTGGGCTTTCTGGGGGGTACGCTCCAAGAGTTTTTGAGGCCATAAAACCATGGCTTGTAAAAATCCGGGTATTGAGGACCAGTCGTATAACCCTTGTGGGCTAACTGCGAGGGACTTAGGCGGTTATTAGCCTCCTCACCCCCTAAAAAACAAAGATAAACACAGCTTGTTAGGAAAACCCGGCGCATGGGCTAACTTTTCTTAAGCTGTAAAAATAGAATGAGGATCATCACCACCGGTGCCACAAAGCGCACACCAAAAATCCACACCTGAAATCCCAAACGGGTTAAAAAGCGTTTGCTGGCTTTATAAATGCGTTTTTGATCCAAGACCCACCCTAAAAAAATTACCGAGAACAAACCTCCCAAGGGCATTAAGATAGACGAGACACTAAAATCTGCCCAATCAAAAATATTTTTACCCCCAAATGTGAGGAATGGCGCATATTGCTTGTGGATTGACAAGATCACCAAAATCCCCACAAAATAAATTCCTAGACCCACTAAAAAGCAAGCTTTGGCGCGACTCCATTTCAAATGATTCATCAAATAGAGTGTAACGGGTTCTAGCATGGACACTGTAGAGGTGATCCCTGCAAAGATCAAGGCTAAGAAAAATAAAAAGGCGATGATCGAACCGGCTAAACCCATTTGATAAAAGATCAAGGGCAAAGAGATAAAGACCAGCCCCACCCCCTGAGAGGGTTCCCCATTGAAGTTGAAGATGAAGGTGAAAATCATTAACCCGGCAATTAAAGAAATGGCAATGCCGGGCAAGACCACCCATAGCGAACTGCCTAACAAATTTTCATTAGACTTGGTAAAAGCCGCGTAGGTGGTGATCGTGCCCACCCCTAGACTTAAAGAGAAAAACATCTGTCCCAACGCATCTAAGAATACCCTTAGGTTAATTTTGCTGGCATCAAAAACAAACATGTAGTGCATGGCCTGCGAAAAGCTAGGTAGAGTCATAGCATAAACAAGCAAACCGATAAAAACCAAAAACAACAAGGGCATCAGCCACAAGCTCAACCGCTCGATCCCCTCTTTAATCCCCTTAGAAACAATCCAAACGGTCAGCCACAACCACACACTAAAGCCAAAAATCTGCCAAAACAAATCTTGAGAACTCAAGTGTGAAAACGCTTCTTGAGATATTGCCAAAGAGGAGGGTAGATTGAAGCTCACCTTAATTAAGTAGTAGAACACCCAGCCTAACACCACCGTGTAAAAAGACAGAATAAGAGGCCCTCCTAGCAAGAAGATCGCGCTAAATCCCCAAATTTTCTTGCGCTTGGTATCAAGGTGTTGGTAGCAAGAAACCACATCTTTACGCCCCAAGTTGCCAATGATCATATCAGCAAGCAACATTGCAATCCCCAAGCTTAAGGTCAAGCCTAAATAGAGCAGGACAAATGCCCCGCCCCCATTGCTCCCAGCCATGTAGGGGAAACGCCAAATGTGCCCTAGCCCAATCGAGCTCCCCAAAGTGGCTAAGATAAAACCTAACTTAGAAAAACCCATACTAGCCCTGCAAAATCTTCACAGCCCAAATCACTAAAATCACGATGGGTGCAATGAATTTTAGTAAGAAAACCCACACAGAAAACATCCACTTATTTAAAAAGTGCAAGCTCACCGCATAGAGTTTTGTCCTGCTCACCACCCAACCCACAAAAAGCACAGAAACCAACCCCCAAAAGGGCATTAAAATCGAGGTGGAAAAAAAGTCTGTCAAGTCAAAAAGATTCTTGCCAAAAAATCCTAAATGAGTCCCATACTTCGCATCCAAAGAGAAGATGAGCAGTACACCTATCACAAAGACCACCCCAGTAAGCCCCCATGTTGCCTTAAAACGCGGATAATTTTTATCCACTAAATACTGCACGGGGGGTTCTAAAAGGGCAATGGTAGAGGTGATCCCTGCAAAGGCTAGGGCACATAAAAACAAAACAGACACTACGCTCCCCATCACTCCCATTTTAGAAAACACCACAGGCAGGGATACAAAAATCAATCCCGCCCCTTGCGAAGGATTAGCCCCGTATTCAAACACAAAGGTAAAGATCATCAAGCCGGCCATCAAGGAAATTGCAATGCCGGGCAAAACAATCCACACCGCGCTTTTGAGCAAATCCTGCCTGCGGTGTGTGGAAGAAGCGTAGGCGATGTTGATCCCTATGCCCAAGCTCAAAGCAAAGAACACCTGCCCTAGCGCGCTCACAAAAACCTTTTGGTTGAACTCTGCTAAGCGAATCCCAAACATGAAGTCTAGGGCTTTTTTAAAGGAAACCTGCGTGGAGGCATAAATGAGCAAGCCTATGAAGATGATAAATAACAAGGGCATTAAGATAAAGTTGAGTTTCTCAATGCCATCTTTGACCCCCCTAGAAACCACCCAAGCACTCAGCAAGAGGGTTACTGCCAGCCCAGCTACCTGCGTGCCAATGGAATTACCTAAGAGATCAGTTAAAATTTGTTCAGAAGCCTTAATGTCTGTGGGTAAGTTAAAGCTCACCACAGCTAAGTAATAGAACACCCAGCCTAGCACGATCCCATAGAAGGTCAAGATGATGGGTCCGGTGAAGAGCATGAGCCCCGCATAACGCCAAGTTTTGCGCTCCGGGTGGGGGTCTAGCTCAGCAAAGGCAGCCGCGACATCTTTTTGGGTGCTCTGTCCTATCACCATTTCAGCAATCAACATGGTAAGCCCAATCGTGAGTGAGAGGATCAAAAAGAGAATCACAAACCCACCCCCGCCACTGGTGCCGGCCATGTAGGGGAAACGCCAAATGTGTCCGAGCCCTATTGAACTGCCCAAGGCAGCTAACACAAACCCTAGTTTTGAAAAGCTATTCACCAAAACTCCTTTCTCTTGATATTAAAAAAGTGCCCATTCTAGCACAAAAAAAATTAAGGTTTAATATATCTTTACAAAATCATGCTATTCGTAGAGATTTTATCCAAAAAAGGGAATCTATGCGTCTGCGGGTTTATTATGAGGATACCGATTGTGGTGGGATTGTTTATCATGCCAACTACTTTAAATATTGCGAGCGGGCTAGAAGTGAGGTGTTTTTTAAAGCGCACTTGATCCCCCAAGACCAAGAACACGCCTTTGTGATTCAGAGTCTGCAAGCCCAATTTGGCGCACCCGCTATGTTGGGCGATAGCTTAGAGGTCCAAACACAACTTCTAGCCCTCAAAAAGGTGAGTGTATCCCTCCAACAAGAAATCTTTAAGATCACCTCCCAAAAACCCGAATTGCTTTTTAGCATGCAAATTAAGATCGGCTTTATCCACCTCCCCACCAAAACCGCCACACGCATACCCCCTCACTTTGTAAGGCTTTTGCATGGACTCCAATAAGCTCCAAATCACCTACCCCACTCTTTGGGAATACCGCCTCATCACCGACAATCCTAGGGCCCTCCTAGAGGAACTCCCCCAAATTTTAGGCAGACAAGATTACAAGGCGGATTTAAACCACATGAGCGCGCATGGCAAATACACCAGTTTGCAACTCTGCTTAGAGGTGCAAAGCCAAGAGGAACGCGATCGTCTCTTTAGTGCCCTTAGCACCCATGCGTTTGTAAAGTGGGTGCTTTGAGGGTGGGCTTTTCTAGCGGTGGCAGGGTTAAAGAGAGATTAGAAATATCTAGGTAGTAGAAAATATCTTTGTTGTTTTCATAGCCCGTAATGATGAGTTGCCCCCCGACAAAAGCTAACGCACTGGGGTTGTTAATCGCATCAGGCAAACCATAAGCATCGATAATCTGCCCATCTAAGGGGTTGATCACCAAGAGGGCGTTATAGGCCTTACTGAGCGCAAATAAACGCTCTTGATAGAAAGCTAGTCCAGAAATATAAAACTCTGAGAGAGAACGCCCTTCTTTGAGGGGATTATTGCTTGAGGTCTGCACCACACGTTCAAAACTCAAGCCCAAATCTTGATCCAGCATGCCAATTAAGATCAACTGCTTGTAGCGTTTGTTAGGCACGGTGAGCATGTAGGTGTAAGTCCCATCACTACGGGCACTCAGCACATAGTAAGTAGAAGCACGGCTTGTTCTTAGGCGGTTACGCCCGATCTCATCAAAATGGTGTGCGCCTTGTAAGAAGTTAGGGAAATTATTTTTTGCTTGGGGGTTATAAGCCACATCCACACTGCTTTTATTAGCCCCCATCAAGCGGATCACATTCCCCACCATATTCGCCCCGACAAAATTCTCCACCGACACAGAATAATCCTTGTCCAACACCAAATGTACCAACACCTTGTTTAAATCTTGATTGACGATGTAAAGCCCCTCTTTTTGGGTGCTGATCAAAAAGGTATTTTTGAGCATGGCATTATTCCCCGCAAAGGTATCAGGCGAAAAGCTAAAGGGGGCGGGCTTGAGTGTTGGGGCGCACCCATCAGCCTCTTGTGTGTTGCCAAGAGGATTAGCAGGCATTGCAAGGGTGAGGCTAGAGGGGCTAGATGTCAAAGGTTGGAGGGGGTCAGATGGGGGGGTTGGGGGTTCTTTGGTGGCTAGAAAATTGAGATCGCTAATGGGCGCATTGAAGGGCAAGGTGCTAGGCTTGCTCTCTAGCAAGATCAAATGTTTATTAATCACCAGCGGGGCGTTTTGGTAATGGCGATCCCAGTTGTGCTTGTCATTGGCCAAGATGGGCGCATCCACCACTCTTTTACTGAGTAATCTAGGAAAGCCCATGTGCTTCCAGTTAGCCGTGCTCCAAATATTTTCATGCAAACGCCAAGAAAAGCGAATCGGATCGCCATGCCCTAAATAGGGAAAAGGGCCGGTGGAAATAAACGCCTGCACCATGTTAGAGAACACCACCACGCTAAAGATGGCAAAAGCCCACAGATTGGCACGGCTCAATTTGCGATAAGGCAGGCGTTGCCCGTAGAGATAAAGCCCCCCCTCTTGGCTTAAAAGGCTAAAATCGGGTGCAAAGAGCAACAACCCCCCCAAGATCAACGCCACCATCCAAAACACAAACTCAGCCCAAAATTGTGTGTGTAGTCCCAAAATAGAGAGGGCAAACCCCTGTCCGACATCCTCTAGGGCATGGTTGCCCATGTGGTAAAAGCTTTGGTAAAGCCCCCCTGCTGTGATCAAAATTAAAATGGCTAGGTATTTGGGTTTGATCCCATAACGCACGATAAACAAACCTGCCAAAGCGATATAAACCATGCTTTGGCGCTCCGCCCAACACTGGATACAAGGCGAATCGTGGTAAATAAAACCCAAGATCAAATTAGCAATCCCCACCGGTAAAGCCATGATGCCAATAATGGCTAGAGAGAATAAAAAGTAGAAGGTTCTAGGTTGTGCCATGTTTAACCGCTATTTTGGTGTGATAAGCCCCCATGCTAACATAAAAAAGCTTAACCCCCTAAGCCCTATGTTGTAGCGGGGGTTTAAGAACACATTTATTTTTGGCTATTGCTCCAGTTTGCCTTGATACCAAGCTGGGCAATCTTTGAGGCTTGCACAATCTTTAAACATGTCACCTAAGCCATGATGGACATTAGATACATCCCACTTATCTAAAGGTTGGTTAAAATCCTCGCAACCATAAAACATATGCCCCATATCTGTAACGCTAGACACATTCCAGCTATTCAGGGGCTGGTTAAAGATCGCGCACTTTTTAAACATGCAATTCATCTTCTCCACCTTCGATACATCCCAGCTAGAAATATCATGGTTAAACAGAATCGCGCGGTAAAACATGCCCTCCATGTTGCTTACATGCGATACATCCCAGTTTTCTAGCCCCTCAAAATCTTTGCGCATAAAGGCGGGGGCTTGATCCCCATGGGACGTGGCATGCGAAAACACGAAGCTTAAATCCGTGATTTGGCTAATGTCAATCTCCCCTAAATGCACGCTTTCATCGGCGGCTAATTTTTTAAGTTCCTCCTTGTTTTGGGGGCAATATTTTTTAGCATGCGGCACAGCCGGGTTCTCGCCCAAAGCGTGGCTCTTAAGGGTGGTTAGCACTTCCTCTAACTTGGTAACCCCCTTTTTTAACCCCTCAGAGACACTGGGGGGTATGTTGATTCTTTTGGCTCCGGCATGCTTGATCTGACTTAGCAATTCCTCTAATTTTTCTAACACCTTGTTCATGGACAACCTTTCCAAACTAGAATGAAGGGCATTGTAACACAAAGCCCAACATGCATGGCAAACATGCCACCATCTCAGTCCGGATACCAACGGGGGCGTCTAGCTAGGCTATCACAGCCAGAAAACATTGAATGTGCCTCTCTCACCTTAGAGATTCTCCAGCAATCAATGTTTTGGTTAAAACGGCTACAACCGCTAAACATCTGAGACATCTTTGTTACATTTGAAGTGTCCCAACTATCTAAAGGCTGGTTGAAACTAGAGCAATCCCTAAACATACAACCCATATTTTCTACGCTAGAAGTGTCCCAATCGTTCAAGGGCTGGTTAAAACGCTTACAGCCATCAAACATGCAAAACATATCTTTGACGCTGGAGACATCCCAATCCTCTAAGGGCTGATTGAAAGACTCGCAATGGCTAAACATGCCCCACATCTCCTCCACCCTAGAGACATCCCAATTATCTAAGGGTTGATCGAAGTTTTTACAATTTTCAAACATGCCATGCATGTTTTTAACATTGGACACATCCCAGTCGTTTAAAGATTGGTTAAAACGGGCATCCTCATCTCCATAGCTACTCATGGCAAACATCTCTCGCATAGTCTCTACACTAGAGACATCCCAGTTGTCTAAAGGCTGGTTAAAGCGAAAGCAATATTTAAACATGTATTCCATGTTTTTAACATTGGAGACATCCCAGCTATTCAAAGGTTGGTTAAAGTTTTCACACCTACTAAACATCCCCTCCATGTTTTCCACGCTAGAAACATCCCAACCATCCAAAGCCCCATTAAAATTGCGGCAACCGCTAAACATGCTATACATGTTTGTTACCCTAGAGACATCCCAGCGATCTAGGGGTTGGTTAAAATTTTGGCAATCATTAAACATGAGTCCCATATCATTGACTCTAGATGCATTCCAGCCATTCAAGGGTGCGTTAAAATTTTTACACCCTGCAAACATGCAATCCATGCGTGTTACACTAGAAACATCCCAACGATCTAAGGGCTGGTTGAAGTTGGCACAATAACCAAACATAAAAATCATATCTTGCACCCTAGAGACATCCCAGTCATTCAAAGGTTGGTTGAAGTTTTGGCAACCAAAGAATAAGAAAGTCATGTGCTCTACCTTAGAGACATCCCAACTATTCAAGGGCTGGTCAAAGTTTTCACACAGCCTAAACATCGCCTCCATGCTCTCTACCTTAGAGACATCCCAACTTGAGATGTCATGGTTAAAATGGATGGCTTTATAAAACATGGCTTTCATGTTGGTAACATGGGAGGTGTCCCAGTTTTCTAAGCCCTCAAAGTTTTGGCGGGTGAAGGGTTCGACTTCGTCGTCTTCGTACCCCCCCCCCCCCAGTGGTGTGCGAAAACACAAAACTTAAATCCGTGATTTGGCTAATGTCGATCTCACCTAAATGCACGCTTTCATCAGCGACTAATTTTTTCAACTCCTCTTTGCTTTGGGGGCAATATTTTTTAGCCATTTTAGGCGTAGCTTTGGTGGTGGTGGGGGCACTTAAAGCGGGATGCTCTTTTAGAGCCATTAGCACGCCTTCCAAATCAAAAACACTTTTTTCCAAACTTGCCAAGGAGTCCAAAACCTCCTTAGCGGTGCTGACCTGCTCTAGACTGGCTAGAGGCGTGTTGATTTTAGCTCTCAGGCGTTTAAGCAAAATCAATACTTTTTCTAACTCTGTATCGTCCTCTAAGCTGGCATAGTGGTTCTCTAGGGCTTGGCTTAGATGAGTCAAAGCTCCGACTAATGCGCTAAATTTGGCATGCAAGTCCTTAGCCTCAGCCCCCGCATCTAGTCCCTCCTCTAACATCCCCCTAGCTAAACGCCCCGCTCGCTTAGCACTTTTGACCTCTTGTTCTAACTTCTCTAAAACCTCTTGCATGTATCCTCCTAACAAATAAAATGAGAACTGCTCTAACATAAAAACACTTCCAGCGGATAATTTTTGTCCATCTTTTTAAGGTCCAAATACGCTTGGATGATCAAAAACTCATCTTTGGGGTGGGTGCTTAGGCGTTCTTTAACCTGCTCGATCATCTCTAAATCCAGCAAAACATACAAAAACCCCTTTTCGGCTAGCTCGTCTTTTTCAGCCAAAAGCTCAAAGAATTTAAACCAATCATCGGGAGATAAAAAGGCTTTAGAATCCAAAGCCATTTTACAATACTCTTGTTTGCTATAACCCACCGCCGTGCAAAAATCCACAACCTCTGCGCGATCTAGGGCGACTTTTTGTTGCCAAAAGGCATCTAAAAGGACTTGCAAAACGGATTTATCTAACAAATTTTGCGTCTGCTTCAACACCTTAGAGACTTCTTTAGGCGTGCCTTTTTTAATGATCTCCACAAGCGCATCGCGTTTAAGCTCTAGGCTAAATTGATCCTTTTTGATCACCTCGTTGGCATAGCGCAAATCTTGCGTGATTTTGTTGCGGATATTTTGGAGATAAAAAGGATGCTCGGCGTAAAACTCAAACTTCTTCATCTCCACCTCTTGTTTTTGCTCGATACTTTGGTAAATCCCCAAAAGCTGATCCACTTTTTCATGCCCACTTTTGGGTGTGTTCAAATCGGCTTGCAAAACAAAACGCCCCAAAATGGCGGAGAGTTTGTCAAATAAGGGGCTATAGTAATTTTCCTTGCTAAAGGTGTGTTTGCTCTCTTGGTCGATGATCTGGCGGGTAATTTTTTCAAAGTCGCGCCCTTCTTGGTAGCGTGCCCAGCAACCGCCCAAATAATTAGCCAGCACAAAGAACAAAGAACACACAAAAAACACCAACACCACCAACACCACCCAAAGTGCGATGGGGAGGTGGATGGCGTGCTTATTCCAAGTTAAAGCAAAACTGCCCGGACTCACACTATAGACACACCACCCCAGTGCCAAAACAAATAAAATCGTAAAAGAGCCATAGTAACGCAATTTCATGGGTTTCCTTTTTTTGTATGCTGTGTTTATTATACCCTAAAGTAGCTAACTCACTTATGGTAAGGGTGGTGGTTTAAAAGGCTCAAGGCTCTAAAAATTTGCTCGCATAAAACTAATTTGGCAATCTGGTGGCTCAAGGTCAAGGGGCTTAAAGAGAGAGCCAAACAGCGATCTAAAAAATCGGGGGCAAAGCCATATGCACCAGCGATAAAAAAATGCACACGGGGTTGCTTGGTTAGGATTTGGCTAAACTCTTGGCTATTGCAAAGTTTGCCCGCAGGGTGCATAGCAATACATAGGGCGTTAGGCTTAAGATAGGGGCTTAGGGTTTTGGTGTAGAGGGCTTGGGCACTCTTGGGCGTGCTGTTGTGCAGATTAGGGGGCAAGAGATCGACAACCTTTAGAGTAGTGTTGAATTGCTGGCATTGGCGTTGTTGGTGGGCTAGTAACGCCGTGATCAGGGGGTCTTTTTTGGCGATGGCATAGAGCGTGCAAGTCATCGATTTTCAGTTAGCATGCCCACTAGATCGCTAATCGTTTTTTTCAAGTCCTTTCTGTGGATAATCATGTCAATCAAGCCATGTTCTAAAAGAAACTCGGTGCTTTGGAAACCTTGGGGCAACTCCGCCCCGATGGTTTGTTTGATCACCCGTGCCCCCGCAAAGCCCACCATCGCCCCGGGCTCGGCAATGATGAGATCACCCAAGAAGGCAAAAGATGCGCTCACACCCCCAAATGTGGGATCGGTGAGCAAGGAGATAAAGGGCAACTTGGCTTCTGCTAGCCGATTGAGTGCGGCACTGGTCTTAGCCATCTGCATGAGCGAATAGGTGGATTCTTGCATCCTAGCCCCCCCGCTGGCACTCACAATCAAGAGGGCTTGGGAGTTGCTCACCGCACGCTGGATTGCCCGCACGATTTTTTCACCCTCCACAGAGCCTAACGACCCCCCCATGAAAGCAAAATCAAAGATCACAATCTGCATGCCAATGCCATTGACTGAGCCCTGCCCACTGATGACCGCACTAGGGCGGCCTGTTTTGGCTTGATATTTTTTCACCCGTTGCTTGTAACTCTCTTTATCCACGAAGTTGAGCGGATCAACTGGTTTTAACTCTTGGTCAAATTCGACAAAACTCTGCGGATCGCACAAAAATTCCAGCCGATCTTGTGCGCCCATGCGGAAATGGTAGTGGCACTTCAAACACACATGGTGTTTTGAAAAAACTTCTTTGTAATACATTAAGGCATTACACTTGGGACATTTGATCCAATGGCTGGGCATGTCCTGTTCGGAGGATTGCACCCTTGTTTTTTTCAAATTTTTTAAAAAGTCTGTAAAACCCATATTCACCCTTCAAACATTGATGGAGCTATTGTAGCATAAGTGGCGATCACTCCTCGATTAATTGCGTGATCTGCGCCTCCAGCATCGCCATCACTTGGAGTTGCCCGATGATCTCTTGAACTAAGGGGATGAGGGGGGCTAGTTGGGTACTTTTCTGGACATCTTGGGCGATGGCGATGTAACCTTGCAAGATACCCCCCAAGTAATCAAAAAGCAGGGTATTATTGTAATAATCTTGTAACACTTGGAACAAAGAAGCGTTTTGTTTGACAATGCTATTGATGACACCCATTTCTTTAAAATGTTCTTCTCGATTATCTAAACGCAAACGAATTGCAATGCTGTTGAGTTTCTCGTTAAATAGGGAGATGTTTTTGCGTACGCTGGCTTGGTAGATCGCCATTTGGTGGATGGCTTCTTCAATGGTGTGGATTGAGGAGAGAGCATGGAGTGTGCAGAAAGTTAAAAAAACAACGACCCATTTTTTCAAAATACCCAACACACGCACCCTTTTTGTGAGATGGTTTATTATACCACCAACTAGAAAAATCGTAAGGCTCTTTGTGTTATACTCGCTCTTTAGGAGAAAAAATGCCAATCTTACAACCCTTATTATTTACCCCCGGGCCCACCCCTATCCACCCTAAAATCGCGCGGGTATTAAGCCAGCCTGTCCCCCACCACCGCACCCCTGAGTTTGAAAGCATTTTTGCGGGTGTGCGGGCACATTTAAAGGAAATGATGGGCACAGCAGAGGTTTTAACTTTAGTGTGTAGTGGCACGGGTGCTATGGAAGCGGTCCTGTGCCATTTTGTAGAGGCACGCACCCAAGAGCCTAAACTCTTGGTGCTCAACAATGGCAAGTTTGGCGAGCGTTTTTTTAAAATCGCCCAAGCCCACCACTTACACGCCCTAGAGATCAAGAGCGCATGGGATAGCCCCATTAGCCCCCAAGAGGTGTTAGCCTTTTTGCAAGCACACCCTAGCCTAGAGCTACTAGCTTTGCAGGCATGCGACTCTTCGGGGGGTTTGCGCCTGGATTTTGAAGGCATTGCCAAAGTAGCCAAAGAGCACAACCCTAATTTATTGGTGATTGTAGATGCGATCACTGCCCTAGGTGTGGAGCCCTTAGATGTTACCCATGTCGATGTTTTGATTGGGGGGAGTCAAAAGGCGTTCATGGCACCCGTAGGACTAGGAATCTTGGGCTTAAGCCCGCTAGCTTTGCAAAAACTCACCCCCAAGGGCTATTATTTTAATTTACACGCCGAATTAGCCAACCAACAAAAAAACACCACCGCCTTTACAGCCGGCATTAGCCACATCATCGCCCTGAAAGCCTATTTCGAATGCGTAGCAGAATTGGGCGGGCTAGATGCCCTTTTTGCAGACACCAAAAAGCGCGCACAGGCTAGCCACCAAGCCCTAAAAGCTCTAGGCTTACAAATCTATCCTAAAAACCCAGCACCAAGTATGAGCACCATCTATCATGAGCAGGCTACACAGATTCGCAAACACCTTAAAAAATATGGCGTGATCGTGGCTGGTGGGCAGGATCATTTAAAAGATGTGCTCTTACGGGTGAATCACATGGGCTTGGTGGAGGTCTATGAGATCGCATGGGTGCTCAATGCTTTAGAGCAAACTTTGCTGGATTTGGGCTTGAAATCCAGCTTTGAGGGCGTGGCTGTGCGGGCATTTATGCAACATTATTACTAGGGGGCAACATGCGGCAATATTATAGCTATGCAGATTTTAAGCAAGATGTGTTAGCCCTAGCCCAGCAAGTCGAGCAAGATTTTAAACCCCAAGCCATCATTGCGATCTTGCGTGGGGGGATGACTTTAGCGCATTTTTTGGGGCTGTATTGGGACATTAAAGAGGTCTATGCCATCAATGCAAGTTCTTACAGTAGCGATCGCACGCAGAGCACGCTAGAAATTAACAACATCCCCTATTTGGATCCCCAACACCAGCAAGTATTAGTGGTGGATGAAATTGTAGATAGCGGGAAGAGCTTTCAGGGTGTCCTAAGAGTCTTGAAACAACAATACCCACAAGTTGTCTTTAAAAGCGCGACTCTCTTTGCCCAAAAAAGCGCGCGTTTTAAGGCGGATTTTGTGCTTAAGGAGGCTAAATGTTGGATCGACTTTTTCTGGGAGGTGGATTTAGGGGGATCGCGTGCGCCCTAAACTTTATTTAGTCTCTTTGGGTTGTTCTAAAAACTTGGTCGATAGCGAGGTGATGTTAGGTAAACTCTCTAGCTATGAGCTCACCCAAGATAGTAGCCAAGCTGATGTCATCATTGTGAATACTTGTGGGTTTATCCACTCTGCCAAACAAGAGAGCGTGCAGGTCTTGCTAGAGGCGATCAAAGCGCGCAAAGAGGGTGCGCTGGTGGTGGCTAGTGGGTGCTTGAGCCAACGCTACAAAGAGGAATTACAAGCCGAGTTGCCTGAGATCGACATCTTCACGGGCGTGGGGGATTATGATCGCATCGATGAGCTCATCGCCACCAAAAAAAGCGCATTTTCAGCACCCATTTTCTTAGCCAATGCCACCCACCAACGCACCATCATTGGTTCTAAGGTGCATGCCTATGTGAAACTCTCTGAGGGGTGTAACCAAAATTGTAGCTTTTGTGCAATCCCTAGTTTCAAGGGGCGTTTACAAAGTAAAAGTATCGATCAGATTTTAAGAGAGGTGGAAAATTTAGCCAAGCAGGGCTTTAGTGATATTAGTTTCATCGCACAAGATTCCAGCTCTTACTTGAGCGATCAAGGTGTAAAAAATGGGCTTGTTGATCTGATCGGTGCTCTTGACAAACAACAAGCTATTAAAAGCGCACGCATTTTTTATCTCTACCCAACTTCCACCACGCCTAGACTCATCGACACGATTGCCAACTCGCCTATTTTTGTCAATTACTTTGACATGCCCATCCAGCATATCTCTAATCACATGCTCAAAACCATGCGCCGCAACTCTAACACGCAAACCCACATCCAGCTTTTAGAACGCATGAAAGCCCTTCCGGATAGTTTTTTACGCACCACTTTACTATTGGGGCACCCTGGGGAGAGCGAGGAGGATATGGCGATTTTGCAAGAGTTTTTAGAGGGCTTTAGTTTTGATCGCATTAATCTCTTTGCCTTTAGCCCTGAGGAAAACACGCGTGCGCATAAAATGGAGCGTGTACCTGAGAGCGTGATCGACCAACGCCTAGATAGAATTAATGCCTGCGTACAAAAACAAGTGCAAGCCTCCATGCGAAGTCTCTTGCACAAACCTATTGATGTGATCGTGGAGGGTTTGAGCGAAGATGGACTTTTTTTAAAAGCACGGGACAAACGCTGGGGATTAGAAATTGATGGCGAGATTCTCATTAATGAGAGCTTGATCGAAAACACCACTCCCGGGCACTACAAGGCGATCTGTTCTGCCTATGAAGAAGGTATGCTGGTAGGGAAAATCATTGCTTGAGGTGATCACACACCCCTTATAAGATTAATGGAGATATACAAAACAAACCCAATAAAAATTAAAGCACAGACAAAGTCTATCTTTTTACAGTGCTTGGTGTATAAATTTTTAATCTTTGGATTTGAAAATAAGAGTGCCACACCAAGAAAATAGCAAAAACTTTCTGTAACCAGAAGTGCAACAAGCAAGCTGAGATGAAAAAGATTATAAGAGAAATTTAGACTTGAAAAAATACTACCAAAATAAAATAAAGCTTTGACATTGCTCATATTTGTAATAAAGCCCCTGACAAAGGGCTTATCTGTATAACCTAAACTCCCAAAATTTTCTTTTTTTTTCCAAATTTTTTAGGAGCAAGAAGGCTAGATATGACAAATAAAAAAATGCCCAGTAGAGTTAATAAAGTCTTCATTAAAGGAAAAGATTCAAGCACGAGTTTCAACCCACCCAATGATAAAATAATCCAAATAAGAACAGCTAAAGAAATGCCACAAACCACTAAAAATGCTTTTTTAAAATCTGCCTTTAAGGCATACGCGCTCACAATAAAAAAGTCAGGACCGGGGAGCAATAATGCAAAAAGATGGATCAGAAAGATTAACAGAAAATCCGCCATGTAATCCTAACTCCAATCATTGGAACACACCACAGTAACTCGCAGAAAGATTCTATAAATCGTCCACAGAAACACCATAAATACCTCCACCAACTTGTCCAGATAACAAATCTTCCCCTAAAATATCCTTATGTTTAAAGCAAATTGTAGGCTAATTGGGCTTTTCAAAACCGATCTAAGTTATGTAATCAGATTTATACTCCGTAGCAAAAGCCGCCTCAAAAGGTTTGTCCAGCAGTTTAGATGGCAAGTAAGCAGTTCTATTGCCACCAGTGTTTGGGGTGCTGTGCAATACCAGATCACCAAGTTTTCCTTTGCCTTGATGGTTAGGACTATGCCCCATATCCCCTTTTTCAAAGGCATTAACACCAAAGTCAGCGCGGCCGCCCTTAGACACCACATCAAAGCGGCTTTAAATAAGTCAGCCAGCGTGCAGGACTTTAAAATCCAGCTCAACCACCTAGTCCAACGCCAAGACTTTGACAACGCCACTAAAGCCCTCATTAGAGAGCTAGAGGGGGGCTTACCTCCAGATGACCCACCCCCTTCAGGAGGAGGGGGAATATCCCCAAACCCCCATTTGGGGGATAGTGGGGGTAAAGG
>NZ_QXQP01000089.1 GCF_003660265.1 Helicobacter mehlei
GGAGCTAGCCCCTTCCCAAGAAATGGAGGGAGACTCCCTAGAAACTCCTAACTTAGAGGATTCTATGGAGGCCATGAATGCAGAACCAGCCCTCCCCACAGAGTCCTTGGAATTAGAAGCAGACATGTTGCTAGAACCTGAAGTGTTGCAGGACACACCAGAAAGCGTGGTGGCTAGTATAGAGCCTATGGAAAACACAAGCACTTTGGCAGAGCAAGAACCCCTTACACCCACGCCCCTAGAATCCCAAGAATTGCCAACGCAGTTAGAATCCAGTGCAGAGTTAGCAGAATCCGCACTTTTAGGGACTGAGGGGTTAGAGCCTGTATTAGAGACTGGAGAGTTAGAGACTGAGGGGGCAGAAGCTAGGGCCGTAGAATCAGAAGTGGCACCAGAACAAGAAGTGTCAGAGCCAGGATTAGAAACAGAGGAGCAACACC
>NZ_QXQP01000090.1 GCF_003660265.1 Helicobacter mehlei
GTAGGCTTTTGGGTGGCGTGTTGTTTCTTACTGGGGTGTAAGTAGGCTTGGACATAGCCATAGTGGTAATCTGGTTCTCTGCTGGGCAATTCCCCCTTAGTGCCCCATAAAATGAATTCGCATTGTTGTTTAAAGCCATTGGCAAAGGGCCTAGCACCCCCTCCCTTATCCCACACAATGATACCCCGCCACGCTAAATCTGATAATTGAATCGCATCGCTTAGGGCGGGCAACATCCGCCAATCAATGAAACTAAAGAAATACCCGCTAGGTTTTAAAATGCGCTCACTCTCTGTAAAAATAAGGCTCATCCACTTTATAAAAGTCCTTTGGTCCTTGCCATCCCCACAAAACTCGTAATACTTGGTGTTGTTGCCAACATACTTCTTATTGGTGCTGGCATTGCGCGCATTCAAGCTTTTTACCCCCCC
>NZ_QXQP01000091.1 GCF_003660265.1 Helicobacter mehlei
TTTCTCATACAGCCGATCCCCACAATAAATTCTCTTTCTCTTGATATCAAACTGGGGGCTAAAGAGATTTTTAGATTCTAGATTATCTTTAGTGTGAATCCCCACGATGGGCAAAAGAGAGTGGATTAAATCATCGCTCATGAAGGGTTTATTGATAGCCTCTGCGATGGCTTTAACTTTATCAGGGTGTTTTTGCTTGAAAGTGTCAGTAACATAGATCACAAAGGGGATTTCTACTCCAAAGTTAGAACATTTATGCCCATAGGTGTTAGAACTCTCAAATATATCTTGAGCGTGATCGGAGAGATAAACAATGATTGCATCTTTATCTTGAAAGAGTTTAAAAATCTCTCCTAAAACATGATCGGTGTAATACAACGAATTGACATAATCGGCAATAATTTGCTTATCTTTGTCATTTTGGACATG
>NZ_QXQP01000092.1 GCF_003660265.1 Helicobacter mehlei
AGGGCGTGATGGGCGTATCATAACTAAAAATAAAAGGGGTGACAAGGGTTAAAGCCGAAGGCTTTAATGGAGCGTAGCGGAACGCGTAGTGTTTAATGAGCAAAAGCCCCTAGGCTTTTGCAAAATGCGCTAGCATTTTAATAGTCAAACGGGCAATTGATACCAAAAGGCTAGAAAAGCCCCACCTAGAGTGGCCTAGCTTAAGCCCAAACGCTTTAGCATTTAATCCTTATGCCCACCAAGATGATAAAACCAAAGTGGCGCAAGTTTGCCCAACTAGAGTGGTGTAAGATTGATGACAAGCTTTACATTACCCCCCTCTAGCCCCCTATGGTGGGCACTTGGCAAAGAGGCAAAATGTAAAATTTGGATATGGTTAAAAACAGAGTGGGCAATTTAAGGGCTTAGAGGGTA
>NZ_QXQP01000093.1 GCF_003660265.1 Helicobacter mehlei
TGCAAAGGAATTTAAAAAGTCCATCGGTAACCACGATGTGGCGGATTCACGCCCGTTAAATACGGGTGATTCCTTAGATACCGCTATGGACTTGGGCAAGGATACCACAACCCCCCCAACAAGCCCCTTAAATATCCACCAGCAGGCAGTGCAAGCCCGCCAAGCTAGAGAAGAGGCTAAGGCACAAGAGCAAAGGCTAGAGGCGCAAAAGCAAGCCCAAGACTATCAAAAGACGCTTGGGTTTTTCTCTCCAAGATAGCCACAAACTCACCAAAACCAAATCGTTAATCTTGCGCCCCAAAGTTTAGCCATCCCTTTAGGTTCAAGTCCTCAATGAAAATCGTGGTATATTGTTTGGCTAGATTATTGGCTAGCTTGTAGAAAAAGTCTGTTCTGAGATTTTTAAT
>NZ_QXQP01000094.1 GCF_003660265.1 Helicobacter mehlei
TTTATGGACCATTGTATCACCTTACATAAGAGGCATTATAGACTTTTAAAAAACACTTAAAGCCCTACACCTTGCAAAAACACATCACTAAACTAAAGAAAACAGCACGCTTTGCTTTTTTGAAAACTTTGGGTTCTCAAACCTTGCAAGACATCACAAAAAGAATAGACA
Source organism: Helicobacter mehlei (assembly GCF_003660265.1). Lineage (GTDB taxonomy): Bacteria > Campylobacterota > Campylobacteria > Campylobacterales > Helicobacteraceae > Helicobacter > Helicobacter mehlei. The sequence goes on from NZ_QXQP01000094.1 coordinate 172, forward strand.
AAACCTACAAAAAGTTTTTTAAAAAGCAGGGCAGACTCCCTAGATTTAAAAAGGTAGCTAACTACTTCCTAAAAATAAAAGGGGCACACGCCGTGAAGTGGTGTGCTCGAATAACCGCATTGCATAGAAAAATTAAAAATCTCAGAACAGACTTTTTCTACAAGCTAGCCAATAATCTAGCCAAACAATATACCACGATTTTCATTGAGGACTTGAACCTAAAGGGATGG
>NZ_QXQP01000095.1 GCF_003660265.1 Helicobacter mehlei
ATTCATGCCAACATAGTAGCACCTAGAAACTTAAAATCATATAAAAAATTTATAGAGAATTATAGGATATTATAGAATTTATCTTGCTGTTTCTAGCCCCATGCAAGGCCACAATAGTTCTTTTACTCACGGCTAAGCTCTTGGGTAAAAATAACATGGGCATCGGCTAAAAGGCGGTCATTTTGTTCCCTAGCGATTAAGTTACTTGCGTAGGCTTTTGGGTGGCGTGTTGTTTCTTACTGGGGTGTAAGTAGGCTTGGACATAGCCATAGTGGTAATCTGGTTCTCTGCTGGGCAATTCCCCCTTA
>NZ_QXQP01000096.1 GCF_003660265.1 Helicobacter mehlei
CATCCAAGAGGCTAAAAAATAAGACACCCTTTCGAGCCATAAGCGTACATGGAGACGCAAATAGGCTAGAATGCTTAAATGTTCGTCCAATGTTTAGCCTCTAGTACACACCGCAAGCTTATGACTGGCGTTTTCATGGCTAACAAATGCTGGATCAACCATGGCCATTTTGTCAGCCACCATTTGGGGGAAGTTGGGGTGGGGGATTTGCAAATTTATCCCTGCATATTTATAAATCTCCACACAACGTCCCAAACCATCG
>NZ_QXQP01000097.1 GCF_003660265.1 Helicobacter mehlei
AACACCTACGCAACTTCATGGATCATCGTATTATCACAAATACATAACAGGAATGACTGACATTAAAAAAAACAAAGCCAGACACAATCGCCTACAAACAGAAACTCTACAATACAAACAAAAATAAGCACATCGGCAAACTGCTACGCCTTTATGGACCATTGTATCACCTTACATAAGAGGCATTATAGACTTTTAAAAAACACTTAAAGCCCTACACCTTGCAAAAACACATCACTAAACTAAAGA
>NZ_QXQP01000098.1 GCF_003660265.1 Helicobacter mehlei
TTTGCAATCTGTGCTTCAAAGATAAGCCACGATATGGAAAATACGGCTGGTTTGGACGGAGCTTAGAGGGGTGATGCAAGAGCTTGACATCCCTGAGTTTTACACCCCTAGACAAGCCGTTGAGATCAAAAGCAACTTCAAAAACCAGCTTTTCCTAGATGTGTTGATGGAGCACTTGCGTATTGAGGTTGTGCCTACCACAGATAGACGGGATTGGGTGATAAGACCGCACAAGATGAA
>NZ_QXQP01000009.1 GCF_003660265.1 Helicobacter mehlei
TTGAAAGAGTTTAAAAATCTCTCCTAAAACATGATCGGTGTAATACAACGAATTGACATAATCGGCAATAATTTGCTTATCTTTGTCATTTTGGACATGTAAATCTTGATAGGGGATGTCTTTGGGAGTGAATTTGGCAAAAGATAGGGGAAAGCGGTCTTTGTAGAGGAGATGACTCCCCATTAAGTGGAATACGATGAGATTTTTAGCATCCAGTTTTGGGTGCACTTTGGCATTAAACAAGTCCAGCAAACTCATATCATCGGTGTTAAAAGAAGATGTCCATAAAACCACCCCAAAACGGCGGGGTAAAAGTTCAGTCGCGCTACTGCTCCTTGCAGGATATTGGTTGTCTAACCAAAAGGTTTGATAGCCTGCTAATTTAAAAACACCGCCCAAATCTTTTTGGCGATACCAAGGGATCTTGGCATTTTCGGTGTCGCTATAATTTAATAGAACTTGGAAATTTGCCTCCGTGTTGCTAAAAGCAGAGATGACATTGTCAAAGACAAAGAGGTTAGGCAGATTAAGCGAGTTTGTCTTCTCTCTCTCTCTCTTCTAAGTCACTTAAAAAGGGCGTATTGGGCACAGGATAACCATAGATTCCCATAAAATTTTTAGAGGCACTCTCGCCCACGATCAAAACCACATTGGGCACGCTATCAACATCCACTTTGAGGTAATCTTTAGGGTAAGGCTGGTTTAGGGCGTTTTGCACTACACTAGACCCCGCTTGCAAACTAAAATAAACTGCCCTAGTTTCTTTGATAAGGGGCAAGGTGTCCAACACTTCGGGTGGGGCTAGGTTAAGGCTCCCTATTTGGGCAGATAAATACGCCGTACGCCCCACATGTGCACCTATGCCAAACCCGATGAAACCCAGTAAAAATAGATTGAGTCGCCTAGAAATCACCCACTCAAAACGACACACCCATAAAAACAATGCGCAGCCAAAGATAAGGGCTAAGATTAAGAGGATAGAGGAAGTTTGGGATTTTAAAAAGGCTAGGGTTTCGGCTAGGTTAGTGTTGTATAGGGTCTGCAAAAGGACTTGGTTAAAATCCATGTTAAAGACATAACCCGCAAAAAAGCGTATAAAGGCACAAATAAGACTCAAGGCTAGGAGAACATTTTTCGCCCATTCTTGGAAATTTGGAGGCAAAAGGGCAAACAAGGCATAGAGGGTATAAAAAAACGCCCCACTATAAAAAGCTACTTTTAAGACAAATTTAAGTACATAGCTCATGTGCGCATCGGGGGAGAAAAACGCCGCTCCTACAAAAACCCCCCATGCCAAGAAAAAACGCCGATCGAGGCTCAAGCTAGGCAAATACTCTTTCAATTTGATCGCAAAGCATGTGGATGAGTAAAATATGCATCTCTTGAATTCTGGGGGTGTCTGTGCTGGGCACAATGAGATTAAAATCGCATAAGGCGCGCATTTTACCCCCGCCCCGACCACTTAAACCCAAAGTGCTCAAACCCAACTCTTGGGCTTTTTGCAGGGCTAAGAGTATATTGGCCGAATTGCCACTAGTAGAAATGCCAATGAAGCAATCCCCCTTTTGTCCCAAAGCCTCCACCTGCCTAGCAAAAACCCGATCATAGCCGTAGTCATTAGCGATGGCGGTTAGGGCTGAAGTGTCTGTGTTCAAAGCTATGGCGGGCAAACCCGCTCTTTCTCTCTTGTAACGCCCTGTCAGCTCGGCGGCAAAATGTTGGGCATCAGCGGCACTCCCCCCATTGCCCGCAACCAAAATCTTGCCCCCCTTTTGTAACGTGCCCACCAGCGCGCGCGCGCTCTGCTCTAAGGGGAAGCCTAAAGCTTGCAAACTCTCTTGAGCGGTCTGTATGTGGGCTAAAAATTCTTGTTGGATGAAGTCTTGCATGCCATTCCTTGTATTTTATGAATAATATCCGTGGTGGAGTTGCCTTTGACAAAATCGATCAAAACCACTTGTTCTACTAAATCACCCCCCACCACTTCTTGACCTTGATAATCCCCCCCCTTGACCAAAATATCAGGCTCAAGGGCCTTGATGATCTCTAGGGGTGTTTGTTCTTCAAAAATCACCACAAAATCCACGCATTCCAGCCCGGCCAAGATAAAGGCACGGCTAGCTTGATCGTGAATGGGGCGGCTTGTCCCTTTAAGAGAACGCACCGAAGAGTCGCTATTTAAGCCCACCACCAAAATATCCCCCAGCTTTTTAGCCTCTTGCAGATAATGGACATGCCCTCTGTGCAAGAGATCAAAGCACCCATTGGTGAAAACCACCCGTTTAGGGTGGCTGGCTTGTAAAAGAGGTCTGAGGGCGTGGCGATCCAAGATTTTTTGCCCTTGGTGGTAGTGGCGTTGCAAAAATTCGAGCACTTCAGCATAACTAGCCCGCGCGCTCCCCACCTTGCCCACCACCACCGCCCCGCTGGCATTGGCAAACAAACACGCTTGGTGCAAATCATAGCCCAAAGCCAAACAAAAAGCCAAAGCGGCAATCACGCTATCCCCTGCTCCGCTCACATCATAGACCTCTCTAGCGATGGTGGGGATTTTCACTAATTGGTGGTGATCCAAAAACGCCATGCCCTGTTCGCTTAGGGTGATAAGAGGGGTGGCAATGTGCTGGTGTGTCTTAAAATGTTCTAGGGCTTGTTGCAAACTGGCATCATCTGTGATCTCAAGCCTTGTAGCGACTTGGGCTTCTTTTTTATTGGGGGTGATGAGACTGGCATGGCTGTATTTGGAATAATCCACGCCCTTAGGATCACACAAGATGGGCTTTTTAGCCTTATTAGCTAGAGTGATCAAGGCTTGGCACAAGGACACGCTCAAGACCCCCTTATTGTAATCTGAGAGCACCAATGCATCGGCTGTTTGCAACAAGGAGCTAGCTAGATTCAAGATCGCTTGTTCAAGTTCAAGACTTAAGGGGTCTTGGCTTTCGCAATCGATACGCAAGACTTGCTGTTTGCCAACCATCACACGGCTTTTTAAAGAAGTGGGGCGGTTAGGATCGCTTAAGACCCCAGCGGTGGAGATATTAAGTTGGGCTAATTTGTTTAAAAGCCACCCTCTGGGCTCATCAGCCCCCACCACCCCGCACAGACTCACGCGCGCTCCTAGGGCGATTAAATTATCCGCCACATTCCCAGCCCCCCCCAAGCTGTAAGTTTCCTTTTGCACTTTCACAACTGGCACAGGAGCTTCTGGGGAGAGTCTGTCACTAGTGCCCCAAATGTAGCGATCCACAATGAGATCACCCACGACCAATACATGGGGTGGAGTGGTAGGGGGGGTTAAGAATGCGTCTAACATTAACTGGGGTTGGCGTATTTTTTGATCACGGGCAAGTAAGTCTGAATCCCCTGCTCTAGATTGTAGATGGGGGCATAGCCCAAATCAGCATGTGTGGCTTGGATGTCCGCACAAGTGTGTTTTTGGAAAAAGGGATAGGGGTTTTTGATGTAATTAACCTTGAAATCCCCTAATTCCTTTTGCAAAATCTCCACAATTTCATTGTAACTACGCCCCATGCCATAACCCACATTATAAACCCCACTTTTGGCTGCCACCATCGCCTTTACGCTGGCTTGGATCACATCTTCAATATAGACAAAATCGCGTTGTTGTTCCCCAAACTCAAAAAGTTTCACTTCTTTGTGGCGCAGGGCTTGCAAGCCCAGTTGTAAAATCATGGAGGCGCTTTTGTCCTTGTAAAATTCCCCCGGACCATAGACATTAAAATAACGCAAGCCCACAATGGGCATGAAACTCTCTTGGGCGAAACTGAGCGCGCTTTTATCCATGTGCAACTTGGAAAAACCATAAATATTTTCTGGCACTTCATCAAAACCCACGCGGTTAGGCGCGTTTGTGTTGCCATAAACCCCAGCCGAAGAGGCATAAATGACTCGGGCTTCTTGTTTTTCAGCAATTCTTAAGAGTTTCAAAAAAGCGTGGTGGTTGGTTTGCATCACCAGTTGTTGGTTGGTGTTGGTGGTGTCCGAGATAGCCGCTAGGTGGAAGAGATAATCAAACTCGATTTTTTTAAGTGCATTTAAATTATGCGTGATGTCTGCGCTGATGATCTCGCCCTCAAAGCCAATCAAGTTTTTAAAATGCCCCAAACTATTGGGTTCTCCACCTCTAAAGCGATCCAGCACAATCACACGCGCCCCGGGGTGGTGCTTTTGGAAATAAAAAGCTAGATTGCTCCCAATAAAGCCCGCTCCCCCGGTGATCACGATCGTTTTATTTTCTAAAGTATTAGGAATATATGCCATGCCAGTCCTTTCTGCTAGGATTATAACACACAAGCCAAGCCTAGAGCTTTAAAAACTCTGGGACCTGCTGGAGATGATCTATTTTAAAAAGCCTTCTATGGGGCAAAAAGGAACTACTAGGCTTGAGCCAAAGATTGATCCCAAACCCTGCGCCCAAGCCAAATTGCATATCACTCCATTGATCGCCTAACATGATACTTTGATCAAGATTAATTGCAAAATCACGCAAGGCAAGCTCAAGCATGCCTAAATTGGGTTTGCGGCAAGCACAGCGCGCACGGGGCAGATGAGGGCAGTGATAAATGGCATCTAGACCGACCCCCCCATAGGCACGCAACAACGCTTGCATGTGGGCATTTAATTCCAAAAAATCTTGTTGGCAATAATACCCCCGGGCGATGCCTGATTGGTTGGTTACCACGATCAAGAGATATCCCAAATCCTTAGCCCTTTTGCAAACATCTAAAATACCCGGGAGCAACTCAAAATCTAATGGGTGGGACACATAACCCTTATTGACATTGATCACCCCATCGCGATCCAAGAACAACGCCTTTTGCCCCATCAATGCCCCATGTGCATGTGGTGGGTGTGCCCTTGCAACATGACCACGCCCATGTAAATGTTATAACCCCCAAAGCCCAACATCATCAAAAAGGCAAGTTTTTTAAACAAGACCTTAAGAGCTGAGTTTAAAAACCGCCCCAAGAGCAAGCCAAAGACAAACATGGGCAAGAAGGTTGCAAATCCAAGAGTCAATAACACTTCCAACGAACGCATGGCATTGGGCTGGGCTAAAGCACTCAAAACAAACCAATAGACCATTGAACAGGGCAAAAGTCCATTGATCAAGCCCAAAACATACAAGCTAGAAAGTCGAGGTGCACCTAGAGTGGCTCTAAAGAGGCGGTTTAAAAAACCCATAGCAAGATTGGCTTTAAATCTCAAGGCATAGCCCAGAGCAAAACCAATCATCAAGATGCCCATGACAATAAAAATAATGGCTTGTAAATGCGTGCGATCCAAATCCCACACATGGCTAACCCATTCTAAAAGCCCTCTAAAACCCAAGAAGGCTAAGATTCCCACCAAGACATACATGCTAATGCGCCCCAAAGAATAGAGGGTATGCCCTAGCATTTGTTGTTTTAAAGAGGTGGTGGGGTTGAATTTGCTTTGGCAATAAGCCAGCACAATCCCCCCACACATCCCCACACAATGCCCCAAAGACATTAAAGAGCCATTGATAAAATAGGCTAGAAGCTCCATTAAGCCTTGAGGCTCTCTAATTTTTGGGCGATGGCGTGTTGCATACCCTCAAAAACCAATAATTCATTATAAATGGCTTGGGGGAAAAAGGTGGCCAAGAACTTCCCATCACCCCCCGTGAAATAAGCTTTTTTATCCCCGATGATCTCTGTGAGCACTAATAACACCGATTTTAAAGCCCCAAAACTCAAGGCTTGGGCGGTGTTTTGGGGGAGAATGTCTAGGGGTATGCGCACATTGATGGGGTGATTAAGCACTTTAGAGATGCTTTTGTAGGCTTGTTGGTAAGCCCCAAACCCAGGCAACAACACCCCGCCCACATGCACGCCATGATCCATCACATCTATACTAATGGCACTCCCTGCATCGATCACCACCCCACTTTTAAGCCCCAAGCCCAAACATGCCGCCTTGCGATCCACGCCCAAACCCTCATAGGTGGTCTCTAAATGCAATAAAGAGGCGATGTTATAGCAAGGGTGGTAAGCCTTGATCAAGAGTTCCTCATTTTTGGGACTCACACTGATATAGTAGAGATCGCCCTCTAGTTTGTTGGTATCTAGAGCATTGGGGCTATTCTTCCACACCCTAGAACCATTGTAAAAGTGTAAATGGGTGTTGCCAATGTCGCACAAAATCATGGGTGGCTCAAATCCAAATAGGCGCGATCGTAATAAATCTTATCTTTGCTATAAAAGCTCATTTTGTCCAACTTGCCCAAAAAGCTTTTGGAAACCCCTTTGAGGCGATAGACGCGGTAATCATTGAATTGTTCCAAATTGACTTCGACCAAATAGCCCTGTCTCTCTAGGGTGAAGAGCTTTTTATCGGTTACCACAAGGGAGTTAAGGATGGCAAAGGGCAACTTGACCTCTTCCATGCTCTTGTCATTGAGGGTTTGATCCATCTGTAAAATCCGCCCATCTAAGGTTAGCACATAAATATGATGGTTGTGGTAGAGCACATCTACAATGTCTGCATCAAAGTTAAATTCCTGCCCGGAGATGACTGAAACCAAACGCTTGCCCGTAGCCGCAAACATGTTTTCATCTTGGACTTTTAGATAGATCACATTGTTAAAAAACTTCTCACTATTGAGCACGATATTACGCACTACGCGCGGTTCTTTTGCGCTCACATCCACCACTAACAAACGCCCATCTAACATGGGGAACACCACCACCGTGTCCAAAAACACTGGTGCAGCCACCAAAGAGTTGATCGCCGCACTTGAAGAGCCTTTTTCGCTAAAAATGAGCTTTTTAGTCTTGGTGTCATAAATGTTGGCAGAATTATCCGCTGTAACAATGGCTAGGCGATCCTTTTTAAGGTTAGCACTCAATGGATAGGCATCTAAAGGGATGAGGATTGAGGGCTTGGCACTTGAGATCGCCACAAGCTCCAAGTGGTGGCAACGATCGTGCAAGATCACATTTTGATCGATGGCTTGGATATTCTCCACGATCTCTGCCTGGGCTTGTTTATCGGTGAGAACTTTCATTTTTTTCTTGGGAGCTTTGGTTTTGCTTTCTTGGGGTGTGCGCCAACAATCCCGTGCTAAGATGTAGTAATCTTGGCTTTTATTCAAAAAAGAGGTTTCTTTATCCAAATCTTTGCCTAATTTTAAGGGCGTGATGCCCTCCAAGTCAATCACACCCCCATTTTTTAAGATTGCACCATAGCGATTGACAAAAACAAGACTATCATTTAGGGGGCGATCAAAGGAGAGAACACCCTTGATTTTAGAGGCGGGGGGGGTAAAATTTTTACGCCCATTGCACCCAAAAAAGATCAAAGAGAGCAGAATAATCCAAAAAACCCCCCTCATGGATTAACCTTACTCGCCCCTTGTACGCCATGAGCGGGGTAGTGCTTGAGGATGCTCACAATTTGGTAAAGACTAGATGTGGGATCGATTACGTTCAAGACCTTTTGGACCTCTTGGGGTTGTTTGTGTTCTTGGTAGAGCAAATAGGCTTTTTGCAAGGCGATCAAATCTTGCATTTTGGGTAAATTCAGCGTTTGCAAGGTTTTTAAATCTTTTTGGTAAGAGGCGTAGTAATAGGTGGCTAGGGATCGCACTAAAGAGTTTGGAGAATTTTTAAGCCTTAGGAGGGCTTGGGCATCTTGACTTTTGAGGGCTTGAGCATAGGTGTAGAGATCGTAGAGTTCTTGTGAGGTTGTTTTAAGCCGATCTAAAACAGCCACATTGTTGGGGTTTTGCAACACCTCGTTATAAACAGCCGTGATCTCTTGGTTTTTTTTCTCCTGCTTGTATTCTAAAAACTTCGTATAGACCACCCAAAGCACCACCCCCACCACAACCACCAACAAAACATACTTATATTTGTGGTAGAGTTTCTCTAGGCGAAAAGCACTCTCTAGAAGTTTCTCATCACCTCTAAACTCCTCTTGAACTTGTTTGAGATTTTCTTTAATACCCATTTATCTCCCTATTGTATCCCAGAACTCCCAAAGCCCCTAGCTCCTCTCAAGCTCGCTCCCAACGCCCCCACCTCTTCAAATTCTGCCCTGCACACAGAAGATAACACCGCTTGGGCGATGCGATCGCCTGCTTTGATGCTAAAGGGCGCATTGCCTAAATTCATCAAAATCACTTGCAATTCCCCCCGATAGTCGCTATCAACGGTGCCCGGAGAGTTTAAAACCATGATTTGGTGCTTTAAAGCCAGACCACTACGCGAACGCACCTGCACCTCTAAACCCACCTCTAGCTCCATAGCTAACCCGGTCCGCACCAAAGCGATACTTTGCGGGGCGATCTCTAAGGATTGCAAAGCACACAGATCAAATCCGCTAGCCCCGGGACTTTGGTAACGCGGAATTTTAGCATCCGGATGGAGTTTTTGGATTTTAATCTTGGGCATAGTTGATGTCTTGATAATAGATGTCTAAAATCTCAAACTCATTTTCTCCTGAGGGCAAAACTACACTCACCTCATCGCCCTTTTGCTTGCCCATCAAACTTTTAGCAATGGGCGAGCCACAAGAGATCAACCCCCTAGCTGGGTCGCTCTCCACACTCCCCACGATGGTGTAAGAATATTCTTTATCTGTATCTAAGTTGAGGATTTTAACCGTGCTCCCAAAACTCACCTTTTGGTGACTCAAAGTGGAAGGGTCGATCACTTGGGCATTGGCCAAAAGACGACTCAAATCATTGATGCGCGCTTCAATAAAAGCTTGCTTCTCTTTAGCCGCGTGGTATTCGGCATTTTCTTTTAAATCGCCATGCTCTCTGGCCCGATCGATCTCCTTGACAATATAGGGGCGCTCAACTTCCTTGAGCCTCTTTAATTCGGTACGAATCTTTTCATAGCCATAAACGCTCATGGGTTCTTTCATCAACTCTCCTTAACGCAAACTGGGATTATATAAAAAGCATGGTTAAAGGGCTATTAAATACGCCTAAAGCAAAAGCTAGGGGGGTTGTGTTAATATGCGTTTTAGCAAACTTGAAAGGCGTAACATCCAAACTCTAAAAGACCCCCACTTTTCTAAAGAAAGTTTTCGGGCAGCATGCAAGAGGGTATGGCGTGCTCAGAACGCATGGGACATTAGGGATCACAAGATCGTGGCGCGTTTAAAAGCGATTTTAACCGCAATTAAAGCCCGCCATATCTTAATCTACTCTCCCATGCCAAGAGAAGCTGATATTAGGGCCTTGATCAAATGGTTGCGCCCTAAAGCAAAATTGTTAGTGCCCATCACCCAAGCACAGGGTTTGAAAATTGCACCCTACCGCCTGCCCTTGCAAAAAAATGCTTACCAAATTTTAGAGCCATGCCTCTCAAGTTTAGCGACCCGGACTTTAGATGTGGTGCTTGTACCTATTTTGGGCTTAGAGGGGGCTTATCGGCGTATTGGTTTTGGCAAAGGCTTTTACGATCGCTTTTTTGCCACTCTCAAAACACGCCCCTACACGATTTTTATCAGCAGAAAACTCCTCTACACACCCCAACTCTTAGGGCAAGCCCATGACATTTCTGCCTCTTTATGTGTGGATCAAAACCATCTATACCAACCTAAAAACAAAATCAAAAGGAAATCCCATGACAAATATATTTTTAAACACGCTGTCCTTATGCGTCCTCACGGGTGCTAGTGTCTTTTGGCTGACTCGGCGTTTTTTGGGCACCCAACGCCAAAGTATCCTCAAGCAGGCAAAAGCTAAGGCCGATATGTTGCTTTATCAAGCCCAAGTGCTCTACCAAACTAAAGAGGTCGAGTCCCAAACCTTGATCCAGCAACTCCAACAAGAATATGCCCGCCAAGTGCAAGAAAATGCCCAAGATTACCAAAACAAATTGGACGCGCTCAAATCCTATGAAAACCAGCAAAAAAAGCAATGGAATCTCCAAAACCAACAGCTTAACCAAACTAAACAAGAGCTCCAAGCCTTCCAACAAGAACTCCAAAGAGAAAAATACACCCAAGAACAAATTTCTCAAGAATGCGCCAAACTCAAACAAGAAGCCTTAAACGCCCTCATGGAATGTGCAGGTTATACCAAAGAGGAGGCTCAAGAGATCGTGTTGCGCCGTCTGGAAGAGGATTTGATCTTGCAAAAAAGTGCCTTAATCCGCCGGTATGAAAAACAAGCCAAAAAAGAAGCCAAAGAGCGCGCGCATTTTATCATCGCCCAAGCCACCGCACGCTTTGCTAGCAGTTTTGCGATGGAGAATTTAACCAGCGTGGTTGCTTTGCCCGATAGTGACTTTATTGGGCGCATCATTGGCAAAGAAGGCAAAAACATCGACACCTTCAAACGCATTAGTGGCGTGGAAGTGATCATTGATGAAGATTCTAAAACCATCACTTTGAGCTGCTTTAATCTGTATCGGCGTGAGATCGCTACAAGGACTTTAGAGCAGTTGATTCAAGATGGGCGTATCCAGCCTGCCCGCATTGAGATGGTCTATAAACGTGTGGAAGCAGGCATGGAGGAGGCAATTTTGCAAGAAGCTGAGGAAGTGATCCTAGATCTCAAGCTTGATTCGATGCCCGAAGAATTAAAACACCTGCTGGGGCGTATGCGTTACCGCACCAGTTATGGGCAAAATGCCTTGATCCACTCTATAGAGGTTGCTATTTTGGCTGGGACTATCACCGAGCAACTGGGGGGGGATTGCAAATTAGCCAGACGCGCGGGGATTTTGCATGACATTGGTAAAGCCTTGACACCCGAACATGGGGGCGATCATGTGGAATTGGGTGCTGAGGTGTGTAGACGGCATAACGAACACCCCGTTGTGCTCAATGCCATTTTTGCCCACCACGATCGCGAGGAGATCAAGAGCATTGAATGTGCAGCCGTGTGTGCGGCCGATGCGCTCTCTGCTAGCCGCCCGGGAGCTAGACGCAAAGAATCAGAGAACTTCTTAAACCGCATGCAGGATTTGGAGCGCATTGCCAGCCAAAAAAGCGGTGTGGAAAAGGTCTTTGCCATGGATGCGGGGCGTGAAGTGCGCGTCATTGTGTGCCCAGAAACCATCAACGATGCCAAAATCCCCCTTTTAGCCCGGGATATTGCTAAAGAAATCCAAAACAATTTGCAATATCCCGGTGAGGTGGTGGTGCATGTGATTCGAGAAAGGCATGCCAAAGCAGTGGCACGTTAAACTTAGTCTTGCTAGAAATGCGAGGCTATGGGCCTTAATTTTGTTTGAAAGGGGCAGGGTGAATTTGGGAACTAAGATTTTAGGGAACATTTTGTTGTTCCTAGTCATTATGGGCGTGGTTATAGTCGTGGTGGCAGACTACAAGCAACACAACTTGGTTAAAAATCTTGTGAAGGTTATGCAAGAAGATGGAATCGCAAAAAAAGAAGCTTCTTTGCGCTACATGTACGAACTTATTGAAGAGGGGATTAAACACTATTACCGCATCCAACCCAAAGAGGAGGCGTTAAAATCCACTCTAAGCTATTTAAAAGACATCAATGATGATCGGAGCATTGTCTATATCGTGGCGGTGGATAGGGAAGGGAGAGTGCTCTTTGATCCGGTCAATCCAAGCACAGTGGGTAAGATTGGGTTGGATTTGACGAGTGTAGATGGTGTGCGGTATGTCAAAAGTTTTGTGGAGGAAGCCAATAAGGGAGGTGGGTTCATCCACTATAAAATGCCTAAAGTGGCCGGGGGCGTGCCCGAGCCCAAGGTAGCTTATAGCCATTATGATTCCACCAGTGGCATGATTCTTGTCACCACTTCTTATTACAGCGATATTTTGAAAGAATTTGATGTGCTAGAGAAGCAATCACGAAAAGAAGTTTTGGCTAACTCACGGGTTTTGATGCAGTGGATTGGGGGCGTGGTGGCTTTTTTGATTCTCGTCTCCACGATCCTTATGCGTGTAACGGTTGTGAGGCAATTGAACAATCTAGTTACTAAAATACACAATTTTGGGCAGGGGGATAAGGATTTGACCAAGCGCATTGAGGTTAATAACCGCAAGGATGAGATCGGGCAAGCCGGGCTTGGAATCAACACCTTTGTAGAAAATATCCAAGCTTTTGTGAAAAGCATGAAAAATAATAGCGTGAATAACAAAGCCCTAGCCGATCAGCTCAATAATGTGATCACCAGTAGCCATGTCAGCATGAAGGAAAATGCCAGCATGATCAATGCCTTGCATTTGCAATCCAATGAGCTATCTTCTGGCGTGCTCCAGTCTGTGCAAGAGGCTAAGGGGGTGGGGGATAAATTGTTGCAAACCCAACAAGCTATCCAGCAATCCAATGAATCCCTAGCCGCCATGCTAGCGCATATTCTAGAGGCGGCCAAGACAGAGGAGGAGTTAGCCACCAAAGTGGAACATTTGAGCAAAAATGCCGATAGCGTGAAAAATATTTTGCATATCATTAACGACATTGCCGATCAGACCAATTTATTAGCCTTGAATGCCGCCATCGAAGCCGCCCGTGCGGGCGAGCATGGCAGAGGCTTTGCCGTGGTGGCTGATGAGGTGCGCAATTTGGCAGGTAGAACCCAAAAGAGTCTAGCAGAGATCAATTCCACCATCGGGCTTATCGTGCAAGAGATCAATGATGTGAGCACCCAGATGAACTTAAATTCTAAAAAGATCGAGGAATTGAGTGTCGGGAGCTTGGAAGTGCAGGAGAAATTTAAGAATATGAGCGCAGATGTGGGCGTGGTGGTGCAAAACACCCATGATTTTATCGCTAACTACACACAAACCGGGCAGAGCATTAAGGATATGGCAGGCAAGCTCACCCAAGTGGAGAACACCACGCATAAAACCCTCAACGATGCCACGCAAATTGCCAATTTGGCAAATTCCTTACACACCTCCACCACAGACTTAGATGCCGACATCAACCAGTTTAAAACTTAAAGGTCTTCTCTTAAAAAGCCATAAGCCCAAACTTTGGGCTGGATTTGCTTAGCTAGGGCGTTGAGCGTGTCTTTGAGGGTGGCATAGAGGGTTTTATAGTGCTCATCTTTGGATTTGCTAGGGGGGTTAAGCACGCCCCTAGCATTGCGCCCGCTGAAAAATTCCTTGATGTCATAGAGTCCGGCATTGGGGTTATAATTTTGGGTGTGCCCGGCTTGGTGGTGGTAATAGGCATACAGAGCCTGCCCGGCTTGCAAGACCTCTTGGGCTAATGGGCTAAAGATGAGAGGTGTGGGGGTGCTAAAAAGGTGGCTCTTCTTGCCTTTTAGAAAGTCTAGGAGCGCATGGCTTTTATAGGCAGCTTTGGCATTAATGGAGGTTTCGCTAAAGGGGATGAAATGGTTATCCCCATGCACACAAGAGATGCGGTTTTGGGTGTGCAAAAGCATGAAAGCCAGGCAATCATGTAAAAATTCCAAATCATGTTGCCATGTATCATTATAGGGGGCGTAGAATTGATCGCGATCGTTGATCCAAGTGGGTTTAATGCAAAGCCGCACGGCAAAATAGACAGACATGGGGAGGAGGTTTTGAGCGCTCACACAAGTAAAAAGGTGTTTTTTAATGTCATTGGGGCTTAGGGTGTTGTCAAGATTTACCGTATTATTGTGTTGTATGTCTGAGCCTGCCATTTTCATATAGGCTAAGGTGTCGCCCTTTTTGTCATAAAAGCCCCGCAACCACTCTATAATGCTTTTGGTGCGATCCAAATGCGCTCCAAACCCCTTCACCCCCAAAAAATTCCCCGCCAAATCGTAAATGTCTAAGAAAATGGGTTGCATTCAAGTCTCTTAAAGTGAGGATACGGAATAATAGTGCCAGTGTTTAGGGCGGGCAAACCCGCCCCAAGTGATCTAGTTAAGCTGTGAGACCAACACTGCCAAGATCACTAGCACTATTACCAATCTTTGCATGGTGGCTTCCTTTCTGGAGTGCCACCCTCTGCACCCCCAACCCCAAATAAGCAAGACGCTTACAAGTGCTCCAAATGTGGTCTAAAAGAAAGCCGCCATGTCCTTAATGAGATTGTAGCGATCTTTTTCTTAGGGGGTTTTAAATTAGCCCCCCAAATCCCACACCAAAAACCCAATAGGAAAACTCCCCTTGACATTATCAAAACTAGAGGCTGGGACCATAAAGCCCCCCAAAAAACGCGCCTTAAAATGTTGCCGAAAAGTTTTGAAATTAGAGGAATTGAGGTATTTGAGTGTGGAGAAACTGGCTAAGATGGGACCATGGATTTTAAGGGGGGATTTAGTAGAATCAGTGTGCCCCTGTAAGGGGGCAACATCCCAATTTAAGGAGCCAGCCATGGCTAAACATGGTAAGGGCTCTGAACGCGTATTATACATTAAGCTCTCTTTTTTAGGGCTTAAATTTGTGTGGTATAGTCCTTCATAAGAGCTCTCCCCCGCAAGGGGGGCTTCTTTTGGTTGGGATTTAACAGGGGCAATCTCTTTAATAATCCGCATGAAAAATTGGGCGAATAATTCGTTTTTTGCCCTGCCTAATTCTCTAGCATATGTCTTAGCAATGGGCGAATTAGCCACGCCCCCTTTATTCTTGCCCGTTTGGGTGATTTGGGTCTTGCTCCCCGCTTCGGCATAGGGGGGGTTGATGTAAATGATGAGTTTGGCGCGTTTATTGGGGTCTTTTAAAATGGCTTGTAGTGGGTCTGGGAGCTTGTCAAACGAGTCGTTTAAAAAGTCAAATTGGAAAATGTGATTTTCTAAGATGGGGAGTTGTTTGTTTGCTGTCCTTTGTTTTAAAATCCCCACATCGTTTTGATCTAGAGTGCTCGCATAAATGCGCTCGGGCCGACTCAAGCCCAAGAGCAAATTACCCGTGCCAGCGGCTAAATCCCAAATGTAATATTCCTCTTGAAAATGCGCCCCCAAGCACGCCCGCAAATATTCTTGCGATTTTTCCACCCAAATTTTGGGGGTGAAAAACGCCCCCTTGCGCTCTCTAACATCAAGGGGCACTAAGAGATCGCGTCTCTCTAGGATATGATCCCAAAACTCTTGTGCGGGTGGGCGTTTATAAACGCTCCAAAACTCTTTGTGGGCTTGCTGGTTGTCCTTAAAGCCCGTGCTATTGGAGTTAAAAAACCCGGCTAGGTCTTGGATTTTGTTAAAAGAATAATGATCTTTCTTTAAAAGCGTGTTGAGGTCTAGCAAGGTGTTATTCTCTGCGCTCAATAAATCGGCCAGATAAAAATCTGTATCTAAAATATCCCCCGCCTTTTTCCAATCAATGCTGATACTGGGCTTGACACTCTCTAGCCACTTGTGATAGACATGCACGAAGTTATTCGTGTCAATGGGGATTTGCTCCAAAGGGGTATGGGCTAGGTTTTTAACAAATTCTGTGAGCTCTTTTTCTTGGGTGGCAAATTGGAAGCAAAGGGGCTTGAAGAAATCTTGAAAAAGTTGGTGGCATTGCAAAAACTCGGGGCTGTTGTGGTTGCTGGGCGTGGTGTTGAAATTGATGTCTTGGTAAAAAAGGGCGGTCATATCCGAGTTATAACGCACAAAGGCAAAGTTATAAGCGTCAAAAACCCCCAAGTAAAGCGGGGTTTCATGCGTGAAAAATCGGTTTTTGCCAATGGTTAAGAGCAATTGCGTGAAAGACTTTTGCAGATCGCTTTTGCCTTTCTTGCCCTCCGCCCAAATCAGGGGGATCAAGCCTTGTGGGTGTTTCTTGCTGATCACAAAGTCGATCTTATGCGCGCTATAAACCAAACTTTTAAAATAGCGTTGGTAAAGTGCCGCTTTTAAGGGTTCTTCAGAGAGGGTTTGGAAATTGGGATTTTGCATGCCCCATTGTAGCCAATCTTGGGCAATGGTTATGGATTTTTCAAAATGGCGTGGTGTTTTTCTAGTAGGTAAGCGGGGTTATAGCCCATTTTGGCTTGTCTTAAGCCCTCAATGCCCAAATCTTCCTCCCGATTGACCCATTCACAAGTGCTAAAGGCATGGGCTAAAAATTGTTGGTTGATCATCTGGTAAGCCCCGCGCACATGGGGGCTGGCTTTTTCAATGTGAATCAGTGCCATGTTTTCTTGGATTTTCTCCCCAAAACTCATCGCCACGATTTTGTCCCCAATTTTGATCACCCCCCCTTGCATAGCCAACTGGCCATAAACTTGCAGGGCTTCTAAGATGCCCCTATGTTCTTGGGCTAGCCCTAAGTCTTGGGGGTCATCTAGAGCATGCCATTCTTGCAAAACCTCCATGAGTGGGTCTATATTGTGGGGGCCAATGGGCTCAAAGCTAAAATGCGGGTAAGTTTTTAAAAACGCATTGAGGTGGTTTTTCTTTTTGTGGAATTTCTTGCCACTTAGGGCGATGAGCTCGGGCACGCTGTAGATGTAGTCAAAACGATCCCGCATGGGGGTAATCTCAAAGGCGTTAGGAAAAAATGCCTCTAACTGGGCCACATGTTGGCTTTGTAGGGCGCGCAACTCTAGGGGATGGGGGGCACGCTCGATCAAAGCTTGCAGGGCGGCTTTTTTATCCCCAAGCCCAATGGGGTAAAAATAAAAGGGCGTGCTGTCGGGGTATTTGGTAGCAATGATCAAGCAGTCATGGATTATGGCGTAGCTAATTTCTCTGGCTTTGCGCCACAGATATAAATTATTAAAATGCACATCAGCCACCTCAAAGGCATCGCGGGCTAAAAAGCCATCAATTAGGGGTTTATTGGCAAGTTTAATGGGTTTAAAATCCAAATTTAGGACTCCACGCTGGCATAAGTGCCCAAACTGGTAGGTTGGCAAAAAGTGAGGGCATCTAGGATATTTTGGAGAGGTATAGTGTGCGCCACTTCCAATAATAGATGTTCGCCCAAAGGGTGGGCATGGCAGAGTTTGGCGGGCTTGAGGCTTTGGGTTAAAAATTCTAAGGCCGCGCCCAAGCAATACAATGCGCTTTTTTTCTCTAAGATGCCTTCTGTGCGTAAAGCAAAATCTGCCCTAGCCACCACCAAATACCAACGCTTCTTACCAAATTCCAAAGAGTGGATCGCCTTGATTTTGGCAAGAAGTAGGGCGGGCAACACATCTTTTAAGCACTCTTGCACTAAGAGTGCCCCAAAGTCTATTCCCCCCTCTTGCAGGGCTTGAATCAAAGCTAGGGGGTCTAATTCCTGCAAGAACGCACTTTGCCCAAAGGCACGGCGTATATCCCCTTCTAAGCCATAAAACCCGATTTTCTCCGGGCGAATTAAACTCCTAGAAACCCCCAAGATTTCTGTAAAAATGCTCTCTAAGCCCTTACCCACTCCCTTAAAAATTTGGGCTTCCCGCACGGGGTAGTAACTCTTGAGTCCTAAACTCTGTTTGTGCTGGGCGATTTGGCGCGCGATCTGCAAGCGTTGTTGCAACAACGCGCTAATTTGTTGATCCAGATGATCAATTTGGGTGCGGCTTTGCTCTAGACTCTCCACGCCTAAACAACTCAACTCATCGCTGATCATGTGGGCTAATTTTTCTTTGGGTTTGAGCACTTTAAGCGTGCCCTTACTCAAGCCTAGCTCTAGGATTTTAGGGCGGCTATTATAATGGCTAGCCATGCTTGCCCCATAAGCCCCCACTTTATCCAAGATCACCAAATCTCCCCGTTTGAGTGTGGGTAGTTCGACTCCCTTGGCAAAGCAATCCGCACTCTCACAAATGGGCCCCACTAGATCGTAAGTTTGTTTGGGGTTGTGCGGATCGCTGGTGGTATAGATGGGGTGGGTGGCTTGGTAGAGGGCAGGGCGCAAAAAATCATTCATACCCGCATCGATGATCGCAAAATGCTTGCGTTCATTGTGCTTGGTGTATTGGACTTGGCTAACCAGCACCCCGCTATCCCCGACAATTTTGCGCCCGGGCTCACAAATGATAGTCAAATCTAATTCCTTGAGGGCTTGGAAAATAGCACTAGCATAGGCATTCAGATCGATCAAGTTCTGATTTTGCTCTTGGCTATAATCAATCCCTAGCCCCCCGCCCACATCAAAAAATTTGAGCTCCACCCCACTAGCCACCAAAAAACGCGCCAATGCTCCCATCTTGGTGCAAGCCTCTGCGATGGGGGCTAAATCTGTGAGCTGGGAACCGATATGAAACTGCATCGCAACGGGCTCTAAAAAGGCGGACTGCTTGGCAAACATGAACATCTGTACCGCTTCTTTTTCCTCCACCCCGAATTTATTTTCCCAAAGTCCGGTAGAGATATAGGGGTGGGTGAGCGCATCAATGTTGGGGTTAATGCGCACCGAGACTCGCGCACACATCTTAAGCTCTTTAGCGATGCTCTCAATTAGGCGCAATTCCTCAAAGGATTCCACATTCAAAAATAAAATCTTGCTAGTGAGGGCAAGGCTGATTTCATGTTCTAATTTGGCCACCCCGCTAAAAATGATGTGGTAGGGCTTGATCCCAGCTAAAAGGGCTTTACGCACTTCATAGATGGAAACACAATCGGCCCCACAGCCCAATTTTGCCAAGTGTTGCAAGAGGGCTAAATTAGAATTAGCCTTGAGCGCATAGCAAATTAAAGATTTTTTACCCCTAAAGGCTTCTTTAAAATCTGCAAATCTGCTTTCTATGCGATCCAAATCGTAGAGATAAAAGGGCGTGGCGTGCTGGGTGGCGATCTCTTGGATTTGGGCTAGTTCCAGCATGGGGGTTTAAGAAATCTTTTGGGCTTGTAGGGCTTTGAGGGCGTGGGCTTCTCCAATCTCAAAGGCTTTTTTGTTGAGCTCGGCCACTTTTGCGGGGACTTTAGAGATCATCGTTTGGATCACCTGCTCCCGATCCACGCATTCCACTAAAATAGTTGTGATCGCCAACGCCACCACCGATTGCGTGATGATATTGCCGACCTCATCTTTAGCAATGCTAATAATGGGGATTTTATAGAGTTGCAATCTTGCTTCATCTTGTGCACTGGGTTTAACTAAGTTAGGATCGACCACCACAACCCCCCCATCTTTGACATCGTCCTTAAACAGCATGTAGCTACTTTGTGCCACAGAGAGCATAAAATCAATTTCCCCGCTTTTGGCATAGGGGTAAATGATCTCTTCAGAATTCAAAATAATATCCACTTTGGTAGGCCCGCCCCTAACTTGGCTGGTGTAGGTGGAAGTCTTGGTCCCAAACCCTCCCGAGGCGATCTTGGCTTCGGCTAAAATCTCACCCGCTAAAAGCACCCCCTGCCCCCCCACACCGGTAAAACGCAATTGCAATTCCATGTTAGCTCCTCTCTTTTTTAGCCTTTTTGATCACCCCAGCATACGCCTCGCAATATTCCACTTTAGAGAGGTCTTGTTTTAAAATGCCGGTGGGGTATTTATCCTCCCTTTCTTCAGGGCTTAGTTGCTCATAAGCGCGTTGGCTCACCAGCCTAGAGGCGATCCATTCCAAAGTTTGGGCCGCTTGGGCCATTTTATTTTTGCGCCCCAAATTGATATGGCAATTACTGTGCACATCCACAAAGCTAAAGCCCTTATGCTTAAAGCCCTCGATCAACACCCGTTCCAACTTCTTGGGGTCTAAGACACTCTCACGGGCTACAAAGGTCGCCCCGGCCGCCATCGTGATTTGGCATGGATCAAAGTGGTTGTCAATATTCCCACTTTGGGCGGTTACCGTCCACATGCCATTGGGCGTGGTGGGGGAAGTTTGGGAATTGGTCAAGCCATAGATAAAATTATTCACCAAGACCAAGTTTAAATCAATGTTACGCCTGCAAGCATGGATGGTGTGATTCCCCCCAATGGCAAAACTGTCCCCATCGCCAGAGACCACGATCACATGCTTACTAGGATTAGCCATTTTAATCCCGGTGGCATAGGCTAATGCACGCCCGTGTGTAGTGTGCACGGTGTTGCAATTCACATACGAACTCATCCGGCCACTGCATCCAATCCCGCTCACCAAGCACACATCATCCATATTCCAGCCTAGTGCGTCAATGGCACGGATGATGCATTTTAAGATCACCCCATCTCCACAACCCCAACACCAAAGCGTGGGCGTGCGCTCCACCCGCAAATATTCATCGTAGTTAAACGCCATTACAACTCCTTGATTTTAGCCATGATTTGTTTGGGGCTAAAGGGTCTGCCATTAGCTTGCAACAAGCCCTCTACTTTTCTGTGCATCACATGTTCGATCTGATGGATATACTGCCCTTTATTGAGCTCGACCACCAAGATTTTTTCAAATTGCTTGCCCAGTTCTTGCAATCTTTTATCCGGGCTGGGCCACAAGGTCAAGGGCCTAAAAAAGGCCACTTTCTTAGGATAATTCTGTGTTTTTAAATCTCTTAGGGCTTCTTTGATGCACAAGGCACTAGAACCATACCCAATCACCAACAAGTCCGCCCCCTCTATGTCGATCTCTTCATTCAAATTCACCGATTCGGCTTGGGAATTGATCTTATTAAAGAGGCGATCCATTAGTGCACCCCCCACTTTGGCATCCTCTGTAGGGAAGCCAATAGCATCGTGGTGTAACCCAGTTACATGGTAGCGGTAGCCGGTAAAAAAGGGATTGAGGATGGCAGACTCATCTAAGGGCACCCCATAGGGTTTATAATCCTTAGGATCACCTTTAAATACACGCCGGTTAATGATGCTTTCTTGCACTTGTTCCAAGTCGGGTAACTCCACCCGCCCATACATGTGCCCGATAGTTTCATCCAGCACCAAGAAAACCGGAGTCATGAGTTTTTCAGCCAAATTAAAGGCGCGGATGGTTTCTGTGTAAGCTTCTTGCAAGTTGCCCGGAGCCAAGGTTACAGATTGGAAATCACCATGGATGGGGTGTTTTAAAAAGCTAATATCCCCTTGAGCGACCCGTGTGGGCATGCCCGTTGAAGGCCCTGATCGCATCACATCTACGATCACTAAGGGTGTTTCGGTCATGTAAGAATAGCCAATTTGCTCCACTTTTAAAGAGATCCCCGGACCCGAGCTAGCCGTCATGGATTTAACCCCGCTCATGCTTGCTCCCAAAGAAACGCAAATCCCCCCAATCTCATCTTCCATTTGCATAAAATGCCCCCCATGGGCGGGCAAAAGCAAACTCATCGCATGCATAATATCCGAACTGGGCGTAATGGGATAGCCCCCAAAAAAGCGGCAACCCGCATCAATGGCAGCCTGAGCGACCAATTCATTCCCATCTGAAATTAATTCCCTCATTGTCCCCTCCCTTGCGCTACACTCTCTTCTAACAACATATAATGGTTGGCGCGTACCTTAATGCCTCTCTGCTCAGCCTCTTTAGAAACTTTAGCAAATTTAAAGTCTTTTTTCTCAGCAACATAAATGGCAAAATCAGGACAACCCAGCTCGCACTTGCAACACCCAATGCAACTCTCCGGGTAGGCGACCTTAGCCACCTTGCCCAAGACATGGTCCAAGCGCACACCCATGCCAAGCACCCCCGCTGGGCACACCGAGACGCATAGATCACAGCCCTTACACCTCTGCTCATTCACCCAAACCGGCACGCCCTCAGGGGCTAGCATTTTAGACATTTTAACTCCTTATGCCCTTAGATCGTTTAAAATTTGGAGTCAGCATGCTAGCATTTAAATACTGAATTAGAACTAACAAGAAGGGCATTATGTGGGACTTGACACGCTCTATGGCAAATTTGTAGATTGTGGGATCATCTAAACCCAGTACCACCTTTAGGGTTTGGATAGATTGAGGGCTTGGGAGCATAAATCCTTCCAAGGTGAATCAAGAGGAATATCTAGGCACGCCTTAAAACTCTCTTGAGCCCCTTGTAAATCATTTTCTTGTCTTAAGATGGTGGCTTTGCTATACAAAACCCTTTGGCGATCTTTGGGGTTGAGCTTCCTATCTAAAAGGGCATTGCTTTCTTGCAAGGCTTCTTGGAGCTTACCCCCTCTAATCAACGCGCCGATCAGCTGTTCTTGGGCATAGGGCGTGTAGCTGTTGTTTCTATATTGTTTTTGCAAAGAGATGAGATTTTTAGCGTAAATTTCTAAAGTGGTGGGGTTGTTCTTGCTCTTGCCTTCATATTCGAGTAAGAGGGCATAAACCTCGATCATGCGCTCATCGTTTTTAAAGTGTTCTTGCAATTTGTTATAAATCTTAAATGCCTCCGGGGCGTTATTGGTTTGCATGTAATCAAAAAACAAGGTGAAGGCGATGTCATAATATTTTTTTTGCTTGTTGATGGTGGCTAGTGTGAATGCATCTTTAGTGGCCAGCACGGAGTCTTGGTAATTATTGAGGGCATAGAGGTTACGCCCTTGACGATAGAGCCAAGCAAGTTTATCGGGCGTGTTGTGTTGCAATGCCCCATTAGAGAAGATAGCAGCCTGTTGGTAGAGGGCGGCATCATAGAGACAATCAAAGGCACTTAATTGTTCAGGGGGATCAAAATTTTTAGTTTCTAGAGGGTGGATTTGTACCGCATAGGTGTTAAATCTGGGGCAATCCCCATTTTGTAAAGCCGATCGACTCAAATGCAACAAGGCCTCTTGCATGTAGGGCGAATCGTTCTTTAAATCAGGGGCTAGGGCTAAAACCTGCGTATAGTATTTGTGGGATAATAATAACTTGGCTTTGTGATCAAGAGCCTTCTGGTGCTCTTTGGATGGGGGGGGAAACTCTTGTAAAATTTGGTCATAACGCGCCATTTTGTCATCAAAATTCCCATGCATGGAGAATAAAACTTCTTCGTCTCTATTTTTGACTAGACTCACATGGATGGCGTTGTTGTAATTGTCTAAGTAGGCTAGATTAGCGCGGTGGGCTTCATCGGGTTGGTTATTTCTGGCATAGAGTGCACCCAATTCAAAAGCAGCCTTTTCTTTAATAACGGGATTGTCCTCTTGTTTGGCTAAGATTTGGGCAATTTTAATGGCAGGTGTAAAAATAGCTCTGGCGTTTAAATCTAGGAGGGTTTCATAGGATTTGACCGGGTTTTGGGCGAAAAAAAGAGGGTTGGCATCTAAAATTTTATCTAAGATCAGTTGGGTATTCTTGCCCCCATTGTCTTGGAGATCAAAACGTGCCCAGTTGAAGGCAATGTCGCTCGCACTCTCAATGTCTCTTGCTTGGCTATAAGCCTTTTGCAACCCAGCCAACGCCGCACTTTTATCCCCTCGATTGCTCGCTTGCTGGGCTAGGTGCATTTGGGAGAGGGCGGCATAACGGCTTTTGGGGTATTCTGCAATCACGCGCTTAAAACTCGCTGTGGCTTGCAAGTCATAATTAATTTGGCTATAAGCCTTGCCCATCATGTAGAGCACATAGGGGACTTGGGAATCAGAGGGGTAGAATCTGAGCCATTGATCCCCAATTTGGATGATCAGGTCTTGTTTCTTTTTAAGGCTATTCAAGGCAATCATCTCATAGAGATAGAGGTCTTTTTTAAAGAGGGTGTTAGGATAAACCTTAAAGATACGGCTAATGGCTTTGAGGGCTTGCAGATATTCTTTTTGCTGGATGGCTTGTTTCACACCCAAATACTCTTCTAAATCCTGCCCTCTAGAGTAGGTGAGGGGTTTATTATCCACGTCTAATTCTTGAATCAAGGGGGTTTGGGCATTTTCAATGAGAATGGGGAAATTGATTCCTTTGTTGGAAGCCCCTAAGGGGTCTTGTGGAGTCAAAAAGGGGATTTTGAGGTGGTAGCCCACAATTTGCCATGTTTTGGACATGTTGGGCTTAAGCTCTTGGATGGGGATATGTTGCTTGTAGTCATAGGGGAGGGCAAAGAGTTTTTCTTGGTATTTGGGCTTGATGTGCAAATGAAAAACCCGCTCTTGCATGGTGTAGGAGATGCTGAAAAACTCTGTATCCACAGGCGTGAAACCAGCCTTGGGGATGGCATCAATAACACAAGTAATTTCTTGAAGGGGTATCTTGGTTTGTTCGCATTTAAAGGGCGTGCTGTGCGTGAGGGTGAGGGTAGCAAAATCTTGTTCTTTTTCCCGCCCCTTAGTGATACTCATGTTCAGGGCGTTCAAAAGTGACCCCCACAGAATCAAAAGAGCTATGGCTTTTAACATCGATTCATGGCATCAAAAGACGGAAAGGCCACACCCACGAGGGGGTTACCCCCAGCCCCCAGTAAAAGCCCAAACCAGTCAATGGGCACAAAGATAAGATCGCCATTAAAATACCCAGTGCGCTAATGGCGGGGCTTGCATTGCTCAAGGGGGCAGGACTTTGCGGGGCGGGCTTGAAGAACATGGCAACTAGGAGCTTGAAGTAGTAGGCCACGCTGATCGCGCTGTTGATCACAATCACCATCGGCAAAAACATGCCTTGACTCATCAGGGTTTGCAAAACAATGAGCTTGCCCCAAAAAAGCGAAAAGGGGGGGATTCCGGCTAGCGAAAAAATAAAAATAGCCCCCAGCAAGGCAAATGCGGGATGGGTTTTGATCAGCCCATTGAAACGCTCATAGGGGTAAGCATAGTTGGAAGCTAGGGAGTCTTGCTTGTTGGCGAGCAACCAAAAAAACGCAAACGCCCCAATATTGGTGAAGAGAAAGTAAATCCAGTAGGTGAAGACGATGGAGCCATTGGTGATCACCCCTAAGAGTGCAAAGCCCGCATGGGATATCGAACTATAAGCCATCATGCGCTTGGCATCTTTTTGCAAGAGAGCTAGAACATTGGGGATGGTGATAGTGAGGGCAATTAAGATCGTAGCAAGAGTTAAAATCGAGGACTCGAGTGGGGCCACTAGAGCGTAGTGCACAATGCGCATGAGGACCGTTAAACCTGCAATTTTAGGCACAATGGATATAAAGGCAGCAAAGACGGGGTTATTCCCCTCATAAATATCGGGCATCCAAGTGTGGAAGGGGACTAAAGAGACCTTAAAGCCCAGTGCACCAATAATAAACGCTAAAGAAAGCGTGGTGAGCAACAGCGAATAGGGGTTGGAGCTATAATCCCCAAAATGCCAAAGCCTAAATTGCCCCGTCTTGAGATAAAATAAAGCCGCCCCCAAGACAAAGAATACGCTAGCCAGCATGCTCATCGTGAAATATTTTAAGCCAGCCTCAATGCCCACTTTTTTATTATTCAATGCCATCAGCACGCACATTGCCAAAGACGCGCTTTCTAAGCCAATGAGGATCAGTAAGAGATGTTGGGTAGAAACCATCAGCTCAAAGCCAGCCACCATGAACAAATAGAGGGGGTAAAATTCGGGAGTTTGGAACTCAGCAAATCTCTCTTTGGAGAAAACTAAGATAATGAGTAACAAACTAGCCAGCACGATTAAGGTTTGGGCAATAAAGGTGATGGCATCATTGTCCAAAGCGTGGCCAACCAACCATTGCTCCCATGCACCAAAATATCTGAAATTAAACCCAGACCAATGCACCCACACGGCCAATAAATTCAAGGCTAAGAACACGATCACCAAAGAGACATTGAGGTCTCTTGAAAAACTGCGCTTAAACGCATTCAACAAGAGCAAGCAAATCCCCCCGCCCGCACTGATGAGAAGGGGCAGGAAAGTGAGCATGTTAAACTCTTGCATGGTTTGTGTGTCTGGAAAAGAGAGTAAAGAGTCCATCATTGATCCTTAAGGGGTTGCGCTGTGTTTAACAAAACCTGCACGCTCTTTTCAATGGGTGTTAAAATGGGCTTGGGGTAAATCCCAAAAAACAAAATCGCAACAATGAGAGTGGCTAAGATGAATTTTTCACGCCCGCATAAATCCTTGAGGGCTTGGGAACGGCGGTTAGGCACCCCTAAAAAGACTTTTCTATACAGATTGAGCATGTAGATGGCGGATAAAATGATGGTGCTCCCTGCTAGTAGGGTGATGAGGGGGGAGACATTAAAAAAGCCCAGCAAGCTTAAAAACTCGCCCACAAAGCCACTGGTTAAGGGCATGCCCACATTGGCTAGCAACACGAACATAAAACAGGTGGCAAAGGCGGGCATGGAATGTGCCACCCCTTGATAGGCGACAATCTTGCTCGATTGGCTCCTTTGGTAGAGCATGCCCACCAGCATAAACAAGCCTGCACTGACCAGACCATGGGAGAACATCGTAAAAATCGCCCCCCCCACACCCTCCACATTGAGCGCATAGAGCCCCAAAAGAGCCACGCCCATGTGTGACATGGAGCTATAGGCAATGAGGCGTTTCATCTCAGTCTGCACGCAAGCTAAGATGCCCGCATAGATCACCATGCACAAAGCTAACAAGCTCAAGGGCAATAAAAATTGGGGGAGCAAATGGGGCAAGAGAGGCAAGAGCAAACGCACAAGAGCATAAGTCCCCATTTTTAAAAGCAGGGCAGAGAGCACAACGGAACCCACAATGGGGGCATTTCCATAAGCATGGGGCATCCAGCTATGGAAAGGGAAAATGGGGATTTTGACCGCTATACCTGCAAAAAGAGCTAAGAATACCCAAAATTGTGTTTGCAAGGGTATGTAGGCACTCATTTTAGCAAAATCGCTAAAGGTCATCCCCCAGATTGCATTGGAACCCCAGATTGAACCCCAGACTGCATCTGAAAAAGGGGTGGCTCCAGAGCGCACAACCAAATAACTCGCATAAGCCCAGTAGAGGAAGCCCACCAACATGATTAAAGAGGCTAAAAAGGTGTAGATGAAAAATTTAAGCCCCGAATAGACTCGATCCTTGACCCCAAAACGCCCGATCATGTAGAGCACGGGCAAGAGCGAAACCTCCCAAAACACATAAAACACCAATAAGGTTTGGGCTAAAAAAACGCCCATCAAAATACCCTCTAAGAGCAAGAGGGACAAGAGCATGTGTTTTTTGTTTTCATACACCGCTAGGGTGGCTAGGAAAATCACTAGGGCATTGAGAATCACCAAAAAGAGCGAAATGCCATCAACAGCTAATATAAAGAGAAACAGCCCATTGCCAAGCAAGTCGGTATTGCTTTGGAATTGCAAATTCCCCGTGTTTGAATCAAAGAGAAACCATAGGCACAGCACCAACAAAAGCTCAATGCCCGCCACCACGACTGCATAGGCGCGCGCGTGTTGTTCGCCAATCTTGAACATGGGCAATGCAGCCAAGAGTGGGAAGAAAACCAGCAGATTTAACAAATAACTACCTGAGCTCATACTAACTCCAAAATCTCAACAAGGCACACCCCAAGAGCACCAACACCCCAAGAGTCATCCATCTTAAAGCCGCGCTCAAATTCCCACTTTGCATGGGTCTTACTAGAGTGCCCACAAAGGCGGGGATTTTCACCAACGCATCAATAAACTGATCGAGCAAGCGCACCTCCACCTTGCGCCACAAAAACAGACAAAAGCGCAAAAAACTCCGTGCCAAACACGCATAAAGCTGGGGGATATAGTATTGGTTGTAAAGCAAGTTGTAAAAAAAGCCATGCCCCTTGTTTTTGCAAATAATGCCTTTTTGGTATTTTTTAAAGGCATAAATGATTGCTACAGAGACCAAAACAAGGCTCAAGCCCACCAACAGCCCCTTAGAGGGGTAGTGATCCAAAAAGGAGGGTACACTGATCGCTTGGGAGACAAAATTAAAAAAGGAATGTTCAAAAAAGCCTGCCATGATGGCTAAGATCACAAGGGGCAACATGGCAGTGAGCATGAAATTGGGGGCTTCATGAGGGTGTTCAATGGTATGCACTTTGGGCGCAAAGAAGACCAACATCAAGAGTCTAAAGCTATAAAAGGCGGTGCAAACTGCTCCAATGAGCAGAGCCAAAAAAAGCCCATGATGTCCCGATCCAAAAGCCACTTCTAAGATTTTGTCTTTGGAGAAAAAGCCCGCAAAAGGGTAAATCCCACACAAGGCTACAGAGGCGATGATCATGAAAACCGCGGTTATTTTTAAGGGTTTGTAAAGCCCACCCATTTTGCTAATGTCTAGCTCATCGTGCATGGCATGCATGACATTGCCCGCCCCCAAGAATAAGAGGGCTTTAAAAAAGGCATGCGTGAAGAGGTGGAAGAGTGCAACCCAGTAAGCCCCTAGACCTGCTGCTACAAACATATAACCTAGTTGGGAGAGCGTGGAATAGGCGATGATGCGCTTTAAATCTTTATTGACTAATGCCATGCTGGCTCCAAAGAGAGCAACAAATGCCCCCAAACATGCAATGGCATAACCCACTTGGGGGATTGCGCTATAAAGTGGGTGGGCGCGCACCAATAAATACACCCCTGCTGTAACCATCGTAGCGGCATGGATCAAGGCTGATACGGGTGTAGGTCCCTCCATCGCATTGGCTAGCCAAGTGTGTAGGGGGAATTGCGCGCTCTTGCCCATCGCCCCCACAAAGAGCAAGACTCCGATCCAAAAGAGCACATAGGGGTCTATTGAGGCGATATTGGCAAAGACAATAGAATATTGGAGCGATCCCACACTCCAATACAATAACAAAATACCCATGAGCATGCCCAAATCTGCCATGCGATTCATCACAAAGGCTTCAATGGAGGCACTATTAGCACTGCTCTTGTGATACCAAAAGCCGATTAAGAGATAGGAGCATAGCCCCACACCCTCCCAGCCTACAAAGAGCCCTAAAAAGTTATCACTGAGCACCAAAAAAAGCATGGAAAACACAAAGCCGGAGAGATAGCTAAAATAGCGGTTATAGCCCTTGTCATGTTGCATGTAGCCAATGGAATAGACATGCACCAAGAAAGAAACCAATGTTACGACCACAATCATCACGGCGTTAATGGGATCGAGCATGAAAGAAAAGCCGATATGGAAATCCCCCATAGTGATCCAATCAAGCAAAAACGCCTCGTAAGAATATCCTTGCAGTGCCTGAATCAACAGCACCAAAGCACTCAAAAAGGACACAAACAAGAGCAAGGAGTTAATCACCCCCACATGCAAATGCCGGCAACACCCTCCCCAAAGCCCCGCATAGATCGCCCCGCCTAAGGGCAAAAACAACACCGCCAATAAGAGCCAATATGCGTCCATCTCTAGCCTTTCATGCTATTGAGTGTATCTATGTCTAGGCTTTTGTGCTTTTTAAACCACAAAATCACCAAGCCCAAACCTACCGCCACCTCACTAGCAGCTAGGGCGATCATAAAAAGAGCAAAGATTTGCCCTTGTATGTTGTGGATATAATGCGCGGTGGCGACTAATGCGACATTAATGGCATTTAACATGATCTCAGTAGAAAAAAACAACATTAAGATATTCTTACGCCTCAACATGCCCGCTAGCCCGATACAAAACAACAGCCCTGCAAAAACCAAGTAATGCCCCAATGTGATCACGCCTCATCCTTTAAATGGCTTTTCCGCAAAGCACTGGCTATGCCACCCACCAAAGCCACCAAGAGCATCAGTCCCCCGGCCTCAAAAACGATCAAATACTTCCCAAAGAGAGCATAGCCTAGTAGTTTGAGTTGGGGGACATCTTTGGGGTTGGTGAGCAAGTCTTGCTGGGCATGGTATTGGGTGGCCCACATGGAAGCTTGCGCGCTCACATGGCTATTGACTGCCGGTGCACCCAAAGCTAACACCAGCACTAAACCAACACCTGCAACTAAAAACCACACTAACTTAGGTGCATGCGCACGCTCAAAGACCTCTTCTGAGGCATTAAAGAACATCATGCCAAAAGCATACATCACAATCACCGCCCCCACATAGACTAAAATCTGCACCACGCCCAGAAACTCCGCATTGAGCAGAAAGAAAAAAGCAGCAACAAAAACCATGGCCACAGCTAGGGCACTCATGGCGTATAAAATATTTTTGTGGTGATCACCACTAAGGCCATGCTCAAAGTGAGGATGGCAAAGAAGTAAAAGGCGATTGTATCAAGCATCTTTGTTTTCCTCTTTAGGAGCTTGCTCCTCTTTGCTGGCATAATCTAGGGGTGTTTGTTGCACCCTTTGGCTAGCATCTACACTGGGTGCTCCAAAGCCAGCAAACTCCACATGGCTATGATCTTTTGCGCTTTGCACATCGGTTAAAAATTCCGCCTTGCCCCCAAATTGGGAGCGTTGCACGCTACTATTTTCAAAGCGCTGTCCCATCACAATGGCTAACTCGGGGCAGACCTCCGCGCACAATCCGCAGTAAATGCAACGCCCTAAGTTGATCGTATAACTATCGATGTGTTTGCGCTCGTCTGCGCCCTTGTGGGTGATAATTCTAATGCAATTACTGGTGCAAATCTTTTCACACAACCCGCAACCAATGCAACGCTCAGAACCCGAATCCAAGAGTCGTTGCAAGTGGTGCACGGCCCGGTAACGCGGGCTTAAGGGCAAAACCTCCATGGGGTAGTGGATCGTAACCTCTTTGCTAAAAAATTCTTTAATGGTGAGCCCCAAGCCCTTGAAGAGATCCAGCCCAAAGGTGGATTTGAGCGTGCCTAAGAACTTTTGGGGGGTGGTCGCCGGCTTGGGTTCTTGGGCGATCCATTTGTAGCGTTGTTGCGCCATGCTTTCTCCTTAGATTAAGATGACAAGTCCGGTGATCAAGATATTGACCAAGGACAAGGGCAACATGATCTTCCAACACAAGCGCATGAGTTGATCGGGGCGCACATGGGGGAAAGTCGCGCGCGCCCACATCGCCAAAAACACAAAGAAACAGACCTTCAGCAAGATCATCACCCCACCCGGAATGATCCACAACGGATTATACCCGCCAAAGAAAATCAGCGAGATCACAAAACAAAAGGCAAAAAGATGGGCGTATTCAGCCAAGAAAAACATGCCCCAACGCAAGCCACTATACTCGGTGCAAAACCCAGCCACAATTTCGGCTTCATGCTCTAAGAGGTCAAAGGGAGTACGATTGAGCTCGGCATAGCTGGCAATTAAAAATAAAAAGAAAGCTAGGGGTTGCTTGAAGACCAGCCAATGAAATAACCCGCCGGCTTGGTAGTTGTTGATCTCCACTAACGAGAGCGAACCGACCACCATGAGGGGGGCTAAAATAGTCAAGGTGCTCACCACCTCAAAGCTTAAAAGCTGGATGGCTGCGCGCGCTGATCCAATTAAAGCGTATTTGCTATTAGAGGCTAGCCCGGCTAGCAGGGGTGCATAAATACCTGCAGAGCCAACTGCTAGGAAAAAGAGCAGACCAACATTAATATCTGAGATAATGGGCTTGATGGTGTAGCCAAATAAAGTGAAATCCCCAAAAAAGGGAATGGGGGCCATGCACACGAAGGCACTCACCATCGCAATCACGGGGGCTAAAGAAAAGATTAAGCGGTTAGCATGTTGGGGGATCACATCTTCTTTGGTGAAAAGCTTGATCGCATCGGCAATCACTTGTAAGAGCCCAAAGGGACCGACATAAGTCGGACCTAGTCGGCGTTGGAAAATGGCTAGCACCTTGCGCTCCAAATAAGTCCCAAAAGCCCCCAAACCAGCAAAGACCAAGATAACCACTAAGATTTTTAGCAAAGTCTCTATGATGTAAGCACTCATACACTCTCCACTTGCAAATTAGCAAACCAGCTATCTTTGAAAATACCCGCCACATCCAAACTTGGGCTAACCACAAATACCGCTTGCTCCAAGGCGTGATCGACAAAAAGCGGGCCCTCTAATTTTAAATCCTTATAACTGAGGCAAATGCGCGCCCCCTCAGCAAGCCCTAAGCTCTCCAAGTGTGCTTTAGAAGTGTAGATCCCCTCTTTGAGTTGGAGATTTTGGCTAAAAAGAGTGCCCAAGCCAAATTGGCTTTGGGGGTATTGGCAATAGGCGTTAAAAACAAGGGGTGTGCTTGGGCTAATGGGCTGGGCTTGGGCTGGGTTTTCTTGTTGGGTGATTTTAAGGGCATAACCCCTTAAATTGCTTTTATCATTGCCATAGGTATTGAGCAGATCATCATAAGCGATAGGCTGGTAACCCTTCTCTTGGGGTAACAGATGGGTATAATCTACCAAACTCTCGCCCAAAAGCCCAAAATGTTGGGCAATGTCGCTTAGATCGTAGCCTTCAAATTTGAGTGCGGGTCTTAAGGGCAATAGATGCCCTTCAAAATTGGTGGTGCTCCCCTCTAGCTGGTTAAAACTAGGCAGAATAAAATCCACGCGGTAGGCTTGGTTAAAATCACTATCCAAAGTATAATCCGCCCGTGTGCGCACACCCACGCTAGGACTCTCCAAGCTCTCTTGTTTGTCTAGCTGGCAGATTGAGGCGATGCCTAGCGCATTGGGTGTGGGGGGGATCAAGATGATCTTTATTTTAGGGTGTTTGGCAATCTCTTGGAGCATCAATGCCATATTTTGGGCCCTAGCGTGGGTGTAGATTTCCTTGCCCACCACAAGGGCAATTTGATTAGCCTTAGCCAAAAAACCCTGCATTTTGTCATAGATTTCTAAACTAAGTCCGCTCTCTTCTAAGAGTTTGTAAAAAGTCTTGGGCTTAGCGGGTTTTTCAGGATCGCTAGATGCTTGGGGGATTTCATAGGCACCCGCCAAGATGGACTCTAGACATGGACTAGAGACGTTTAAAGCCAACATCAAAGCCCCCAAAATCACTTCTTCTACGCCATGCAAACAAATGGGCAACACGCTACGGCAAATCTTGGTGATGTCTTGATCTAGAATCGGGTGGGCATAGATCAAACTAGCTTTATTGACTTTGAGCGCATTAGAGATAGCGTATTTGATGAGCGGGTTTTCGTTCTTAACTTGCGTGCCCAGCGTGAAAATCGCGTTGGCATTCCTGATGTTCTCTGTGGACTCACAAGGCACACTAAATGTGTTTAAAAACTCCTGAAACAGACGCACGGGCTCATTATAAAGCTTAAAGCCTAATTTGGCGCGCATATATTCTATCAAGTAGGCTTCTTCATTGAGTAGATCGCCCCCGATGAGCACAGACTTAGCCTCCTTGAATCGTTGCACCGCCTCCAATAAGTCAGGGCTACCCTCCTTGCTGGAGGAACAATCAAAGGCAAAACGCCCAGCCCCACAGATGGGGTTATGGTAAAAGTCATTGCCCACACGGAAGATTTTTTGATCCTCACCTAAAGTGTCAAAATGGCGCACTTCATAGTCAATCAAACACCCCGCCGCACAATGCATGCAAGTTGAGTCAATATGTTTGAGTTCCCAAGCATTGGCTTTATAGCTAAAATCTTTATAGACAATCGCGCCCACCGGGCACACCGCAATACACTCCCCGCAATCAAAACAAGGTGTATCGCCCACAAAGCCAATCATCCCCTTTTGTTTGCGATTCCACACGCTAAAGGGATCTTTGGGCATGCTGGCTTTGAATTTATCTGGGGCGTGCAGATCCGCCTTCAGCGCCTTTAAATTGCTATCCCCGATATTATCGCTACAAGTGGTTACGCAACGCTCACACATGATACACAAGTTAGGGTCATAAGAAGCCTGTGCCCAAAAGGCAAAGGGTTTTAGATTATCGCGCACGGCAAAGGGCTGGGTTTCTACCTGCATGCGCATGGTCATATCCTGCAACTCGCACTCCCCACTCTTATCGCACACCCCACACTCTAAAGGGTGATTGACATCATAGGTTTGCATGATCATCTTGCGCTCGGCTTTGATAGCGGGGGTGTTGGTGCAGATTTTGCTATTGGGTTTGGCTTTGGTGTTACAGCCATAAACCCGCTTGCCATCCACCTCTACCATGCACATCTTGCACGCCACGGTGGGGCTACACCCGCTCAAATAGCAAATGGCAGGGATATACACCCCCGCACTCCTAGCAGCCTCTAAAATGGTTTGCCCATCTTTAAACTCGATGCTTTGCCCATCTATTTCTACGCTTGGCATGCACCCACCTTTTTGACCACTAAAGTCCAATCTACGCGGTTAAATCGTAAAGAATTGAGCAAGAGATCGCCCCTTTTTTGGATAAATGCGGCACTTTGCTCCACAATATCAAAATCCACCACTTCTAACATAAAAATCACCACCTCATCTGTAGCCACGCTACTATCCATGATCGCCCCTAGACGATTCAAGACCGCTTCATTGGGCTCATCTCTTAAGGGGCGTAAATCAAAACGCCTCATCGATCCACCTCTCCAAAAACGGCGTTGCTCGATCCAATAATCGTAACTGCGTCCGCCAAATACTGCCCCACAAGCACATCTTGTAACGATCCAATATGGAAGAAACTCGGGGCGCGGATTTTCAAGCGGTAAGGGTAGGGTTCGCCCTCTGAATGGATAAAAAAGCCCAATTCGCCCTTGGGTGATTCGGTGGGCGCATAGACCTCGCCCTTGGGTGGGCGCATGCCCTGAGTAACCAAGACAAAATGTTGCATCAAGGCGTAGTTTTGGGTCATAATATCCTCTTTGGGTGCGCTGATGTAGTGGGGGGCGTGTGCCATGATCGTGGTGTTGGTGGGCGCATACAAGGGGATCAGCTGTTCTAATATCCGCAAAGACTGCTCGATTTCATACATGTAGAGCAAGTAGCGATCGTAAGAATCCCCATTAGAACCCACTGGGATATCAAAATCCAATTCGGGGTAGAGCTCATAGGGTTCTTCTTTGCGCACATCATAGGCAATCCCGGTGCGCGCAACATGATCCCACTCGCTCCCCATGATTTTGCCATCTCTTGGGTGAGAGTGCCCACATTCTCTAGGCGTGCGCGCCAAATGCGGTTACTATCTAACAAGCCACTGATGAGTTTGTGCATCCCCCTAACTTCGGCAATAAAGCTTCTAAGCCCCTCTAGCCAACTAGGCGGTAAGTCTAGAGGCACACCCCCAATGCGGATGGCATTGTGTGTGAGTCGCGCCCCGCAATAATCCTCCATCAAATCCAACCCGTATTCACGGGTTTTAAAACAATACAGAAACACCGACATCGCGCCCACATCAAGGGCATGCACGCTCAAGAAAAAAACATGGGAGATGACGCGGTTTAATTCTAATAAAATCGTACGAATCACCTGCGCGCGTCTAGGGATTTCTAACCCCAAGAGTTTTTCCACCGCATAGGCAAAGGCATAGTTATTGCTGGTCGATGAGGTGTAGTCTAGGCGGTCGGTGGTGGGCATGTATTCATTGTAGATCATGTTCTCGCCCAGCTTTTCACAGCCTCTATGCAAGTAGCCAATATCAGGCGTAGCTTTAATGATCTTTTCCCCATCTAGCTCTAAGATCAGGCGCAACTGCCCATGTGAAGAGGGGTGTTGGGGACCAAAGTTGATCACCATTTGGTCATCATCGCGTTCAAAAATCACATTTTCAAACTGGGGTTTGAGCTTGGTAAAAATCTGTGCCATTAGGGACGCTTTTTGAGCTCTGTGGGCTCTTTGGTGTGCAAGTCTTTAACAAACAAGGACTTTTGGAAGGCGTATTTGCTAGGGTTGTCCTCCAAAGGCAAGCCCTTGGACTGTTCATGCCCAATTTTAGAGAAGTTAAAAGTATCCTTTTCATCCACCCGTGCGCTATCCCTCTGCTCGGGTCCTATCACCTTTCTATATTCCTTGCCAAAAATCTTATCCACCTCATACCATGCGGCATGTTCATCCCCCTTAAGCGGGTAGGACTTGCGCAAGGGGTGTCCCACCCAATCCTCTGGCATTAAAATACGGCACAAATGTGGGTGATCTTTAAAGATGATCCCAAACATATCATAGGCCTCCCGTTCACTCCACAGGGCCGACCTAAAAAGATGGCTTAAGCTGTCCATTGGCTCATTTTCTGCTAGCGTGCATTTCAAGCGCACCCGTCGTTTGCCTGCAAAATGGGGTGCAAAAGAGACAAACTGGTAAAAGAGTTCAAACTCCCCTCTTTTTTCCAAAAAGTCAATCGCACTCATCTCGCTCAAAGTTTCATAGCCTAAGCGTTTGAGATAGCCCGCCACGCCTGCCAAGTCGCTTTTTTGCACCCAAAAGACCGCACAATCTAATTCTAAAAAGTGTTGCAAAATCGGGTAAGAATAGCTCAAATGGTTGTAGATCACCTCATAAGGCGTGCCGATCAAAGATTTCTTGGGTGTGTTAGGGACTACATGGAATCTATCAGAATAATGCACTTGTTTTTGCACATTGGCATTGGGGCGTTGTTTTCTAATCATTATCAGCCTTAGATCAAGCGTTTGGGATTAGGGGTGGGGAGGGCTTTAGCCCGGCGGATTTTATCTTGCAACACCATCAAGGCATATTGCAAAGTTTCCGGGCGGGGCGCGCAACCGGGTAGGTAGATATCCACTGGAATAATGCGATCCACCCCCTGCACGGTGGCATAAGTGTTGAACATCCCCCCCGTATTCGCACATGATCCCATAGAGATCACCCATTTGGGTTCGGGCATTTGGTCATAGAGCCTACGAGTAAATTCGGCATGCTTTTTAGTCAGAGTGCCGGCAATGATCATCACATCAGATTGTCTAGGCGAGGCTCTAAAGATCGTCCCAAAGCGATCGAAATCAAAACGCGAGCCCCCCGTTGCCATCATCTCAATGGCACAACACGCTAGCCCATAAGTGAGGGGCCAAAGCGAGTTGCTACGCCCCCAGTTCAAAAGCTTGTCCAAAGTGCTAAGAGCAATGGGCAACCCGCTATTTTTCAAATAACTTATTTCATGCTGTGCCATTCGAGTGCTCCTCTCTTTAAAGCATAGATAAAGCCAACGGTTAATAAGAAAAGAAAGCTCAACATCTCAAAAAAACCAAAAAAGCCCAATTCTTTAAAATCCAAAGCCCAAGGGAACATGAAGACAATCTCCACATCAAAGAGGATAAAAAGCATCGCCATCACATAGAACTGGTGGGAGATGCGGTTTTGTTGTTTTAAAGCAATGGGCCCGCACTCATAGGGTGCAAGTTTGAGCTTTTCATTCTTGCGTTTGGCTAAGGCACGGCTGATATAGCGTTGGATTTTTAAAGTCCAATTAAAGACTAAAAAACTAAAGACCAATAAGATAAAAACCCCAAAGTAGGGGTGTTCTACAATGCCCTCTGCTTGCAAACACTAACTCCAACTAAACCAATCTAAATAAGTATTAAAGCATAATTTAATTAATTAAAACTTTGAAAATACCCCTAATCCATAAAACACTCTTAAGTTTTTCAAATCATCTCCCCATGCCTCTCTAGTCTTTGTTGCTATAAGGCTTTGCCCTTTTTGACCATGGTATCTTTAGAGTTCTGCATGCACCTTGTAATCAAAATACAAGTACAAATATGCTACAAATCCCCATGTTTGGGTTGCCTGCCACCCCAAAAAAGATGGCAAACGAATTTTTATGGATAAAATTGATAATAATGTATTAGATGATTTGGAGGATCGTTGTTATGAGAAAGGTTATTGCCAAACATGGTCGGAAAAAATGGGATTGACTAGATTAAGCGCGCTATTGGGGCTTTTGTGCTTTCTAGCTAATGTGGCGTGGGGGGTGGGTTGTGATCCCAATCCACACTACCATTGGGACTATGTGCTTAACCAAGCAAGGGATTTTGCGGACAAAAATCATGGTCTTAATGGTGATGGCGATCAGAGTACATATGGTCCGCAATTCGTGCTTGAGAATCATAAAGCCGTGGTGGGGGGGATCACTTATTGCGGGGCTGTGGTGCGTGGTTATCGGCCCGGGAATATTATCTACAATAATGGCGATCGCGGTACTACGGCTGGACTTGAATTGAGTTTTATGTGTTTTGGATTTGCTAAAGGCACTAAATGGTACAAGGGCTCTTGTTTGATGTTAAATGCAGACGCTCCTTTCTCTGAAATTCGCATGGAGTTTAAAAAGGGTGCGTTTCTCTTGCACATCAGAGAGGACTCCTATGAGTGTGGGCGCAGTATATCAACTTACGAAGCCACTTTGAGTTTTAAGCCACATGGGGATCGCTACCTCTTAAAAGCCATCAATGGGCAACTGGACGACGAAGAAGAAGACTACCCTATGGACCCCATTTATCGCCAAAAAAGAGATGGCAAACAAATTTTTATGGATAAAATGGATCGCGATATCATAGATGATTTGCTAGATCGTTGCGTTAAGAAGGGGTATTGTCAAGATAGGTGATTGAATGGCAAAGTTTCTTGTATTTCTGTGCGTGTGGGTGGGTCTTTGTGATGGCTCAAATATGGCGCTGTTCCAGCGTGCGCTCTTGCAACAGACACAGGAGTTCATACATGTCTTGGATAGCAGGAGGCGCAAAGATTGCGGGTGTAGAAAGGGGTATGAGTTTGATCCAACCTGGTGCTGGTGTGATGCCTACCGCTTTGAAGCGGACTCTGTGGGGGATGTTCGTGAGTGGTGGCATAATTACAATACCCAAATATTTGAGATAAAAAAGCCGCGCATGCGTGTGTTTGTGATGTGGGGATTAGCCATTGCCACTGGTGCTAGCAATGGGATTAAAACCGTGTGCTTTGGCGTGCTCAAAGACTTAGTATGGCACCAAGGTTCTTGTTTGCAACTTGAAGATGAGTTGCCCTATTCTTTTGTGTTCTCCAGTGCCCAAGTGTCTTTTAAAAATCAACGCCTTATTTTTACCCTGCGCCAGCAAGATTGCAAGGCAAAAGACATGGAACAGGGGCTTTTCCCCAATGTAACCTATAAGCGTTTTGTATTCTCGATGCAAAAGGGGCGTTTCTTTTTAGAGCAATACCGCTACGATGAAATGTATGAGACGATAAATTCTGATGGGATTTCTGAATGCGTGGATGCCCGCTTTCTTAAGGACATGGCTAAAATCAAGCCTGTTACAATCCGCGAAGCAGGTTCTAATCTCTATTACAGCCGCCAAAGAGATGGGGGCGCGATCTTGATGAAGCAAATCACGCCTACCTTGTTGGAGAAGTTCCAAACGCGTTGCTACAAATCCAAGCGTTGTAAGCCTTTAGAGGTAGAGATATATAGGGCTTTTGACTTCTCGCCTAAACAGCCGTGGTGGCTTGATGGTTTAAAGCGTGTGCGATGAATAAGGGGTAATATAGAGTTTAGAAGGGTGGAGTGATCGATGGAACAGATTAAATTGTTTGTGGGGGTTTGTTAGTGCTTATGGCTTTAGGTATAGCCGTTCTCTTAAAACGATCTTTGCTGGGCAAGTAGATAACAGACCTTTGCGCGTAGCTGTATTTTATGGGGATCTTGTAACACAAAACATGACAACTAAGGATCTTCGAGTTTCAGGTAAAAATGTTCCCACATTCATTTGTGCGGGGATTTTAAAGAGTTGGAAAGAATTAGATAAATCCACGCAACAAAAGAGCTTTTACTTGCACCGTAATGCGTTCAATGATGCGCAATTTCTGAGTTTAACAGCCAGTGTGGTTTTTAAAAAGCATCGCTTTAGCTTGGAAGTGTGGCAGAGTCTTGCGGTTGCAGATGGCTATCCTGACACCATCCATAGAATCTTTTGTGTTTAAGCCAAGTTCTAAAGGGTTTTTGTTAGACGCGTATGTTTATGAAGAGTATGGTGGCATTGAGGGGGAAGATCCGGATACAGGAGAAGTGTTTAGAATCCAACCGGGCAAAAATATCTATTACAGCCAAGCTAGGGACAAGCAAAACATTTTCTTATCTAGCATAAACGATGCGTTGCTCCATAAGCTAAAAGAGCAGTGCTATAAATCCAAGCATTGCAAGGAAACAGAGTGGCAAAAGGACTCCGACTTTGAAGCGGGCGAGGGCTGGAAAGATGAAACAGATAAGTAAATATGATCATTGCCTTGCGGATACTAAAATATTAGGACTCTTGGGTTACTTATGAGGAGTGGTTATGTTTAGAATAATGCGCACCTTTTGGCTTTTGTGTTTCTTAGCTAATGTGGCGTGGGGTTTGGAGTGTAATCCTGATCAAGCCACTGCCCTAAGAGCGCAGGCACAGGCGTTTATAAAAATGCCTATCAACCCAAAAATCCGCCTAGATCAAAATTATCTCATCGATCCTAACCAACCAAAGCAAGTCGCTTATGCATCAGATGTATATAAAACTCATGTGGGTGGCGCGCTGTATTGTGGCTTTGTGGCGCGCCTTTTTGGTGCGGACAGCTTGGAAGACTTAGAAAGCGATGAAGGGTCGCGATACTACAAATACGCTGTGATGCACGCCATGTGCTTTAAGCTAACTAAGACTTCTAAAAAGGGTTCTTCTGTATTTAAGGGTTTTTGTTTGTATCTATTTCCTAGATCCACCCAATTACAAATCCATGTGGAGTTTAAAAAGGATGCCATTATCTTACGCTTTGATGATCGTTATGTCGAATGCGATCACGAACACTTTGAGAATAAAAAGTTAATCTTTAAGCCCCTTAAGGGGCATAAGCGTTATGTGTTGCAAACATACAGCCGTTGGGACGATGGTGTTGGACTCGATCCTTTTTATGATCAAAAAAGAGATGGCAAGCGAATTTTTATGGATAAAATTGATAATAATGTATTAGATGATTTGGAGGATCGTTGTTATGAGAAAGGTTATTGCCAAACATGGTCGGATAAAAATGGGATTGACTAGATTAAGCGCGCTATTGGGGCTTTTGTGCTTTCTAGCTAATGTGGCGTGGGGGGTAGGGTGTGCTTATGATTCTAATTCCTATGATTTAGATGACAAAATAGAGCGTTTTGCCCAAAAGCTTGATTCTAATTTTGTCCCCTCTGCTATTGCCAATCCTTCTAAGACAGCCCATATCCTAGAGCTGAATCGAACCTATGTAGGGAAGACTCTGTATTGTGGTGTTGTGATGCGTTTGTTGGTCGCAAATGCTAATCCATATGCACACGATGCTTATGAGGAACATGCGATTAATATGCGCCTGATGTGCTTTAATATTACCAAAAACACCCTGCAGAGATCCCAAACATTTGAGGGTTTTTGTTTGTCTTTATACCCCGCATCTAAGAGCTCGCAAATTGGCATGGAATTTAAAAAAGATGCGTTTGTGTTAGAAATTGAGGAGTCTTTCATAGAATGTGATAGCACCACATTCAAATCACAGACTCTACTCTTCAAGCAAGAGGGCGATCGCTATGTTCTGCAAAGCTACACGGGCACTATTGATAATGACGATCCCGATCCCTTTTATCGCCAAAAACGCGATGGCAAGAAAATTTATATGGACGCAATTGATAATGGCGTGCTAGACACACTAGAGGATCATTGTTATAAAAAACATGACTGCCAAACATGGTCGGAGAAACATGGGATTGAATAGACTAGGCAGGCTTGTTGGGCTTTTGTTGCTAGTCCATTTTTTCTTGGGCTTAGCAGAGTCTGAGGAATTTGAACCTCCGCGTGTCGTTAAGATGCTTAGGGATCAAAGTAGTGAGTTTTCACTTAACGATCCAAGGGAACAAAGCGGTCATCCCATAGAGGTCTTTGAGGAGAGTAAAACCCATGTGGGCAAGACCCTCTATCGGGGCTTTATGTTGCGCACCTTGTGGCCAAGTGTGGATGATATCAATGAGAAACTAGGTAAAATCAACTGGAGCACCATGTGTTTTGGTTTTTTCAAGGGCTCTAAATGGCAAAAAGGCTTTTGCTTAGAGCTCAACTCTAACGCCACCTTTTCACAAATTAGTATGGATTTTAAACAAGACACTTTTATTTTGCGCATCAATGAATATGCGATTGAATGCGACTGGGAGCACAGAAGCCTAGAGATTCTAACCTTCAAGCCTTTTAAAAATCGCTATGTCTTGCAAAGCTATAGCCGTATCAACGACAGCGATAAAGACATCGATCCCTTTTATGCCCAAAAACGCGATGGCAAGAGAATTTATATGGATACAATCAATCACAGCGTGTTGCAGGACTTGCAAGATCACTGCTATGAGAAAGGTGATTGCCAAACATGGGCGGATAAAAATGGGATTGAGTAAGTGGGCATGGATTTTAGCACTCAGTCTTGCTTGGGGTGGTGCGCAACCTTGTGCCTGCCTGACAGACTATTCTAGCGCGCTAGACGCTCTGGGCACGCAACTATCTAAGGCATTAGCCCCAAACCCTAAGCTAAACCCAAAAGATTACCTCTCTTATGTTGTCAAGGGCACTCTTCAGTTTAAAACCCCCGATCCCTTTGTTCTCTTTGGCTATGCTGCACACAACCAAGATTACAGCAAAAACGGGTTTTGTGTGGGTTTGGGCACTCGATTAGATTTTCATACAAATTTTTGTCTAGTCAGCACGCGCTCTAAGGGTTGGTATATTAGTCCCTTTTGGCTAGATAAAGGGTTATTGCACATTGAGTTTAGCAGGGAGCAAAACGGGCATTTGGAATATAACCATCTGATTTTTGCCAGAAAAGATCAAGCCTTTTTCTTGCAACGCTTTTACCGCCAAAACTACCCTACCCAAACCCCCATCTCCCCACTCTATGACAAACTTAGAGTGGGGATCAAGAGCGCCACTCTGTATTACAGCTCCAAGTATAGCCCTGCTCCAATCCCAATAGATAGTATCAGCGATACACTCTTAACGCGTTTGCAAACAGAATGCGCACAAAGCCAACCCTGTTTAAAGGCGCGCCAAGAAGAGCCCTTAAGCCTTGAGCAAATGCGCGCCCACATTGCCCCATGGCTTAAAGAGATAGCCCAACAAGTAGGCATGCCAACAAATTCTAAGAAAGTGTGGCTAGTCTCTCAAGCCTTCATCGCTAACCAACAAAAGTATTTGCTAGGCATAGACAGCCTCCAAGACAAAAATAAAAGCATTTTTTGCTTGGGGATTTTCCATGGGCAAGAAGCGCGCAAGGGGTTTTGTTTGCAAGTTTTCACAAAAGAGCCTGACATTAAGCTTTCATGTGAGGAATCTTTGTTGAAAATCCAAATAGATACAAAGTCAGCCATCCAACGATACCTTGTTTTTCAAGCTA
Organism: Helicobacter mehlei; assembly: GCF_003660265.1. Classification (GTDB taxonomy): domain Bacteria; phylum Campylobacterota; class Campylobacteria; order Campylobacterales; family Helicobacteraceae; genus Helicobacter; species Helicobacter mehlei. The sequence goes on from NZ_QXQP01000009.1 coordinate 42,775, forward strand.
TTCAAGGTCAGTTTTATTTGCGCCAATACTATGAAGTGTTTTTAGCCCAAGATGTCCTTAAAATCCCGCACAAAATAGGAGAAAAATTGTATTACAACCAAGAGAGAGACAAGCGGCAAATCCCCATGCAGGCTCTTAGCACCCCACTTTTAGAGGAACTCAGACAGACATGCGTGCTACATGGCTTATGCCAAACCCCTTTACTTGAACCATGAGCATGGCACTTGATTGGATCCAAGCCTTGATCTTAGCTTTGGTGGGTTTTGTTACGGGCGTTACGGCGGGCTTTTTTGGCATTGGCGGGGGCGAGATTGTTGTGCCTGCGGCTATTTTTGCCGGTTTTACCTACAGCCATGCGGTGGGGATTTCTCTATCCCAAATGCTCTGTTCCTCTTTAATTGGCTCGATCATCAATTATAAAAAGGGCTTGTTGGACTTAAAAGAGGGGAGTTTTGCTGCTATTGGGGGATTGGTGGGGGCAATTTTGGGGAGCTTTTTACTCAAGTTCATTGATGATCGCATTTTAATGGGAGTCTTTGTGGTGGTGGTGTGCTATACATTCATCAAATACGCCTTTTCACGCCCCAGCGCACATTCCAAGCACTACACAGACGCGCACTTCCAACTCCACGCCCAACCCATGACCCCAGTTGCTAGCTCCACGCGCTGGGGGTGGGGCGTGGATAAAAAACATGCCCTGCTAGCCTTAGCTGGTTTGATAACTGGGATTTTTTCTATCCCTCTTGGCATGGGCGGGGGGATTTTAATGGTGCCTTTTTTGGGCTATTTTTTAAACTACAGCACCCAAAAGATCGTGCCTTTGGGGCTCTTTTTTGTGATCTTTTCCTCTCTCTCAGGGGTCATCTCTTTATACCACTCCGGCGTGTTAGATGATCGCGCCCTGCAGGCTGGATCGATCACGGGGTTAGGCGCGCTCTTAGGGGTGGGCATAGGGATTAAACTCATCATGCTAGCTAGTGAGAGGATTCATAAAATATTGCTACTTTGCATTTACGCCCTAAGCATTATGGCAACTTTATTCCAGCTGATTAAGGCGTGGGTTTAGAATAGCGATAATAGGCTGCACATGCCCCCTCAGAACTCACCATGCATGCGCCAATAGGGTGGGTGGGGGTACAGACTGTGCCAAAAAGGGAGCAATCAAGGGGTTTAACCACGCCCTTTAAAATATCCCCACACAAACAAGATTTGTGATCAAGGCGGGCATTTTGGGGCAGGTATTCTTTAAACACAATCTCAGCATCCAAATCGGCATAACTGGGACGCAAACCCATGCCAGAAAAAGGGATTTCCCCTAATCCACGCCATGCAAATGCGCGTGCCTGCATCACCTCTTCAACTAAGTTTTGTGCCCTCAAGTTGCCCTGCATGCTCACTACACGGCTGTATTGAATCTCTAGTTGAACGCGCCCTTCTAGCACCTGTTTTAACAGCATATAAATCCCCTCCAGCATATCTACCGGTTCAAACCCAGCCACCACAACGGGGAGTTGGTGTTCTTGCACAAAGGGAGCATAAATCTTAGCCCCGCTGATCACGCTCACATGGGAGGGGGCAATGAGCGCATGGATTTGGTGTTTAGAATTTAAAATAGTGCGTACGCTAGGGGGTACAAGCACATGGTTTAGATGGAAAAAGAGATTATTGAGCTTGCGCTTTCTAGTTTGCTGGATTAAACTTGCACTCATAGGGGTTGTGGTCTCAAAACCGATGGCAATAAAAATCACTTTTTTACTGGGGTTATCTTGTGCAATCTGCAAAACCTGCAGAGGGCTATAGACAAAACGCACATCTTTACCTTGCGCTCTGACTTGTTGCAAGCTGGCTTGGCTTCCGGGGACTCTGATGAGATCGGCTAGAGTTACAACAATACTATTGGGCATGCACGCTAAAGCAATGGCTTGATCGATGCGTAACTTAGGCATCACACACACAGGCAACCCGGACCATGCACAAAGTTTAATGCAGGTTCTAGGATCGCGCTTAATCCATAGCGCATTAGAGTGTGCGTGTGCCCCCCACACACTTCCATAATGCTTAGGGGGCGTAAGGGTGGGGGGAGTTGCTGGGCTAAGTTTTGAATCTTGGCTATGAAAGCCAGAATCACATCTTGATTTCTAAAGGCATCAATGAGATTAGGAGTCATCATCCATGTTTGCGATCATTTGCTCGTAAAGAGCTAGGGACTCTTGGGCATCTTGTTGGTCTATCTTGCCCATCACAAAGCCCACATGCAAGAGCACAAAATCCCCCACATTTACCGGCTCGCCCATCAAATCCAAGCTTGCCTCGCGTTGCACGCCCAGTGTCTCTACAAGGGCGGTGCTACCCTCAATGGCGATCACCCTAGAGGGGATGGCTAGACACACGAAGATTCCCTAAAAAGAATGCTCGGATTGGTAATTCTGATCGCGTCTTTGGACCAAAAAGTCCTTAAAGGCTTGCAAAGAGTGGGGGTCTTTGGCACTCAAGGTAAAAATGGGTGTTTGGGGTTTGAGCTTGTCCATGTCTTCTTGCACCTGCGCCACCCTAAAGCCAAAAACATCCATCAAGTCAGCCTTGCTCACCACCACCGCATCGGCGCATAAAAACATCGTGGGGTATTTGAGCACCTTGTCATCGCCCTCGGGTGTGGAGAGCAAAACAATATTCATCGCTGCACCCAAGTTATAGCTAGATGGGCAAACTAAATTCCCCACATTTTCAATCACCAAATAATCACTTTGTGCGATCGCCCCCTTTTGCTTGAGAATATCATAAGCCCCCTCAATCATGGCAGCCTCTAGGTGGCACGCCTCACCCGTGGTGATTTGTTGGGCAACTACACCTTTCTTAACCAGTCGATCGGCATCGCGATTAGTTTGTAAATCCCCCTCAATCACGCAAAATTTAAAATCCTCAAAGCTAGCGAGATTTTCTAAAAGTGTGGTTTTACCACTACCCGGGGAGCTCATAAAATTAAGCACATACAAGCTATCTTGAGCGTAGCGTTTTTTCATCTCCAACGCTTTTAAGTCATTTTTACTTAAGATTTTTTCGACAACCTTGACATCTTTTTTGCTCAAATTGGGGTTGTTATTGAGCGATTGGGTTCTAGTGTCTAGCATGTGTTACTCCTAAAAATTTTTGGTGCATACTAGCACAAAAGATTAAATCTAATACCCACGCTCTGATTTACAGATGCCAATCCACCCGCTCTGCACGCTGGGGGATCAACACCCATAAATCCCCCTCTTTTAAGGTTTGGGGTGTTTGTAAAGAATTGAGGGGTAAAGAGACAATTTGTCTTTCTAAAACCAATTCCACACTCTGCCCCTTAATCTCTAGCACCCGTGCGCATAAACCCTCTTGGGTTTTAAAATCACGCATAAGGCATGTGTGTTTTTGGGGCTTTTCTTCAATCCAGATCAAATTGTGGGCGAGTTTGTAGGCTTCTAGCAGATCGTGGGTGATGATTAAAGTTGTGAGTTTGAAATGCGCGCTGATATATTTGAGTTGTTCTTGCAAATGCGCCCGCGCATCTGCATCCAAAGCACTCAAGGGTTCATCTAGGCATAAAAGGGCATTGGGCTGACCTAAGATACGCACCAATGCGCGCGCTAGGGCAACTCGTTGGACTTGCCCGCCAGAGAGCATGGGGGTGGGGTGTTTTAAAAGCCCCTCTAAACCCATTAAGCTAATCACTTCCTCAATGTGCGCTTGGTGGCGTGGGTTGCCAAAAATGATATTGTCATAGACATTTAAATGTGGGAAGAGTGCGCCATCTTGGAAGACAAAGCCCAAGGGGCGTTTTTGGGGCGGGAGGCAAATTTTTTGAGTGGTATCCAGCCACACAGACTCTTTAAAGCAAATGCGCCCTTTTTTGACTAACTCCAACCCGGCTAAGACACGCAAAAAGGAGCTTTTGCCTGCCCCTGAAGGGCCACACAGCACGCTAATTTGTTGGGTTTTTAAATCTAGGTTAGCCTCTAGCTCAAAGGGACCCCTAGCCCCCTCTAGCTGTTTGCTAAACTCAATGTGGAGCATAGGAGGGCTACCACTCCCAACCCCCACCAATACGGAAGGCTAAGTAGGTGGGGATTTTCAAGTTACCCAAAAAGCCTACAGGACCCGAATCTTGTGAATTGTTAAATCCGATCATCTTGAGGCTAGATTGCACGGAAATATCCAACACCCTAAAGAGGCGCAAGCCCCCGGTCAAAATCACGCCCTGATTGAGCCCCTCTTTAGAGACATTCCCCATCGCCCCAAATTTGATGCCAAACCATTTCCAATTTGCCATAATGCCCCCGCCAATCATTTGGCTACGCCTACCAATCATCAGCGTTTTATTGTTGGTTAAATCAAAATCCACGGCTAAATTCAGCCACTTCCAGCGATAACCCAGCCCCAAGCGCACCTGTGGATCGATTCGCATATCTGAGATGCCGGAGTTATAGCGGATTTTGGGGGCGTTTAAGTATTTGCCCACAAGCCCGATTGTAAAGCCCTTAATGCGGTAAGCTGTGCCTAAATCTAGCCCAAAGTGGCTTTGTTGCACCACATCGCTAAAATTAAAGTTAAAATTAGAAACCAAAGAGTTAAATTGGCCGATTAAACTTTGTATATTCCCTGTTAAGCCCACCCCGTAGCTTAGGGTGTAAAGATACCTCAAGGCTACGCCCACAGAGAGTTTGCCCCCTTTGTGGAAATCAAACCCATAAGCATAACCAAAGGGTACACTCCCAATAGCCAAGCCCCTAATGGCTGCAGTATTTTTGGCATTGGGTGAGAGGATGGAGCTATTGAGAAATGCGTTTTGGTTGCTTTGGCTCAGAGTGAGGCTATTTTTATTAGCCCCAATCTGGATAAAGGGAGGCACATGCGCACCCGGGGGCAAGGGGGGCAAACCAAGGGTGGAGGTGGGGACAATGATTTGGTTATATTTGGGGTTTGCTAGCACACTACCCCCTGCAAAGGCACTGGCAAAAATCCCGATTCCAAAAGTCCCAATCCCTCCCTTGCGCTTCACTTTGGGGTGGATTTGCACCACGATACCATTTTGAGAAGATAGATGTATCCCATTGCTTTTTAATAAATTTTGGAAAGCATTGGCCCCATTCACTAGAGCCTTGGCCGCCTTCCCTTCATTGGCATTAATTGTAACACTAGAACTCTGACCCATAATAAATCTTCCCATGCCCTCAGCATGGGATTGGAGCAACTGATTTAAAGATTCAGCATCTTTACCTAAGGCAGACCCACTGAGTGCTTGGGCACCCAACTCTAAAAAATTTTCCTGCCCTATAGAGGCCCCAAAGCTGTACCCAAACTTCGTTCGGGAGTCTATATCCAAGAGTGCAGGGTTATAATAGAGTCCCCAACTGGAGTTTTCTAAAGCGACCCCAGCTCCCCCCATTCCAAAACTGGTATCCCCCATCTCACCAAATTCAAGTCCTTCCAGTCCTCCACAAGCTAGAGCACAATAAAATAACACTCTTTTTTGCAGACACAACAACCACACTCCTTTACTTTGATATTAAACCAGCTTTGGACTCAGTATTTACTCAGTGTTAAACTAGTTATGCCTAGATTGTAGCATATTCTAATTTAAAGATCGCCAAAATAGCCCGCCTTCTCTTTAATTGGCTTTAACCTAAGATAGGTTAAAATGAAACCTATTTTTCTAAAAATGGGGCAAAAAATGAGATTGAAAGCCAACCATGTCCGTTATATCGCGAATAAGATCGCTCAAGATTTAATCCAATCGCCCTTACTAGAACTCAAAGGCACGCTAGAGAATCTCACCACGCTAACTTACCAAGTGGTGCAAGACAATGTGGATCAAGAGAGTGCCATCGATCACAAGGTCCGCGACCTGCTAGAAGAAAAACTTGATGAAATCGAGTTCATGCGCATGGATGAGCGGCAGTTGTTTTGGGAGGCTAAAAGGCGTGTAGCCGCCCAAAGGGATTTTGTGCTCGGCTGGGAAGATCGCTGTAATGTCCTTTCCCATCAGATTTTAGAAAAAATCCTAGATGAGGACCTGTTTATGTTCTCGGTCTCTGAAAATATGATCCGCAATCTCATTTTTAAATCCATCGACACCTATGCCAAACTCTATGAGAGCGTGGAATTAGAGGTGAGCGAAAAGATCAAGCATTATAAACGTAAGCTCCCCGTGGGTAGTGATGAATACGAATTGGTTTTTGAGCGCATGTATGAGGAAGAGTTGAGGCGCAAAGGCTTTTTATAATGGCGCGTGTCTTATTTGAAAATGGCATTTTGTTAGAGGCACAGAGCTTCGGCGCGCCCGGGGTGGTGGTGGGCGAAGCGGTGTTTAACACGGCGATGAGTGGCTATGAAGAAGTTATAAGCGATCCGAGTTACAGAGGGCAGTTTGTGGTCTTTAGCGCGCCTGAGATTGGGGTGGTGGGAATCAATGGGCAAGATTGCGAATCACAACACAACTTTTGTGCTGGGGTGGTTGTGCGCCATTACCCTACGCGTTATTCTAATTTTAGAGCCAAGCAGAGTTTGGGGGCGTTTTTAAACCAACATGGGATTTTGGGGGTGAGTGGAGTGGATACGCGCGCCTTAGTGGGGATGCTTAGAGATGAAGGGGCGATGCAGGCGATCATCTCCACCCAAGATTTAGAAAGGCAGGAGTTGCAGACTTTGCTGGATCACGCCACCAAAATAGCTAATTTGCACCTCATCCCCTCACTAACCCACCCCAAACCCGACACGCAGGGGGTGTTTGATTTTGGGGCACTGGGTTATCCCACCCTAAACCCGCCCTTTTGTGTGGGCGTGTTGGATTTTGGAGTCAAACAAAATATTTTAAACAATTTGGTGCAAGTGGGTTTGAAGCCTCTTTGTTTTGCCCCCGATAGCAAGGCTAGCGCGCTTTTAGAAGCCTACCAAAAAAAAGAGATTAGCGGGATTTTGATCTCCAATGGTCCGGGCGATCCACTCAAACTCACACGCGCTACTCACGAGATCGCCACCCTTATTGAGGCCAAAATCCCCATGTTTGGTATTTGTCTAGGACACCAGCTCTTGAGCATTGCGCATGGATTCCCCACCTACAAACTACGCTTTGGGCACCATGGGAGCAACCACCCGGTGCTCAATTTAGCCACACGGCGCATCGAGATCAGCGCGCAAAATCACAATTATTGCGTGGGCGATCGCATTAGCCAAGTAGCCACCATCACGCATCAAAATCTCTTTGATGGCACCATTGAAGGCGTGCGTTACTTGGATTCCCCCATTTTTTCGGTGCAACACCACCCCGAGGCCAGTCCGGGTCCTAGAGATGGGCTGTATATCTTCAAAGAATTTGCAAGGTTAGTAAGCCATGCAAGCACCCAATAATCAAGGGGTAAGTCTATTGGTGGAGCTCTTTTTCTGCATGGTGACTCCCAAAAGTTACGGCTTTGTTGAGTAAAGCTAGGGCTTTTTGAGAATCCTCATGGACACCATACCCCTTTTTATAAGCCTCGCCCAAGTGGTAAAGCACAATCCCTAACATTTTGCGTCCATAAGCGTTGTAGTGCTTGGTTTTGAGGGCTTGCAAATCTAGCGTGCCCTGTTGGCGTGCTAAATCTAGAGCTAAATTCTGGTAAATTTGGAAGGCATGTTTGTAATCTTGGGGTACCCCCTTGCCCTCTTGATACATCTTGGCCAAATGGAGCTTGGCGAAGATAATGGCTGGTGCACTCCCCTCTTCGCCTTTAGCCTTACTCATCTCAATCGCCTTTTCAAAATACTGCTTAGCTTTATTGTAGTCCTTAGCCACGCCTTTACCCTTTTTATACAAGTGCCCCAAATAGGCCGTGCCTAGCGGGTCGCCCTGATCGCTGGCCTTTTTGTAAAGCTCAAAGGCCTTATGATATTCGTGTTGTTTCTCTGCTTGTTTGCCCTGATTGACCAAATTATCTTGAGCGCACACGGGCGTGCTGGCTAACAACGCCCCGCAGAGTACCGCACATGCCAAATGTTTTAAACCCAATACCATGCCTGCTCCTTAAAAATTAATCGTCAGCCACAACCAACCACCCTATTCTAACACAAGCCTTCAATTTTAGAGGAGTTTTTGCTATAATAGCCCGCTACTTTCTTTCAATTCTAAACAATCTGACAACATTATTAAGGAACAGAGTGGAAAAAATACTAGACATTGTAGAGTTGATCGCCTATGAAAAAGGCTTGAGCCCAGAGGTGATCAAAGACGTGGTGAAAAATAGCATTTTAAAAGTGGCTAGGGAGTGCATTGACACCCGCGCTAATTTTGTGGTTGATGATTCGAACAAGGATTTAGCCCTCTTGCATGCGGTGGAAGTGTGCGCCGATGACGATCCTAGGTTAAATCAAGACCCCACTAACACCATCGCACTCAGCCAAGCCCACAGAGACGATCCGTCCTTAAAACCCAGTGATATTTTGCACTATGAAATTAGTTTGAAGGACATGAAGCGCAGTGCAGTCAATGCCCTTTTTAAGGATTTGGAATTTAATATCCAAAAAAGCCTGGAAGACCAATACTTCCAAAAATATAAGGCCATGCTGAATACGATTGTTAAGGGTGTGGTGTTGAGCGTGGATGAAGCACAAAATACCTATGTCGAGATTGAAAACATGCAAGCGGTCTTAGCCCTTAAAAACCGCATCAAGGGGGAGACTTTCAAGGTGGGCGATAGCGTGCGCGCGATTTTAAAGAATGTGCGTTTCAGCAAGCAAGGCTTAATCTTGGAACTTTCCCGTACCACGCCTAAATTCTTAGAAGCCCTTTTGCACCTAGAGGTCCCTGAAATTGCTGATAAAGAAATTGAGGTGATGGGCATTGCGCGTATCCCCGGAGATCGCGCCAAGTTAGCCCTGCGTTCGCTGAATAACCAAATTGACCCCATCGGGGCGACCGTGGGCGTGCGGGGCGTGCGAATCAATGCCATTAGCAAGGAACTTTGTAGCGAAAACATCGATTGCGTGCATTATAATGAAGTGCCCGAAATTTACATCGCTAACGCCCTTTCACCTGCCCATGTGATCAAGATTAAGCTTGCACAGGAGGGCAAAAAAAGCGCGCTGGTAACCCTTTATGGCGATCAAAAGAGCAAGGCGATCGGGCGTAATGGTGTGAATGTGCGCCTAGCGTGCATGCTGACCGGCTATGATATTGATTTTGATGTGTTAGAACCCAAAGAGAGCGCGCCCAAAGTGCCCGAAAAAGTGGGCTTGAGCATGCTCGAGTCGCTCTTTAGCAAAACCCCGGCCACACCCTCAGATCAACAAGGGGGCGAGTAAAAAACCCAAACCCACAGACAAGGCGATCATCAAGACCCCGGGCAAAAAGAAAGGGTGATTGAAAATGTATTTGCCAATGCGTGTGCTCCCCGTGTCATCCATTTGCACCGCACCTAAAAGCGTGGGGTAGGTGGGGAGCACAAAAAGAGCCGAAGTTGCCACAAAGGAAGCCACCAAAATATAAACCCCGTGTGGGTGCTCGGGGGTTAGCCCCATCGCTACAATCACGCTGGGGATCAACGCCTTTGTGGTGGCTGCTTGGGAGTAGAGGAGCATGCTGGTCAAAAACAACCCCACGGCTAGCAAAAAGGGGTAGTGGCTCAGCATGGTGGAGGCAAGGGCTTTAATGGGATCGATGTAGGCTTTCACAAAGGTATCCCCCAGCCACGCCACGCCTAAGACACACACACACGCGCTCAAACCCGCCTTAAAAGTGCTTGTTTGCACCAAGTCACCACATTTGATCTTGCAAAACAGTGCGATCAAGGTTGCAATGCTTAACATAAAACTGATAATAGCGGCATCTCTATGCAAAACTACGGGTTTGATCCAACCCACATTTTTAGAAATCGCAGTCGCGTAGAGCACCACCGCTACAATGCCCAAGACAAAAATAAGCACCGAGAGTTGCGCACTCTTAGGGCTATCTTTGTGGCTAGGCATGTTTTGGGTGTGTTTGTCAAACGATTCGCTTAAGCGGTTGGGTAGAAGGGTGCTGATAATTAAAGAGGTGAGCAAGCAACTAACTAGGGTGGTGGGGATGCAAATGGCTAGCAAGATCGGGTAGGAAACCCCCAAGGGCTCTAAAAAGCCACTCATGGCGATCACGGCTGCTGAAACCGGGCTAGCGGTGATCGCAATTTGGCTAGAAACCACGGCCAAGGAGAGCGGGTGGCAGGGTTTGATATTTTGCCCCTTAGCCACTTCCACAATCACGGGCAACACCGAAAAAGAAGTGTGCCCCGTACCCGCTAGTATTGTGAGCGTATAAGTTACTAAGGGGGCTAGGTAATTGATATATTTAGGATTTTTGCGCAGACTTTTTCAGCTAGACTCACCAAGTAATCCAACCCTCCAGCTAGTTGCATCGCCGCAATCGCCCCGATGACCGACATGATAATCAAAATCACATCCCAAGGAATCACTCCAGGTTTGAGCCCAAAGCCCAAACTCAAAACCACCACGCCCAAGCCCCCCGCATAGCCAACCCCCATCCCACCCAAGCGCACACCTAGAAAGATTGCCCCCAAGACCACTAACAATTCCAATCCAAACAACACCGCACATGCTCCCACCTAGAATATGGCAAACTTAAATTATAACCTAAAGGAGTTTTAGATAAAATATTAATACCAATGTGTTAGGGGAAATGATGAATAAGTTTTTTATGACGGGTTTTTTCGTGTCGTGTTTGAGCGTATTTTTGGTTACCAATGCTTTGCAAGCCAAAGATGAGGCGCAAACCCAACAGCACAGCAAGCACCTCAAAAAAAATAGCAAGCCCACCACTCAAGAGCGACTCAATGCACTCAAAAAGTTTTCCAATGTGGTGGAGCAGATCGAGCATTATTATGTCGATGAGGTGAGCATTAATGATATCGTGGATAAGGCCATCGATGGTTTACTCAGCAACTTGGATGCGCATTCTTCCTATTTGACCGCTAAGAAGTTCCGTGATTTTAGGGCCCAAACTGATGGCGAGTTTGGCGGGCTGGGAATCACCGTGGGGATTCGCGATGGCGCGCTAACCGTCATTGCGCCCTTAGATGATACCCCCGCTTTTAGAGCCGGGATCAAGGCGGGCGATGTGATTTTAAAAATCAATGCTGAAAGCACGCTCAATATGAGTATTGACGATGCGGTGAATTTGATGCGGGGTAAACCCAAAACACCCATTGAGCTAACCCTTGTGCGTAAGTCTGAGCCTAAGCCCATCGTAGTTAAAGTATTGCGCGATATTATCAAAATTAAATCCGTGCATGCCAAGTGGATTGAGGGCACGAAGTTTTTATACTTGCGTGTCAATTCCTTTGATCGCAATGTGGTTAAAAGTGCCATGGCCGAGCTTAAAAAAGCCAAGCAAGCCCACCGCTTAGAGGGTGTAGTGTTGGATTTGCGCTCCAATCCGGGCGGGCTACTCAACCAAGCCATCGATCTATCCAATCTCTTTATCAAGCATGGCGTTATTGTCTCCCAAAAAGGGCGGGTGCAGTCTGAGGACATCGAATACCGCGCCAATGGCCACGCCCCTTATGCGAACTTACCCATCACGGTTTTAGTTAATAGCGGGACAGCCAGTGCCAGCGAGATTGTCTCGGGAGCACTGCAAGATCACAAGCGCGCGATCATCATTGGGGAAGACACCTTTGGTAAGGGGAGCGTGCAAACCACTTTCCCGGTGGGCAAAGAGGAGGCAATTAAAATCACCATTGCGCGCTATTATTTGCCTAGTGGGCGCACAATCCAAGCCGTTGGCATCAAACCTGACATTGTGATCCCTGCTGGTCCTGTACCCCAAGATAAAAACACCTTTAGTCTTAAAGAGGCCGATCTCAAACACCACTTGCAACAAGAGCTCCAAGAACTCAATGCCAAGGATCAAAAAAACAATAAACAGGGCAAGTCAGAAGGCAAAGAGAGCGTGATGAGCGCAAAAGACATCAGTGGGGACATCCAGCTTAAAATTGGGATTGACATGCTGAAAGTTTGGGATATTTTCATGGCCTCTAAAGAAGTTGCTAAAAAGTAGGCCGTGTTGAAGTTTTTTTTCTTTGTACTTTTAGTGCTCCTCCCTTGTTGGGCTGATCCGGGCACTGAGAAGGCTAAGGTCATCTACCTAAAAGCCTTAAATGCCCAAGACCTGAGCAGTAAGCCAGTGTATGTGGGGCAGACCATCTCTGTTACCTATAATTTATTGTTGTTCTCACAAGCCAAATTCCTAGGTGCGGAGTTGCTTAAAATCCCTAATCCCAAACAACTCAAACGCCTGAACTTCACCCCTCAGTGGAAGTCTCTGGGGAATGATAATTTTAGTGCGATCTACCAATACAAGGTCATGGGTTTAAAAGCTGTAGTGCCTGCTTTAAAGGTGAGTGCTTTTTCACAAGAACAGGGCTATGTGGATACTTCCAGCGTCTCTAGCATCCCCCTACAAGTGGTCGATCTCTCCCAAAATCCCAATTATATCGGCGTAGTCGCGCGTGATTTCCAAGTTGTGAGCCACAAGGTAAAAGAATATGATAGCCAAAATAACATTTTAGTTTTTGAGATCAAGGCACAAGAGGCCAATTTAGAGGATTTGAAAATCCCGGTAGAGACTAAACAAGGCTTTGAGAGTTCGCATTTTGGCACGGGCGAATCGCATGGGATTTATTATTGTATTTTACCCAAGAGTATGCGCCAACTCTCCTTTAGTTATTTTTCGCTCACTCAAGAGCAATTTAAACCTGTGCAATTTTCCTTGATCCCTATTGTAGAAACCATTAGCACACAGAGCAACCTCAAGCCTAAAAATAATCTTTTCTTGTTTTCCAATTTTGTATTGGGGTTTTTGTTGCTATTTGTGGCGGTGCTGTATTTTGTTACGCGCTACAAAAATACAAGTTTGGTAGTGGCATTACTCTTGGTGGGGGTGTTGTTGTGGAATATCTTTTCGGGTTATAAAAGTGCGGTGCTCTTGCCCAATACCGAGATCAAGATCTTACCCACGGACAACTCGACAATTCTGACCATCACCACACATTCCATACCGGTTAAAATTATCGAATCGCATGCGCAATATGATAAAATCTTGACTCAAGATGAGAGAATTGGCTGGGTGAAAAAAACAAATGTGGAGTAGGATTCGTGGGGTTTATGCCCTCTTGGTTGTTGGGTTAGGGCTGGGTTTTATTATTTTGATGAATTTTTTAACCCGCAAGCACAATAATTGCCGCAGCACGCGCAAGTGGTGCCGCTCCTTTTTCTTTTTGATGGGTGCGCCCTTAGAGAAGGTCGGCGAATTTGATTTGAGTGCCAATTTAATTGTGCTCAACCACCAAAGCATTATTGATATTATTTGCCTAGAGGCCTACCATCCGCGCAATATCTGTTGGGTGGCTAAGAAGGAATTAGGCGATCTCCCCTATTATGGCTATGCGCTCAAAACCCCGCAGATGATTTTAATTGATCGGCAGGATAAAAGGGGGCTAGCCTCTTTGCTCAAAATGGCTAAGGAAAAATTGGAACAAAATCGCCCCTTAGTGATCTTTCCAGAGGGCACGAGGGGGCAGGGTGGGGAGAAGTTTTTGCCCTTTAAGCCCGGGGCAAAATTATTAGCCGAGCGTTTCAAGCTCAAAATCCAACCCATTTTGCTCCTCAATACGCGCAAGATTTTTAATAGCAAACCTTTAGAATCCACGCACACACGCTTAAGAATGGTACTATTAGACGCTTATGAGCCTGATTTTAATACAGATTGGTATGTGGAACTAGAAGAGCGTATGCAGAAGGCGTATCTGCAACATTACCAAGAGTTGGGTTCTTGAGTTTTATGGGCGAACATGCTATAATTGCGCTTTTGGGGTGTTAGCTCAGTTTGGGAGAGCGCAACGCTGGCAGCGTTGAGGTCAGGGGTTCGAGCCCCCTACACTCCACCATCTTTCTTTTGAGACAAAAACCCAAACTCTTTGCTTAAAATTCTAAATAAGCACAGATAGTACTTGTATTGTTGTATTTAACGGGATATGTCATTATCCACAAGCAAAATGCTATTATCACCATGCCATATCGGGTCTATTCTTAATGGCAAAGTTAGTGAAAATGCCCCCACAACCTGCATTTGGTGTGTCTGCACGGCAGATTTTCAATGGCGTGCTAGCTTACTTCCCCACTCTTGCACAAGAGAGGTGTATCTACCCTACCCCTTACCCTTATGCTCCTGTGCTTTGGCCTCGTTTTGCTTTTGGGATTTATACTGGTATTGTGCTTGTGCCATGTGGCTTTTAGCGGCTTCCTTATCGCCCCTCACCTCTGCTTCCTTGCTTTGGGCGTGGTAGCGATCCCCTTGTTTTTTGTTGTTTTCTGCGCGTTGCTTAAACATGCCCTCTTGGTTTTTGTAATGAGCCATGGATTTCTCCTCTTTATATCTCAGCTGAGAATGACACGGTTGTCAGAAGTCTTTTTAGATCGTAACCTCGCAATTTGTTTAACACACCGACACCCCAGCTACAACGGCGATGGTAACTGCAGAAATGGTAGGACCTGTCCCTAAAATCCCTACAGCTCCTGCTACGGTGAAAAGACTGACAGGTGCTCCAAGTCCGCCACTTGCAATAACAATTGCAACAGCTGCCCCAATAGCAGTAATGGCAACGGCCCACGCTGCGGCACCAGTAGCCTTGATTTTAATGACCTTATTTTTCAAATCGCCCTCTACCTTAATGGTAGATACCCCACTTTGAATCGCTTTTGCCAACTCCGCTTCATTGCTAACTTTCATCTTTTTCCTCCCACAAATGAATAGAGAATGGTGGCGCACAAAGAATTAGAATACAATTAAAAAAGAGAAATTAAACACAAAAAACAAGTTAAGGAAAACCTCCCCCGCATCACCCTACTTTCCTACCTTTGCAAAGCGCAGGTTTATCGGTATTAGGGTGTTGAATTTTTAGCCTGCCTTAAGTGCATAGATAACCCCCAAAAACAACACAATCACCCCTAAACAAATCCCATGCAACACCGCCCAACTCCCATAGGCAAGAATCAAACCCACAGACGCGCTAGCTAAGACATTGCCCCCAAAGACACACAAGCTATTGAATCCCTGCAGGCGCAATTTGTGATCAGATTGCATGGCATTGAGCATAAAAGTGCCTCCATTAAAACTGAGTGCCCAGCCCACCCCCACTAACACCAAACAAAGCCAAAAAGCTAAAAAACTAACACTACAAAGCGCGATAACACTTGCCCATGCGTAGCAACACAGCCCTAACACAACTAAGCGTATAGGGCTTAAACTCTTGCTCAAAAAAGCTAAAAACAAGCTAGGCGCATACATCGCCACAAAATGGGCGGCTAACACGCCTTGACTCTGTGTATAGCTAAAATGATACGCATGCATGGCTAGAGGCGTGGCGTGCATCACTAAAGTCATCAACCCAGAGCCTAAGCCACACGCACAAGTGGCTAAGAGAAAATGGGGTTCTTTTAAGAGAGTTTTTAGGGGTACTTTGGGGCTTTCTTTGACGCTAAAGGGTCTTAACCTTAGCAAAAAGCTCAATGCCATATGGAGCATACAAAGCAAACCCACAAACCCAAAAGAACCCACAAAGGGCACACTAAAGAGAGAAACGCCTACATTGCCTAAATATGGTCCTAAAATGCCTCCTAAAATCCCTCCACTCACCACAAGGGCGGTGGCTCTATTGTTTTGCCAAGTTGTATCAATGGCTTCTATGGCTAAAAAGCGATAAAACTGGTTAAGCGCGATAAAAAAGCCTAGCAAAAAGGTTGCTAGACAGAAGAGCATAAAGCTTTGATCCAACAAGGCTACAATGCCTAAGCTAGCCCCCACCACCCCTAACAAAGACGCGCCTAAAAATGCCCTTTTTCTGCCATATTTTTGAAAGATAGAAGCTAAAAAGCACACCGCCACAAACGCCCCTATAAGGGTCGTGGTAACGGGCAGAGTGGCTAGAGTGGTGTGCCCTAAAAGCCATTGACCCGCTAGCGCGCTGCTAAAGGTGAGCAGAGAAACCACCGACCCGCTCAGAGCCTGCCCTAAGAGCAAGAGAAAAATGTTTTTGTTGAACATGAGAGGGATTTTAGCGCATTGTTTTGGATTTATGGGGACCATGCACCCTTGCCCTCTATCGCTTGGAGGATTGTATGTCCTTGTTTTTCTTAAGATGCGCACAAAAAACAATCTTAGTATTTGCTTTTATGTCTTAGAATTTAAAAAATTCAGTTTGGTGCGCCTTAAGGGAGTTTGGGTGTGAAGACCTTTTTGGATTTTTTCTATTTTGTCTATGTGGGGCTTGCGCTCACGCCTGCAGGGGCGATTTTTTATTTGCACAAGCACCACGCTCATTACACCTTTCTTAATCTTTTGGGTGTTGTGGTTGTATGTGGAGTTTTTGCCCTATTATCTTGGCTTTACATATACCTTGTTGCAAGGTACATGCCTCCCGAGGATGCAATGCGCGCTGTGGAGATGGTGGAGGTGGCTGAACCTAAATACATCCCTATCTACATTGCCTATTTTGTCATTGCGGTTAGCCTTGAAAATTGCACCCTATTTATTGTGGTGTTTGTGCTTATTTATCTTTTAATCCTCAAGGGGAAATTTTCCTATTTTAACCCCTATCTTTTGTTTTTTAAATATCATTTTTACGAGATTTCTATTGACCCTAGTCAAATCACCGGCAACTCCTCAAAGTATGCAAAATACAAAGTGTTTTTGATCTCAAAAAGAAAGCTCAAAATAGAAAAGCAGTATCCAAAGCTCATTGGTCTTGATGAATTTGTTTTTCTTGATAAGGGAGTGAAATAACAATGTCCATACTCTATTGCCACATAGGAGGGACAAACTATCGTGTTGGCAATATATCTTTAGAAGACACATGGGATCTTAAAACATATGAGAATTGCCAAAAGAAAGACTATCGCAAAGAGCATGGGAGAAGTTTAGAAAAAAAGGAGACATTTTATATCCAAGCTCCCTTGAAAATGCTTGAAGACTATCATCTTGAGCTTGTGATAGGTGGCGACACTTCTAGTCTCAATACGATTGACCTAAATGTATTGGAAGAGAATGATAGCAATCGAAAAAACCAGTCTAAAGTGCTGTTTGTGCGCACAGAAGAAGGGGATGATGTTAAATTGTACTTCCAGGCAATTAGACGGGGTGCTGTCATCAAGAAAGGTTTTGTTCTTTTAGGCAACAAACCATGCATTGAGAATGGAGCAGTCATTTTGATTCGCGAACAAATAGATGCTTATTGGAGTCGGAAAGACGAGAAGCTTTATTTTAAAGACATTAAGGATTTGGAGCGCATATTGCCACACTTTTTTGAAAAAAAGTTCAAGATCTTAGACAAGGACTTAGAGCTATTAAGAACTCTGATTACCAATATTTGCACCTAGATTTAGACTTAGACAAAATCCAACCTACTCTACCAAAAACAAAGCTGGCTAGAATCGATTTTTTATTGCAAAATGAGAATTTGGAGATTTTTAAAAAGAATGGCGATCCAACAAAACGGAATGCCTACTTAAAATACGCTCAAAAATATCGGCCTCAAATACTTAAAGATAACAAATTGCTTATCTGTAAAGTTGCTGATTTAGACTCTCTCTACCATATTGTGTGTGAAGCCTACTACACCACAGAAATAGGAGGAGAACAGCGGGTTGCCGCTGTTTTTGAAAAAAATAGCACCAAAGACTAGCTTGATTTAGAGTTTTCAGTGGAAGTAATGCCGAGTGTGTTTCAAAAGATGCTGGTTTTTGGTCCTTATTACATTGCCATAGCAGTCTCTCATATCCCCCACCTTTTTCGCACTCTAAAAGAATATACCCCTCCTACTTCTAGACTACCACTCCTTACCCTTATGCTCCTGTGCCTTAGCCTCATTTTGCTTTTGGGATTTATACTGGTATTGTGCTTGTGCCATGTAGTTTTTGGCGGCTTCTTTATCCCCCCTCACCTCTGCTTCCTTGCTTTGGGCGTAGTAGCGATCCCCTTGCTTTTTGTTGTTTTCTGCGCGTTGTTTAAACATGTCTTCTTGGTTTTTATAGTGTGCCATGGGTTCTCCTCTCTTTACGCTTTAGTGAGAATGACATGATTGTCAGAAATCTTTTTTAGATTATAACCTCGCAATTTGTTTAACACACCGACACCCCCAGCCGCAACTGCAATGGTAACTGCCGAAATGGTAGGACCAGTTCCAAGAATCCCTACAGCTCCAGCCGCTGTAAAAAGACTAGCAGGTGCTGCAAGTCCGCCACTCGCAATAGCCATAGCAACAGCTGCCGCAATAGCAGCAATAGCAATGCCCCACGCTACATCGCCAGTCGCTTTGATTTTAACGATCTTTTTTGAAAAATCGCCCACTATCTCAATGGAATTTTCCCCATTTTCAATCGCCTCAGCCAACTCTTTTTCATTGCTAACTTGCATCTTTGCCTCCAATAGAATTAGTTTTTACCATCCTCCTCAACCCACAACCCTTCTACTTCTTAATTGCTCTCGCATTGAGAAATTGAGAAATTGAGAAATTGAGAAATTGAGAAATTGAGAAATTGAGAAATTGAGAAATTGAGAAATTGAGAAATTGAGAAATTGAGAAATTGAGAAATT